>NZ_JBEXPY010000014.1:0-168254 GCF_040612315.1 Streptomyces sp. NPDC006435
ATGTAGGCGTCCGACGGGTCGGGCCTGCCGCCGAACTCGCCGAGCAGCGCGTCCTGCCAGCCGGTGATGCCCAGGGAATGCAACAGCCCCTGGGCGCGCAGGAGTCCGGCGAGCCGGTCCGCGGCGGTGGCTGCCGGGACCAGCCGGGCGACGAGCACGGTGGCGCCCTCCTGGAGCATGCCGCTGGGAGTGCCGTCCGGCTCGCGCTCGATCCGGCCGTCGGCGGGGTCGGGGGTGTCGGCGGTGACCCCGGCCAGTTCGAGGGCCCGGGTGTTCGCCCAGGCGCCGTGGTGGTCCCGGTTCGACAGGAGCACCGGGCGGTCCGGAACGACGGAGTCGAGCAGTTGCCGGGTGGGCAGCCCGCCGTCGAAGCTCTCCATCGACCAGCCACTGCCGGTGATCCACTCGTGGTCCGGGTGGGCATCGGCGTACGAACGGATCCGGGCCAGGTAATCGGCGGTGCCGACGGTGCCGGTCAGATCGCACTCGGCCAGCTCCGAGCCGCCGTAGACGGCGTGGACGTGGGCGTCTTGGAAGCCGGGCACCAGCAGTTTTCCGGCCAGGTCCACGACCTCGGTGCGTGGGCCGATCAGCTCGCGCACCTCGTCGTGACCGACGGCCGCGATCCGCTCGCCGACCACGGCGAGCGAGGACGCCCGGGTGCGGGCCGGGTCCGCGGTGAAGACGGGGCCACGGGTGAAGACCAGATCGGCTGCGGTCATGGAACGCTCCGGGACGGGTGGTGACGGACGGTGGGCGCCATGGAAACCGGGCGGCCGTTCATGTGTCAATGATGTTGACATAAGGCCCCGGCGAGGTCCGGCCGGACGGCACGACGGCCCGGTGTGTCGTGGACCGCGGTGGCCGGAAATCGTCCGAGTTCATGAAGTTCCCTCGACAACACGAGGGGCAGTGTTCGATCATGTGTACGGCATCGCGTGCCGGTCACCGACTGGGTGAGGCATGGAGGTGCAGCGAGATGCCTTGCGGAGGCATTCCAAGCATGTCAGTCGAGTTGAACCACACCATCATCCACGCCCGGGACAACCGGGAGTCCGCCGAGTTCCTGGCCCGAATCCTGGGGCTGGAGGTCGGGGCGGAGTGGGGCCCGTTCGTTCCGGTCGCCACCGACAACGGGGTCACCCTGGACTTCGCCACCATTCCGGCGGAGTCGATCGTCGCGCAGCACTACGCGTTCCTGATCTCGGACGAGGAGTTCGACGCGGCCTTCACGCGGATCGAGGAGGCCGGCATCACGTACTACGCCGATCCGCACATGAAGCGGCCGGGCGAGATCAACCATCACCACAGCGGGCGCGGCCTGTACTTCCTGGATCCGGCCGGTCACGGCATGGAGATCATCACCCGCCCGTACGGCTACGACCCGGAGTCGACGGAGTCGTAGGGCGCGGGAGGACCGACCGCACCGGCCGGGGCCGGGGATCCGCCGCCCCGGCCGACGCGCGGGGCCACGTGCCCCGTATCTCCGTATGTCCCGTGTGCGTACCCCGGTATGTCCAGTGTGCGTACCCCGGTCGGGTGCACCGATCCGCGTGCGTTCCGGTCGTGTGCGGGTCCTCGGTCGTCAGTCGGTTCCGGTCGGCTCCGCGCGTGCCCGTCGTCGGAAGCCGGTGGGGGTCTCGGCCGTGCGGTGCCGGAAGAAGCGGGTGAAGACCGTGGTACCGGGGAAGCCGAGCCGGTCGGCGATCGCGTACGCGGGCAACCGGGTGTGCACGAGCAGCCGTTTGGCCTCCAGGACCAGGCGGTCGTCGATCAGGGCCTTCGCACTGCGTCCGACCGCCGCGTTGCTGGCCCGGGTCAGCGAACGAACGCTGTAACCGAGCATGACGGCGTAGTCCTGGACCTGGTGGCTGTGCGCGAAGTTGCTCTCGACCGCGGCCCGGAAGCGGCGGAAGGTCTCGTCGCCGGCGGCCTGTTTCCGATGCCCGCCCGGGAGGTGGGACAGCCGCAGCACGAGGACCGAGAGCAGATGGCGCACGACCTCGACATGGACTTCCAACGGCAGGTCGCGCGGCCGGTGGTACTGGCCCTCCAGCAGTTCCAGGGTCCGTTCCACCGGCTCCGCCGCACCGGGCGCGGGTGACAGGGGGAGCCGCCAGGCCCTGCGGTCCAGCCGGGCCCCGTCGACGGTGACCTCGTTCAGGAAACTCGCCTGGAACAGGACCACCGTCGCGTTCGTGGCTGCGGGCGCAGGGGACGGGCCCCCGCCGCTGTTCCGGGGGCCGGCCCGGTCCGCCGTCGGCCGGAGCCGGAGGAGCTGACCCGGCCGGACCCACAGCCACGATCCGCTCTCGACGACGCAGTCGGTGGTGTCCACCGAGCAGGGCAGCCGGCCCGAGCGCACGGTCACCAGCAGATGGAACGCCAGGCGCACGGGCACGGGCGCGTCCGGCTCGACACCGAGCCGTCGGATCCGGGCCGTGAGGCCGGGCAGATCGGTGACCTCCACCCCGGGAGGGCCGCCGGGAGTGGCCGGGAACGGAAAATCCGGGAGCTCGTCAAGCTGTCCGTTTCTGCTCATCTCGCGTCCGAGTCTATCCCGCCACCTCTCTCCCATCCTCTTAGCGTGAGCAGGGAAGAAGCGGTGAATCCGCTGCGAATCCGCCATGGGCCCACCCTGCCCGGCAGGGCTGCCCCCGTGGATTCGTACGACTGATATTGCGCATGTCCGTACGGGCCGTGCGGAGGAGAGGGCAGGACGCATGCGACTGATCGTGGGCATGACCGGGGCGACCGGCGCGGTGATCGGGCTCGGGCTGCTGGAGCGCCTTGCCGCGGACCCGCGGATCGAGACGCATCTGGTGCTCAGCCGCTGGGCGCGGGCCACGGTCGAGCTGGAGACGGGCCGGTCGGTCCGTGAACTGTCCGGACTCGCCGACGCCACGTACGGCCCGGACGACCAGGGGGCCGTCATCTCCTCCGGGTCGTTCCGCACCGACGGCATGGTGATCGCGCCGTGCAGCATGAAGACGCTGGCCGGGATCCGCGCCGGTTACGCGGACGGCCTCGTGGGCCGGGCGGCGGACGTCGTGCTCAAGGAGGGCGGGCCGCTGGTCCTGGTGCCCCGGGAGACCCCGCTGAACGAGATCCACCTGGAGAACATGCTGGGGCTCGCGCGGATGGGGGCGCGCATCGTTCCGCCGATGCCGGCCTTCTACAACCACCCCCGCACCATCGACGACCTCGTCGACCACATGGTGGTCCGCATACTCGACCAGCTCGGCGTCCCCGCACCCGACGAGCACCGGTGGAACGGCATGCGTGCCGCGCGCGCCGACCGCGCGCCCCGACCCCACTGACCCGCACCGAGGCATCTCGACTCGCCCCCGGAGGCCTCGCCCCCGTCCCCGTCCCCCGTATCCCCGTCCTCGTTCTCATCCCTGTCCCTGTCCCTGCCCCTGTCCCCGTCCCCGTTCCCGGGGGCTCCGTCCGCATCCTCGGAGAAGGAACAACCATGTCCCAGAACACCCCGGCCCTCGACTTCCGGGCCTTCGTCGAACGGCTCATCGCCGACGGCGACGCGGTGGCGATCGAGCAGCCCGTCGATCCCCACCTCGAAGTCGGCGCGGTGACCCGCCGCGCGTACGAGACGGGAGCGCCCGCGCCCCTGTTCACCGCGCTGACCGGCGGCGCCCCCGGTCACCGGATCCTGGGCGCCCCCGCCGGGCTCGGCGACCCCCGGCAGGGCACCGAGCACAGCAGGCTCGCCGCCCACTTCGGACTCCCGCGCACCGCCACCCCGCGCCGGATCGTGGAACACCTGGTCCGTGCCATGCACGCCGACCCGGTCGCACCCGTCGAGGTCCCCACCGGCCCCTGCAAGCAGAACGTGTACACCGGTGACGCGGTGGACCTGGAACGCTTCCCGGTGCCGCTGCTGCACCAGGAGGACGGCGGACGGTACTTCGGCACCTACGGCTTCCACGTGGTGAGGTCCCCGGACGGCGGGTGGACCAGCTGGTCGGTGGCCCGCACGATGCTGCGCGACCGCAACACCCTGGTCGGCCCCGCCATGCCGCAACAACACATCGGGATGATCCACCGGATGTGGCGCGAGCGGGGCGAGCACACCCCGTGGGCCATGGTCCTCGGCGCGCCGCCGGCCGCTCTCGCCGCCGCCGGGATGCCACTGCCGGAGCGTGTGGACGAGGACGGCTATGTCGGCGCGCTCACCGGCAGCCCGGTCGAAGTGGTCCGCACCGAGACCAACGGGCTGTACGTGCCCGCGAACTCCGAGATCGTGCTGGAGGGCCACCTCAGCAGCGACGGGACGGCCGACGAGGGCCCGATGGGCGAGTACCACGGATACGCGTTCCCGGACGGCAAACAACAGCCCGTCTTCCACGTGGAGGCGGTCACCTGCCGCGACGAACCCATCCTGCCCGTCTGCGCCGCCGGCCTGCCCCCGGAGGAGAACCACACTATTTGGGGCACCATGATCTCCGCCGTCGCACTCGACGTGCTCCGCCGCGCGGGTCTCCCCGTCGATCTGGCCTGGTGCTCGTACGAGGCGGCCACCTGCTGGCTCGTCGTTTCCCTCGACCGCGCCCGCCGCGCCGAACTCGGCCTGAGTGAGCGCGAGTCGGTCGAATCGGTGGCCGACGTGCTGTTCGCCTCGCACGCGGGCTGGCTCGTCCCCAAGGTGATCCTCGTCGACGACGACATCGACATCACCGACATCCGTCAGGTCGTGTGGGCGATGGCGACCCGGAGCCACCCGGACACCGGCCACCACACCTTCCCGCAGGCCCCGGGCATCCCGATGGTCCCCTACCTCACCCCCGGGGAGGCCGCCGCCGCCCGGGGCGGGAAGTCGGTCACCAGCTGCCTCCTGCCGGAAGGGTTCCGCGGCACCACGGCCTCCTTCCGCACCTCCTACCCCGAGCGGATCCAGCAGCGGGTCGTGGAGAACTGGACCCGCTACGGCTACCCGGCCGCCTGAGCCGCGTCCGCACCGTCCCGCTCCACGAGCACCTCCCCGGGAGCTTGCCCGGCTCAGCCGCCGAGGGCGTGCCCGGTCGTCGCGTCCACGTGGTCCGGGATCTCGTCGTGGCGATCGCCCACGGACAGCGTTCCCGTGGGCTCGAACATGAGGATCGCGGCGCCGGACGGGGCGTACGGCCTGTGTTCCGTGCCCCGGGGGACGGTGAAGACCGACCCCCGCGGGAGCAGGACCGTGCGCTCCCCGCCGGGCCCGCGCAGGGAGATGTGCAGTTCCCCGTCCAGTACCAGGAAGAACTCGTCGGTGTCGTCGTGGACGTGCCAGACGTGCTCGCCCCCGACCTTGGCGATGCGGACGTCGTAGTCGTTGACGCGGGTGACGACGCGGGGGCTCCACAGGGCGTCGAAGGAGGCCAGGGCCTCGTCGAGAGAAATGGGTCCGTTGCTCATGGGCCCATCCTGGGCCGTTCCGCACGACCGCCGTGAGTGCTAGGAATCGCATATGGCGAAAGAATCCTTGCACGCGGTACGCCCGCCGGGCACGCACCGGGTCGTCGTGATCGTGGACGAGAACTCGAACCCCTTCGAGCTCGGCTGCGCGACCGAGGTCTTCGGCCTGCGCAGACCGGAGATCGGCCGTGAGCTCTACGACTTCGGGCTCTGCTCCCCCGAACCCCGCACCCTGATGCGGGACGGTTTCTTCACGCTCGCGGGAGTCGCCGGCCTGGAGGCGGCCGATACGGCGGACACCTTGATCGTCCCCAACCGGCCCGACGTCGAGGTGCCCCGTCGGCCCGCCGTGCTCGACGCCGTCCGGCGGGCGCACGCGCGCGGTGCGCGCCTGATCGGCTTCTGCAGCGGCGCCTTCACCCTGGCCGAGGCCGGGGTCCTCGACGGGCGCCGGGCCACCGCGCACTGGCAGTGGGCGGACGCCTTCCGGGCCCGCTTCCCGTTCGTCCGCCTCGAACCGGACGTGTTGTTCGTGGACGACGGCGACATCCTCACCGCTGCGGGGAGCGCGGCCGCGCTCGACCTCGGGCTGCACGTGGTGCGCCGGGACCACGGTGCGGAGATCGCCAACTCCGTGAGCCGCCGGCTGGTCTTCGCGGCGCACCGGGACGGCGGGCAGCGGCAGTTCGTGGAGCGCCCCATGCCCGATCTGCCCGACGAGTCCCTGGCACCCGTCCTGGCCTGGGCCCAGGAACGGCTGGACGCGCCGCTCACGGTCCCCGACCTCGCGGCGCGCGCGGCGGTCAGCCCCGCGACGCTGCACCGCCGTTTCCGGGCACAACTGGGAACGACGCCGCTGGCGTGGCTCACGGGGGAGCGGCTCGCCCTGGCGTGCCGCCTGATCGAAGGAGGCGAGTCCCGTTTCGAGGTGGTCGCACGGCGCAGTGGCCTCGGCACCGCCGCCCACCTGCGCACACTGATGCGCCGCGGCACGGGCATCACCCCGTCGGCGTACCGGCGCCGGTTCGGACCGGAGGCGAACTGAGTCCGAGGTCCGGCCCCGTGACCTCCGCCGAGACCGAGACCGCCGTCGAAGAGGCCACCGCCGAGGAGACCACCGCCGAGAAGGCCACCGTCGAGGGGGCCGGCACCGTTTCCGAGCCGGACTCCCCATCTCCATCCCTGCCCCCACCGTCGCCGGCTTCGTCCGGTCGGCCCGCTCGTCCGGGGAAGCCGCCCGGCAGCGTCAATTCCACGGCTCCTGGTAGGGGTCCTCGCCCAGAACCTTCGCGGCGGCCACGCAGAGGTCTTCGCCGTGGAGCTGGTTGCCGCCCCACCCGGAGCCCCACAGTTCCGACGCGGCCCGGGCCACGGCGCGCCAGGTGAAGTCCTGGTCGACCCGCCACGTGCGGATCCGGGCAGCCATCTCAGGTGTGATCGCCGTCGGGTCCATGGTGTTGTGCGTCATCCCACCGCCCCTGCCGAGAGGCCCTGACCGTTCTGGCCGCGGTCGCTGTCCTCGTCGATTCCGGTGGCGGTCACCTTGCCGGTGGTCGCGTCGACCGTGACCTCGTGGTTCCCGTTCTTGTCCTTGGGGTTCGTGACGTCGATGTGCCAGGCGGGGGTGGTGCCGTGGTCGTTCTCGAGGTCGGCGGAGGTCGCGGTGCCGTCGACCTCGGCCAGGGCCGCGTCGACGGCCTTGGCCAGGTCGGTCCTGGCGGACTTCGCCAGGGCGGCGTCGGCGCTGCGGTCGTCGGGGCTCCGGTCCTTGTCCGTACGGGTGGCGGTGACCTTGCCGTCGGTCGCGTCGACGGTGACCTCGTGCTCGGTGCCGTGGGAGTCCGTCACGTCGATCTTCCAGACCGGTTTGTCCTTGCTGCCGTCCAGGTCGGCCGCGGTGACCGTGCCCGCGACGGACTTCTCGGCGGTCCCGGCGGCCTGCTTGATGTCCACCTCGGCGTTCTTGATCAGCGCGGCGTCGTCGTCGTTGTCGTCGTGGTCGGTGCCGGGCAGCGCGGCGATGACACCTGTCCGGATACCGTGGCCGGCGTCCGAGGGGGAAGCGGCGGCCGTGGCCGCGGCGCCGCCGAGGGCCGCGGTGGCGGCGAGTACGGCGGCAACCATGCGGCGGCTGCCGACCGGAGCGCGCTCGAGGGATTTCATGGGGATGTTCCCTTCGCTCGGGGGACATGTGCTCCTGAGGCCGTCCGCCGCTGTTCCTGCGACCATCCGCCACGGGCGAGCGACGCCGAGGGATTCGACCGGACCGGACGGATCCCCGACAAGAGCCATTTTCCGTCCGCTCGAGCGCCGTCGCACTGTCGCGCCGCCGAGACCCTCGGGGGCGGGTGCTGCCAGGGGGGCGTCCCGTGGTGCCCCTGTGTCCGTGGAAGGGCACGGAAAGGCGGTCCTCAGTGCAGCAGGGTGTCGATCGAGCCGGCGACCTTCCGGCACATCTCCGTGAACATGGCCTGCTCGCCGGGCGAGAGCGCCTCCACGGCGGCCCGGGCGTTCTCCCGCCGGCTGCGCGCGGCACCGGCCAGGAAGGCGTGCCCCTTCGGGGTCAGCGACGTCGTGTGTTCCCGCCTGTCCTCGCCGAGTGCCGCCTGCTGGACCAGCTCCAGGTCCTTCAGGACGCGCAGCGCCTTGGACGCGGTCTGCCGCGACACGCCCAGGGACTCGCTGAGCCGCGAGGGGTTCGTGGCGCCGCGGATGCGGAGCATCTCCAGGATGTCGTACTGCTGCCAGTTGACGCCCTCGGGGTTGGTCGCGGTGCGCCGGGCGACCAGGACGCACTGCAGATGGGACAGCGCGTCCTCCAGCTCGGAGGGCTGGTCGAGGGGCTGGCCGAGCCGTGCGTGGACGGCGTCTGCGTCCGTCATCGATGGGCTCCTTCCGGGGCGGACACGGTGGACCGGGACCGTCATGATGTCCGATGAGGTCCTGTTTGGTTTCCAGACATAAATGATGTGAGTGTAGCCGTCCTTTCCGTGAGGTCGATTCCGTCGGAAGATGGTTTCCTTTAGGAAATCGATTGACGTAGTGTGAGTGGAGGCGGACGCGGCGCGACGGGTGGAGGCTGTGAACCATGACGGGCGGGACGAACGCACGATTCGGCGGCGACATCGTTCTCGGTGGCGTCCGGGAGAACAACCTCAAGAACGTCTCACTGGCCATCCCGAAGGGGAAGCTCACCGTCTTCACCGGTGTGTCCGGCTCGGGGAAGTCCTCGGTCGTCTTCTCGACGATCGCGGTCGAGTCGCGGCGTCAGCTCAACGAGACGTTCCCCTGGTACGTGCGCAACCGGCTCACCCGGTACGAGCGGCCGCGCGCCGAGGTGATGGAGAACCTGTCCACCGCGATCGTGGTCGACCAGAAGCCCATCGGCGGGAATTCGCGCTCGACCGTCGGCACCATGACCGAGGTGCACCCCATCCTGCGGGTGTTGTTCTCGCGGTGCGGAAAGCCCTCCGCGGGTCCGTCGAACCTCTACTCCTTCAACGACCCGCACGGCATGTGCGAGAACTGCGAAGGGCTGGGCCGGGTCACGACGGTGGACCCGGACCGGCTGCTCGACGGGAGCAGAACACTCAACGAGGGCGCCATCGCCTTTCCCCCGTTCGCGGTCGGCACCGCCCAGTGGCAGCTGTACGCGGAATCGGGCCTCTTCGACCCCGACAGGCCACTGGACCGCTTCACCGAGCAGGAGCGTGAACTCCTGCTGTACGGCAGTGGGTTCCGCGTCGACCGGCGCAGTCGGCACGGCGTCCACAGGAACGAGTACGAGGGAGTGGTCACCCGCTTCACCCGCCGCTACCTCAGACGCGACGTGCACGCCCTGAGCGACCGGGAACGGGAGGCCGTGGCCCGGTTCGTCACCGAGGGCCCCTGCCCGGAGTGCGGGGGAGCCCGGCTCAACGCCGCGGCCCGGGGCTCCCGGATCGGCCCGCACAACATCGCCGACTACGCGGCCATGGAGATCGGCGAACTCGTCGAGGTGCTCGCCGCCCTCGACGACCCCGTCGCCGAGCCCGTGGCGGCCGCGGCCCTCGCCGTACTGCGCCGCATCGAGGCGGTGGGCCTCGGCTACCTCGCCCTGGACCGCGAGACGTCCACCGTGTCGGGCGGGGAGGGGAGGCGGCTGAAGATCGTGCGCCACCTCGGCAGCAGCCTCACCGACGTGACGTACATCCTCGACGAACCCAGCGCCGGACTGCACCCCCGCGACGTGCACCGGCTCAACGAACTGCTCCTGGAACTGCGGGACAAGGGCAACACCGTCCTGGTCGTCGAGCACGACCGGCAGGTCATCGCCATCGCCGACCACGTCGTCGACATGGGGCCGGGTGCCGGGGCCCGCGGTGGGGAGGTCGTCTTCGAGGGCACCGCCGAGGAACTGCGCTCCTCGGACTCCCTCACCGGGCGGCGCCTGGGCGCGGTGTCCGGGCTCCACCGGACACCGCGCACCCCCACCGGCGCCTTCACCGTCGCCGGGGCCGCCCTGCACAACCTCCAGGACGTCACCGTCGACATCCCGACCGGTGTCCTCACCGTGGTCACCGGTGTCGCCGGTTCGGGCAAGAGCACCCTGGTCACCGGCGTCCTCGCCGCCCGCCACCCCGACGCGATCGTCGTCGACCAGTCGGCGATCGGCATCTCGCCGCGCTCGACACCGGCCACCCACGTGAACGTCATGGACACCATCCGCAGGCTGTTCGCCCGCGCCAACGGGGTCGACGCGGGAATGTTCAGCTTCAACTCCACCGGCGGCTGCCCCGAGTGCAAGGGCCGCGGCGTCATCGAGAACGACCTCGCCTTCCTGGACCCCGTCACCACGACCTGCGAGGTCTGCCGGGGCCGGCGCTACCGGGACGAGGTCCTCGACCACCGTCTGCACGGCCGCGACATCGTCGAGACCCTGGAGCTCACCGTCGAGGAGGCGCTCGACCACTTCACCGAACGCACCGTGCTGAGCAGGCTGGCGCCGCTCCGCGAGGTCGGGCTTCCCTACCTCACCCTCGGACAGCCGCTGTCCACCCTGTCCGGCGGCGAACGGCAACGCCTCAAGCTCGCCGGCAGGTTGCACGATCCGGGCGGCCTCCACATCTTCGACGAGCCGACGACCGGTCTGCACATGGCCGACGTCGACACCCTGCTCGCCCTCCTCGACCGGCTCGTCGACGGCGGCAACACCGTCGTCGTGATCGAGCACGACCTGGACGTGATCAAGCACGCCGACTGGATCATCGACCTCGGTCCCGGAGCCGGCCGGCACGGTGGACGCGTCGTCTTCGAAGGAACACCGGAACAACTGTCCACCGTCCGGGGCTCGTTCACCGCCGAGTACCTCGGAAAGGACCTCGCGCGGGCCGCCGCCCGGAACTGATCCGCCCGACACCGGCCCGCCCGGCGTGCGGTCGTCCGGCGCAGGGCAGTCCGGCCAGGTGTCCGGGACCGTCCGGGACAGCCCCGGACAGCGCGGAACGCTTGTGGCGCGGACACGGGCCCGGCAGCGTTCCTGTCGTACGGCCGAGGAAGGGGCGGACCTCCCGCCCCGCCGTGCCTCGTACGACCTTGGACCAGGGGGTACATCCATGCGCAAACACCTGAACATCGGCCTGCTGTGCCTGGCGACGACCGGGGTGATGCTGGTTCCCGGCGGGGCCGGGGCACTGGCCGCCCCGGCCGGGGGCGAGGACGTCACCGTCTACGTCGGATCCGGCGGGACCTCGTTCGCCGGGCTCTCGGGGAAGACGCTCCGGCAGGCGGCGTACGGGGCCGGCCGCACGGCACGGAACCCGGTCGGTTCACTGCGCGACGCGCAGGCCGTGCTCGCGGCCGGGCACACCAGGAACGCGACGATCCTGCTCCGCGGCGGCACCTACGACGACGCCGGGGTGGAGTGGGCGCCGGGCATCGCCGACGGCACGGTCACCGTCCGGGCCCAGCCGGGGACGGGCCCCGTCACGTTCGACGGCCGGGCGGCCGGGGCCGGGTACTGGACGAAGGTCGGCCCGAAGTCGCCCAAGCTGAACTTCCAGGGTCCGTACACCGTGCAGCGCTACGGCGACGGCGGGATCAAGGCCACGGGGACCAGGAAGGACGGCCCGGTCAGGGGACTCGTGGTCAACAGGATCACCTTCAAACAGATCGGCAACGCCTGGGTCGAGGGCGGCAAGGGCTTCGCCGGGGTGCACCTGAACTACGTGTCGAAGGCGAAGATCACCAAGAACCGGTTCCTCAATCTCGAGAACAAGAAGGAACCGGGAAACACCCATGGCGTCTATCTCGCCTTCAACCAGACGCAGCGGACCCCGGGGAGCAACGGGAACATCGTGGAGGGGAACACCTTCAAGGTCATCTCCGGTGATCCGGTCCGTGCCAGCGACGGCAGCAGCGGCAACAAGGTCCGGAACAACACCTTCGCGAAGGGCCGCGACCACCGGGGCAGGATCCGGGGCAACGGCAACTACGGGATGTTCACCTACTGGGTGTTCCCGCGGGCCGACACGTGTGGAAAGGGCGGCAACACGTTCTCCGGCAACACCTACACCGTGAACTACTACAACAAGAAGAAGCCGGCCGTCCGCTCGGGCCCCGACGCCCGCAGCCACTGCAAGTCCGTCAAGGCCACGGGACGCAACACCTACAAGCGGTAGGACCGTGGTGGAAGTGCCGGTCGCGGGTGCCCGTCCGGGACCGCGACCGGCACGGCCGCCCCGTGACGGCCCCGGGCGTTTTTGCGGCGAACCGGGCCCGGCCCGCCCGTCGGGGCGGAGGTGCGCGGCCTGCTCGCGAGGGCCGGTGCACGGCTCCTCGTCACCGCGCTGTCGATACAAGGAGGCCATGCCCGTGAAGACGGGGGAAGGCGTGCTGGAGGAGAACGTCGCGGCCCGGATCTCCCGCACGGACGGGACGATCTCCTACCTGCCGCCGGGGGAGATGGAGGCGGAGGACCTGGCCCCCGTCCGGCTGGACACCGGCGGGGCGCAGCCCGTGCTCCCCGACGCCGACTCCCTCGTCGAGGGCGCCGCGAAGGCGCGCCGACTGCACGCCGGGGGGACCGACCTCACCATGGAGATCGACCACGCGACCCGTGCCCAGGACGCGTACCCGATCTTCCGGTTCGGGTACGCCGTCCTGTGCGCCCCCGGCAAGAATCCCGTCAGAACCCCGGACGCCCGCCCCTTCTTCGTCCACGCGGTCGATGACGACGGCCGACGGACAGCCGCACAACTCGGTTACGGCGCTCTCCCGAAGAAGCTGGCCCAGGAGGTCGAGAACGTCCTGGAACAAGGGAACTGACCCCCTCCCCGCCACGCCGTCGCCGCTGCCCGGACACACACGACGGTTGGCCGGGCGCGCGCCGGACAGGGCGCACACCGGTTCGGTACGACGCGGCGGTACCCCTGTGCCGCCGTACGCCTCCCGGGGCGTCCCCCGGCACACGGGTACCGCTGCTCCCTCACCCGGCACGGCCGAATCGCGACCTACCGGCCCAGGGAACCCGTCCGGATCCTGAAGGACATGGGGGACACCGAAAACACATCAGGTCCGGACAACACCGACGACATGTTCCGCGCCCTCCTGGAGGGCGCCATCGCCCCGCGCCCGCCCGA
Source organism: Streptomyces sp. NPDC006435 (assembly GCF_040612315.1). Lineage (NCBI taxonomy): Bacteria > Bacillati > Actinomycetota > Actinomycetes > Kitasatosporales > Streptomycetaceae > Streptomyces > Streptomyces sp. NPDC006435. The sequence goes on from NZ_JBEXPY010000014.1 coordinate 13,032, forward strand.
CCCGCCCGACTGCCCCTTCTGCGACCTCCGTCAGGACCGCTACCCCACCCTCTACGCGGGTCATTGGATCCTCCTCGAACCCCGCGTCCTCGTCCCCGCCCACACCGTGCCCCCACGACGGCGCTGGATCATCACCATGGACGGGGCCGCCATGAACCTGTGGGACGCGGAACCCCTTCCCGGTACCCGGTGCCGCATCGCGCACCACACGGTCTGCCCCCGCCTCCGGCCCGAGGACCCCTGGCCCTGGACCGCCGAGCTCCGGCAGGAGAACGACCGCAGGACGCAGCGCCTGTTCGATCTTCCCGACGACCGGGGGCCGCGCAACGGCTGGGACCACCGCGACGACTGGGACCTTCCTGACGACTGGGGTCTGCCCGACACGGGCTGACGCCCACGGACCGCAGCCGTAGCCGTAGCCGTGGGCGTAGGCGCGGACGTTCGTGACCGCCCCTCGTGGGGTCTCAGGGACGCAGGACGCGCCGGAGCCAGCGGGTACGGGTGTCGAGGGCGTCCCGGCTGAGGGCCGCCTGCGGAGCGAGGGTGTCGAAACCGTGGAACGCCCCGGGCCATACGTGAAGTTCGGCCCGACCCCCGGCCCGCCAGATCGCATCGGCGTAGGCCACGCCCTCGTCCCTGAAGGTCTCGGCCGAACCGACCTCGACGTAGGCCGGGGGCAGCCCGGACAGATCCGTCGCACGGGCGGGAGCCGCGTGGGGCGGCAGGTCCGCGGTGCCATAGCGGTCGCCCAACAGTGCCTGCCAAGCGGTCGCGTTGGAGGTCCGGTCCCAGGTGTCGACGCCGGCCATCTGATGGCTGGAGAAGGTGTTCCCGCGGTCGTCGAGCATCGGGCACAGGAGCAACTGCCCGGCCGGCACGGGCCCGCCCCGGTCGCGGGCGAGCAGGGCGAGCGCCGCGGCGAGTCCGCCACCGGCGCTCTTCCCCCCGACGACGACGCGGTCCGCGTCGATGCCGAGTTCGTCCGCGTGCGCGACCACCCAAGCGAAACCGGCGTAACAGTCCTCCAGCGGATCGGGGTACCGCACCCGCGGTGCCAGCCGGTACTCGACGGAGACCACGGCCAGCCCCAGCGGGAGAGCCCATTCGCGCAGCAGCCGAGGGAGCACGGACCACGCGTTGCCCATGATCATCCCGCCGCCGTGCATGTAGTACAGCAGGGGCAGCGGCCCGGTGGCCCCGGCGGGCCGCGCGCTCACGAGCGTCACGTCCTGCCCGCCCGGCGCCCCCGGCACCCGCAGTTCGTCCACCTCGAAGCGGCCGTCGGCCCGGAGCTCCCGGACCGTCGGCCGGGGCCGGGCCGCGGCGTCCCGCTCCTGCCGGGCCGCGAGGTTCTCCGGGGTGAACGGTTCCCTTGCCGCGCTCCCCGAACCCGCCAGCGCCGCGCCCAGCTCGGGGTCGAAAGGAGGAACGTTCCGGGCCGCCGGGACGGGGCCGGTCTTCGGTGCTGTGCCGTCGACGCTCATGCCGGGAAAGTACCGGGAACGCACTCGGGAACGCACTGGGGGACACACGCGGGAACGTACTGGGGGACGCACCGGGAAAGTACCTGCCCCTGTCGATCCGGTCACCGGGCGGGGAGCACCGGTCAGGGGTGGCGCGTGGCCACGATCACCGAACTTGTCGGTGTCGTGAGCAACTCGGTGGCCTCCAGGGCCGGATGCGTGAGGTAGAACAGCCGGAGCCCGTCCACTTCGCCCTCGAAGCGGGGCGGCCAGTGGGACGAGGGGGTGAAGTCGTCCAGGACGAGCAGGCCACCGGGGGCGAGGCGCTCGACGACCCCTTGGGCGTCGTCGCGCTTGCCCCCGCCGTCGCAGAAGAAGACGTCGAACGGGGCGTGCTGGTCGAGCAGCCGCCAGTCCCCGGTGAGGACGCTGACGCGCTCGTCGTCCGCGAAGATCCCGGCCGCCCGGCGGGCCAGCTCCTCGTCGCGCTCCACGGTGACCAGGCGCGCTCCGGGGCCGAGACCGCTGTGCAGCCAGGCGGTGCCCACTCCGGAGCCGGTACCGCTCTCCGCGACCACCCCGTGGGGCTTCGAGGCGGCGGCCAGCCCGAGCAGCCTGCCCACTTCGGGGATGCAGCTCTTCTTGAACCCCATCTCGGAGGCGACCCGCTCCGCGGCCGCCACACGGGACGGAACCGCACGTTCTGCCATGACCATGATTCTCCTTGCCGCGTTCTCTCCGTACTGTGATCGCGCGATCACGCGATGACATGATCATGAGGCTACTGATGGACGGCGACGCCCGTACGGGGTTTCGCCCGGCAGGGGACGGAAGGCGGCGGGCGGCGGCATGAGTTCAAAGAGCGCGGGCGCGGAACGGATGGCGCGGTTCGCCGCGGAGGTCGACTGGTCGAAGGTGACCAGCCCCTACCACGCCCAGCGGTACGGGCCCGAGGTGCTGGAGCAGCTGTGGGCGCCGGACCGCGCCACGGCCGAGGACGCCCTGGTGGATCTGCACCACGCGTCCTGCGGCGACGGCAGTTTGGTGCTGGCGGCGGCGGCCGAGGTGCTGCCGTTCCTCGTCGAGGCGGCCCGGGACCAGGCCGTGACGGTGCGCGCGGAGATCATGGAGACGGTCACCGTTGTCGCCCGCGCGGGCAACGCCGCTCCCACCGAGGGGGTCGACCCGATCCTGAAGGGCAGGTGGTGGCGCACTGTCGCCCCCGCGTGGCCGGCTGCCTGGGAGCGGGCGACGGACCCGCTGCTGCCGTTGCTCGACGACGACGATCGCGACGTCCGGGCCGCGGCGGCCACCGTACTCGCGCAGGCCGCCCACCGGGCGGACGAGCTCACCGCCCGCTTCCGGGACCGCTTCGAGAGCGAGCAGGACCCGTGGGTGGCCGAAACGCTCGTCCTGGCCGTCGGGGAACTCGCCCGCCACACCGTGGAGCGACGCGAGGAGGCACTCGCCTGGCTGCGGCAGCGGATGACCGTCGAGGAGGAGGGGGAGGAACCCGACGTCGAGGAGGACGTCGACGCCTGGCTGGAGTGGTTCGAGAAGCCCCGGCACGACGTCCGGCTGCAGGCGGTCGCGGCCCTGCGCCGAGCCCTGCCCGAACACGTCGACCCCTCTTACGCCCGCACCACGGCCGAAACGCTGCTCACCTCCCCGCCCCTGGTCGCGGGGTCCTCCGAGGTGTACCGCTCCTGGCCGGTCGGCGTCATCGTCGACGCCGACCGGCAGCTCGGCGACGACCTGCCGGGCAGGCTCGCCCTCGCTCTCGGACTGCTGCGCCACGACGGCGCCGGACAGCGCGAGGGAGGTCTGCGGGTCGCGGCCTCCCTGATGTCCCGGTGGCGCTCCGCCGTACCCGAACTGCTCCCGGCCGTAGCGGAGTCCACCGACGACCCGAACCCGGGCAACCGCGCCTCCGCGCTGCGGGTCCTCGCCATGTGCGGGGCCGCCGCACGCCCCTGGGCCGACCGCGCCGCGGCGCATCTCACCGAGGACGAAGAACCCCACGAGCCCGCGAGGAGGTACGCGGTCTGGGCACTGAGCCGGATGGGCGACGAACGCTGCGTGGTACCGCTGGCCCGGCTGCTCACCGTCCGCGGCAGCGGGTTCGCCGATTGGCCTCCCGTCCTGTCCGGCCGGAGCTGGGAGAAGGACGACCGCAACTTCTCCGAGGCCCTCGCCCCCTTCACCGCGCACACGGACACCCTCCTCGGTCCGCTGCTGGCCCGTACCAGGACGGCTTCGACGACCGAGCGCGGCGCGTACCACGGGATCATCGGCCGATGGCATCACGACGGCGCGCCCGTCGTCCCGCGACTGCTCGAACTGCTCGAATCGCCCGACCCGGACGAGGCATTGACGGCCGCCCATGCCCTGAGCCGGACGGGCCCCCGCGCCGTCGCCGCCGACCGTCGCACACGGCTGCGGGAACTGCTCGGACCGCCGGAGTTCTGGGCCGACTCGGCCCGTGTCGACCCCTTCCGCTTCCGTTTCCTCACCGGCGACGACGAACCCGTACTGGCCCTGCTGTGCTCCCCCGAGGAGAGCGGATACCCGGAGTTGAGCGCCGGGGCCGACGACGGCGCCCGGATCCGGGCCTGCATCGCGCTGGGCCCGCTCGCCGCCCCGGCGGCGGATCTGCCGCGCGGCCTGTTCCGGGAGGCGCTGCGCGGGAGGCCGGATCGCCGGTCCGACGCGCCGAAGGACGTCGTACGGCGGGCCCGTGCCCTGTGGCGGGTCACCGGCGATGCGGAGGAAGTCCTGCCGGGCCTCCTGGAACTGACCGGGTGCAGTGCGTCGGAGGGCTACCGGACCCCGGGAGGCGTCGAGCCCCTGTGCCTGCTCGCCGAGGTGGCCGCCACCCACCCGCCCGTCGTGGAGCAGGTCGCCCGACGGCTGCGCGCCACCGCCGGGGAACGGCTCGGGCACGGCAACCGCTTCGACGCGATGGAGATCGTCCAGGGGCTGTGGGAACTCACCGGGGACCCGCGGCAGGTCGTCCCGGCCCTGACCGATCTGGTACGGATCTGCCCGCCGCCCGGCAGTGCGCACCCCACCGTCCTCGAACCGCTGGAGCTCCTCGCCGAGGTCGCCGCCGCCGACCCGGCGTCCGTCGCCCCGGTGACTCCCGCGCTGCGGGCCCTTCTCGACGCCGACGAACGTCCCGTCGCACACGACCACTGGCGCGCGGTCCTGGAGGACGACGCGTTGTGCGCGGCGGTCCGGGCGGTACTGGATGCCGCGGCGACGGGGGCGGGGGAGGACGCGGGAGAGGACGCGAGGGAAGGGACCGTGTAGGCGGGCGCCGTCACGGGGCGGTCGCGGTACGTGTCCGGGGCCGGGCGCCGACGCCCTCGGGGGAGGGGGAGGACCCGAAGTCCCTCCCCCTCCCCGGCGGGTGTTCCGAACCCGGTCCGCGATCAGGCGGATCGGGAACGTGCGGCGGTCGGACCGCCGCGGACCGTTCAGACCTGGAGCCCCGTGGCCTTCACGTCCTCGACCTTGCGGACCTTGATCTCCATGCGATTCACCTCCTCGTGACTGGATGACGTCCCCCGCGCCGGCGGTGCGCCGGGCCGGGGCGGACCGGTACCCGCGGGGTCTCAGGTCCTCGTCGTGAGCCGCCGTGCGCGCTCACGGACCGAGAGGACCGCGGGAAGAACGAAGGGGGTCAGACAGACCGCGGTGCACAGCAGCGCCCACCAGAACTGCCCGGTGGCCGGGCCCGCGCCGAGCCGGTCGGCGGCCCAGCGCAGCACCTCCCATGCGAAGGGCGCCAGGAAGAGCCCCGCCCAGACCAGGGTCAGCGCGGCCCCGAAGAACCGCACCCAGCGGAACCAGCGCCCGGCCCGTACATCGGCCGGATGCGCGTCGGCCAGCTCGGCCGCCCCCGCGGCGTCCGGTCGGCCGACGGCGCGCCGGAGCATCAGGGTCGAGACCCGCCACAGGTTGCGACAGCCCAGCGCGTTGACCAGCACCGCGTACAGGTCCGTGCGCAGGAAGACCATGCACTGCCAGAGCATCGCGGTGAGCTTCACGTAGATCCAGGTGGCGAGGACCGCGTCGAGCGGATCGGGCGCCGCCCACGTGCCGGTGTCGATCAGCAGCCGCGCCGCCAGCGGCACGGCGAGCAGCACCGCGTCGAGGGCGAGGCCGGCCAGCAGCGGCCCGTACCGCTTGCGTCTCGGCACGGTCCACAGCTGGGTCAGGTCGGTCTCGAAGACCAGCAGGAACCCCATCCGCCGGTCCATGCCGAACCTGGCCCCCAGACCGAGGGCGCGGGCCGCGAACCAGTGCCCCAGCTCGTGGATCGCCGTGGCGGCCGTGGCGATCGGGACGAGGATCAGGCTGCCGAGGCCGATGTCGTCCACGACGAACGCGTCGGTGGCCGGATCGGGGAAGAGGCCGGGCCGGAACACGAACACGGCGAGCGCGAACACCGCGCACGCGGCGTAGCAGCTCCAGGCCACCCGTCCGAAGAAGGGCCGCGCGACCTCCTGGCGGACGCCGTCCAGCCACCGCCCGCCCTGTACGGGTGCCGAACGGACCGGTGCGCCCTGCTGCCCCTCGTCGAGGAAACCGAGCTCGCGCAGCGTCTCGACGAAGGACGGTACGTCGACGGGCTGCCCGGCGAACTCCTCGGCCTCGGCGGCGGCCTCGGCGATCGTCGCCCCGCGCAGCAGCGCCTCGACGACCACACCGCCGACCTTCGGAACGGCGACGAACTGCCCCGTTCCCGGGTCGCCCACCAGGACCTCGTCCTCCCCCTCGGGCACCAGGCTCAGCGGTCGCAGCCGCACGGTCGTCCGCGAGGACCCGTCCACCCCGGTCATGCCGCGGCCACCCGTACCGGAGCCAGCGCGCACACCGGGCAGTCCGGCACGTCGGGGAACGGCACCCGGCTGCCCGCCAGGCCCTCGCGCAGGTCGAGCCGGATCCGGGCGCCCGCGGCCACCGGCTCCTGGAACCCGGTCAGATAACGCAGGCCCTCCAGCGCGATCAGCGAACCGACCTGCATGGCCACCGGACCGATGAGCGGGTTGGTCGTCCGCATGCCGTGCACGAGGTCCTCCGCGGCCGCCGCACCGGTGCCCTCCTCCGGGCGCTGCGAGAACTCGCACGCCAGGCAGGCGCTCGTCCCCGGATCGACGGACATGTACGAGAGCAGCGTGCGGGTCGCGCCGCCGACGACCAGCGGCACACCGGCCCGGACGGCGGCCTCGTTCACCCACAGGCCGGCGTCGGGATGGCCGTCCAGGCCGCCCACCATCAGGTCGATCCCGTCGGTGAGATCGGCGAGGTCCTCGGGGCCCGCGACCCAGCGGTCGACGGTGCGCACCTCGATGTCCGGGTCGTACGCCCGCACCCAGGCCGCGGCGCGCTCGACCTTCGAGCGGCCGACGTCCTCGTGCCGGTAGAGGAACTGCCGGGCGAAGTTGCGGGTCTCGACGCGGTCGTGGTCCAGCAGCGTCAACCGGCCGACGCCGAGACCCGCCAGGCACTGCACCAGCGAGGAACCGCCGCCGCCCACACCGAGCACCAGGACGTGCGCGTCGCGCACCCGCCGCAGGAAATCGGTGCGGTGCCGGTCGAGGTCCGCGAAGGTGCCGAAGAACGCCAGGTTGGAGAAGTGCCGCTGGTCCACCGCCGGATCACCGGTGAACCTGCCCTCGTCGCGCTCGACCAGCCCCAGCCCCGCCAGCCCCGCCAGACCCCCGTCGAGCTCCTCCCCGGTCACCTCGACGCCCCGGGCGGCGAGCGCGGCACGCAGCCCCGGAACGCTCCGGGGCCCCTCCCGGAGCACGGAGAGAAGCGCCTCGACCTTCCCTTCGGGGTCCTCCAGAGTGATCGACTCACGGGGGTCGAAGACGACGATCAGGTCTTCCCCCACCGTTTGCCAGGAGCACTCCTTGAGCGCGACACGCATCAACCCACTCGCTTTCGGCCTCAGCGGACCCCGGACCTCCCGGGGCATGGCCGCAACTCTGCGGCCCGGGGCTGAACTTCCGCTTTGACGGCGCTTTGGGCCCGTGCCGCGGGGCAGGCCCGTACGGCCGCGTCCGCGTCGTGGCAGCGTTGACACGGCGCACGGCGCCCCGGGCGGTCCCGGTGGCTCAGTCCGTCGCCCGCAGCAGCTCGCGCACGGCGTCCGCGTCCGGGTGTTCGAGTTCGTCGAAGAGGGCGAGGGAGGCCCGCCACGCCTCGCGTGCGCCCGCCGGGTCGCCGACGGTGCTCAGGACCTCGCCGAGGCCGCGCAGCGCGACCGCCTCGCCGTACCCGTTGCCCAGCCGGTGGAACCCCTCCTGGCACCGGCGGTAGCAGTCGAGGGCCTCGGTGTGCTGACCCATGGCACGGCGGATGGAGCCGAGGGTCTCCCAGGTGTACGCCTCACCGAGCGGGCTGCCCTCCGCCCGGTGCAGTTGCAGCGCCTCGTTGCAGCAGGCGAGCGCCTTCTCGTGGTCGCCCAGATGGGTGTGGCACCAGCCGATGTTGTTCAGCGCGCCGCCCCAGCCGGCCCGGTTGCCGGCCGCGCGCTCCAGTTCGAGCACCTGCTCGGCGCAGCGGAGCGTGGCGCGGTAGTCGCCCTGCTGCTCGTACGACCAGCCGAGCGTCCGCAGGGTGTGGGCCTGCGCCGCCAGGTCGTTCAGCTCGCGCTGCAGCTCCAGCGCCCGCGACAACTCGTCCCGGGCCTCCTCGTACCGTCCCAGCCGGATCGCGGCCCGGCCCGACTCGCAGTGGCACAGTGCCGTCCCGGCCCGGTCCTCCCGCCGCCGGGCCGCGGCGATGGCCGTGCGCTGGGTGGCCACCCAGTCGTGCCAACGGCCGCTGAGGTGGAGGAAGTCCCCCATGGCGAGCGGGAGTTGCCAGGCGTGGTCGTCGAATCCGGCCAGGCCGGCCGCGTCCGTGACCGCGAGCAGGACGGCGTGCTCCGCCTCGAACCACGCCATCGCCTCCTCGTACCCCTCCGGGTGGTGGGGCGCGGAGCCGGACACCGGCGGCGACAGCGGCAGTTCGCGGCGGACCGGGGCGAGCCGCCGGCCCGCGGCGTGCGCGGTGTGCAGGAAGTGGTCGAACAGGCGGTGCCGCGCCTCGGTGCGTTCCGCCGCGGACTCCTCGGCCGCCACCAGCCCCGCGGCGTACGCGCGCAGCAGATCGTGGAAGGAGTACCGGCCGGGGCGGTGCTCGTCGATCAGATGGACGTGGGCCAGCTCGGTCAGCGCCGCCGCGGCCTCCTGGACGGACAGCCGGGCCAGCGCCGCCACCGCGGGCGCTGCGGCCTCCCGGCCGGGGTACAGCCCGAGCAGCCGGAACACCCGGGCCGTACCGGCGTCCAGCCGGAGGTACGACCACGAGAAGACCGTCCGGACGCTGCTCACCGCCTCACCGGTGTCCAGCGCGTCCAGCCGCCCCCGGGTGTCGCGCAGCTCCGCCGCGACCGCGCTCAGCGCGAACCCGGGCCGGCCGACGGCACGGGCGGCGGTCACGGCGAGTGCCAGCGGCAGCCGGGCGCACAGGCCGATCAGCTCGGCCACCGCCTCCGGTTCCGCGGCGACCCGGTCCGTGCCGAGCCGGGCGACGAGCAGTTCGTGGGCCTCCTCGCGCGGCAGCACGTCGAGCCGGACCAGCCGGGCGCCGTCGGTGACGGCGAGACCGGCCAGCCGGCCGCGGCCGGTGACGACCACGGCACACCCGGCACCGCCCGGCAGCAGCGGACGCACCTGGGCGGCGTCGGTGGCGTTGTCGAGGACGAACAGCAGGCGGCGGCCGGCGGTCTCGGTGCGCAGCAGCGCCGCCCGCGCCTCCAACGGGTCCGGGATCCGCTCCGGCGGCACCGACAGGGCCTCCAGGAAACCGCGGACCGCCTCGCCGGGCGGCACCGGCCCGGCGGCGGAGTCGAAGCCGCGCAGATTCACGTACAGCTGACCGTCCGGGAAGTCCGGCGCCGCGCGGTGTGCCCAGTGCAGGGCCAGCGCGGTCTTCCCCGCGCCCGCCGTGCCGGTGATCACGCGTACGGTCGGGCCCGTACCGGCGTCCGCGCCACCGGGCGGCCCGTCCAGCATCCGTAGTTCGGCCCGGCGTCCCGCGAACCCGGCGACCCTGGAGGGGAGTTGGCGCGGCGGAACCGGTCCCCGTCCGGAACGGGCGGCCCCCTCCGGCGGCCGGGGGACGGGCCCGGGGGCGGGGGCGGCGAGCCCCGGATCGCCGCGCAGCATGCGCAGTTGCAGCTCGCGAAGCGGGGCGGACGGTGCGACGCTCAGCTCGGCGGCCAGCAGCCGGTGCACCTCCCGGTAGGCGTCGAGGGCCTCCGCCTGCCGCCCCGACCGGTACAGCGCCAGCATCAACTGCTCCCACAGCCCCTCCCGGAGCGGATGCTCGCGCACCGACTGCCGCAGCTCCGGCACCAGCGCGGTGTGCCGCCCGCAGGCCAGATCCGCCTCGACACGGGCCTGGAGGACGTCGAGCCGCTGCTCGTCCAGCCGCGCGGCCTCCGCCTCCACCACCGGCCCGGCCGGTACGTCGGCGAGCGCGGGGCCGCGCCACAGCGCGAGCGCCTCCGCGAGCAGACCCGCCGCGCGTTCCGCCTCGCCGGCCGCCAGCGCGGCACGGCCGGAGGCGCCGAGCCGGGCGAAGACGGCGGCGTCGAGATCGTCCTCGCCGTCGGGCACCATCTGGTAGCCCGGTGGCCGGGTGACGAGCAACCGGCCCTCCCGGTCGCCGAGTTCACGGCGCAGCCGGAGCACGTACTGCTGGATGAGATTGGCGGCCGCCCTGGGTTCGCGCTCGCCCCACAGCTCCGTCCCAAGCCGGTCCGTCGGTACGGGGGTGTCGCGCCGCACCAGCAGGGCGGCGAGCAGCGCGCGCGGCTTGGCGGCGGAGATCCCCCGCCAGTGGGTGCCGTCGAATATTTCGAGGGCACCGAGGATACGGAAACGCATCCGGCCTCCCCCGCCGTCCGTACCGTGTGCGTGTGATCTTGCCACCGGCCGACGCGATCCGCCACGCCGTTGCCGCCGTCATCGCCCCCCCGGCCGGGCAAGGCAGTCGAGACCGCCGGTGCGCTGAGCTTCCGCACCCGGGGCCGGGCCGCGTCCTGACGTCATGTCAGGCGGTCTTGACGGATCCGCCGTCGATCAGCAGGTCCGTGCCGGACATGCTGGCCGCCAGCGGCGAGGCGAGGTAGGCGACGGCCGTGGCGACCTCGGACGGTTCCAGCATGCGGCCGGTGGTCATGCCCATCGCGGCCGGGATCCGGGCCAGCAACTGCTCCTGGGTGACCCCCATGGAGCGGGCCAGCTCCGCGCCATAGCCGTCCGGGCTCTCCCACATCGCGGTACGCACCGGGCCCGGCGAGATGGTGTTGATGCGCACGCCCTGCGGTCCGAACTCCTCCGCCAGCGCCTTGCCGAAGGCGGTCAGCGCGGCCTTTGCGGTGGTGTAGGGGACGGGCCCGGCATGCGGCGTCCGGGCGCCGTTGGAGGAGATGTTGATCAGCGCCCCGCGGCGGCGCAGCAGGCTGGGCAGCGCCGCCCGGCTGGTCCGCACGGCGGCCAGGAAGTTCAGGTCGAGGGACTGCTGCCACTGCTGGTCGGTGAAGGAGAGGAAGCCGCCGGTCTGGCCCTCTCCGCTGTCGCCTCCGCCGACATTGTTGACGAGCAGGTCGAGGTCGCCGAGTTCGGCGATGGCGCGGTCGATCAGCCGGGCGGGGGCGTCGAGGGCAAGCAGGTCCACCGGTACGGCCAGGGCGCCGGTTTCCTCCAGCTCCGGGGTGATGGTGCGGGCGGCGGCCACCACGCGAACGCCTTCGGCGGTGAGCGCTCGGACGGTGGCCAGCCCGATGCCGCGGCTCGCGCCGGTGACCACGGCGGTGGTGTTCGTCAGCTGCAGATCCATGGATGCACTCCTGTCGTGGCAATGAATCAGTTGCGACTTCAGCGATGCCGCAAACCTAATAGATGCAACATCGATGACGCAACTAGTTCATGACTGGCGTCCCCGATGTACTGTCTGGTTCATGGAGACAAAGGGGCGCGCGCTGCGTGCCGATGCGGAGCGGACGGTGCGGACGATCCTGGAGGCGGCCGAACGCGTGCTGGCCGCCGACCCGGCGGCGACCATGGAGCAGATCGCAGCGGCGGCCGGAGTGGCCCGCACCACCGTGCACCGGCGCTTCGCCACTCGCGAGGCATTGGTCGAGGCGCTGGCGGCCTGGGCGGCCGAGCGGTTCCACCAGGCCGTGGAGGCCGCCCGCCCGCTCACCTCTCCGCCGCTGGTCGCCCTGCACCAGGTGACCGCCAACGTCCTTCAGGTGAAGATCGGCTGGAGCTTCGCGATGAGCCGGAGCGCTCCCTCCGACCCCGAGACGGCGCGAGTGCACGCCGATGTCCTGGCCCAGTGCGAGCAGCTCTTCCGCCGCGCGCAGGAGGCCGGCCTGCTGTCTGCGGACGTCGACCTGGAGTGGGCCCGCCGGGTCTACTACGCACTGATCCACGAGGCGGCCGAAGAAGGGCGGGAGATCGCCGATGTCGGCGCCGTCGACCAGCTGGCCGCACGCGTGGTGGACACCCTGCTGCACGGAGTCGGGGCACCGGCGTAGACCTTGCCACGAGGGCCGGTCGGGGGGCATGGGCGACGGCGTGCACCTGCGGGCTGTGGTCGGCGGTCGAGCCGACGGTGCGTCCGGTGCCGGCGATCGAGCGGAACGGAACGAACGCGATGCGTTGTTCACCGCAGACGCCCGGAAACTCCTTCTGCTCGGGTGACGCGTTGATGCCGTACATGTTCCGGATGCGGACATTCCCCACCGGGCGCGCCCAGCCGCCGGGCACGGCGTCGGCCGCTTCCTCAACGACCTGCACACATCTGTGAGTCGGTACGACAACGCACTACGGACAGCCCGCCGAAAACAACCGCTGCCCCGCACGACAGCAGGAACGGGACTGCTGCTGATCCCCTCGGTCTTCACCGGCCGCATTCGGCCGGGACCCGCACGGCCGTGGCGGGCTGCCCGGCCGCCCGGTGGTGCGCGGTCCGGTCCGGTCGCTCCCGGAAGCCCCCGGGAACGCGGAACTGCGTGGTCCGTCGGCTCGTCCCACGTCGCAGGAGCTGCTCGGGAGGGGATTTCTGTTGCTGCGGTTTCACTTCACGTCCGAGGACCTGACCCAGGTGCGCCTGGCCCCTCGGCCCCATCCGCTCTGGGAGACCTACTTCAGCCTCCTGCTGCTGCAGAGCCGCGAGGGGGCCGTGCACTTCGACCCGTGGCGCCGGTCGGTCCGCGCGGCCCTCGCCCGGGCGAACCTGACGGGTGCCGTCCGGACACTGACCGAGCTGTACCCCGTCGACGGCTACACACCGGACTTCCTCGTCGCAGGGGACGAAGCCGTCGAACTGGAGGACGGACTGGACCTGTTGATGTCGACCCCGCGCAGGTCCCTGCGGGAACAGATGGAGCTGGTGGCCCACGTCGGCGGGCGCACTCCCGACTGGTTCCGGCACATCGCCGACGGGGACGCGGTCATGATGAAACGGCTGGGGAACCTGCTGCGCCGCTACCACGACATCGCCGTCGCCCCCTACACCGAACCCGTGCGACGGGCGTTCGCGGTGGAACACGCGCAGCGGGCCGGCACACTCCTGGGCGGGGGCGTGGAGGGGCTGGTCGGCAGCTACCCCGCCCGGCTGATGGAGTGGCGCGACGACGGCACACTGCACGTGCCGTGCTCCCTGGAGGAGCCCTTCGAGTTCGATGTCGGCGGCCGCGCGATGACGCTCCTGCCGTCCTTCTTCAGCATCCACCCGACCGCCGGTGCGGCGGAGGACCGGCCGTTGACGATCAGCTATCCGGTCCACCGCCCGCTGGACTGGCACGTCCCGCCCCGGCAGGACGCCGGGACGCCCGGGACGCACGGCCGCGGAGCCGTGACGCGCCTGATCGGTACGGCGCGGGCCGCCGTGCTCGACGCGCTCGACCGGACCATGAGCACCTCCCAACTGGCCGAGACGCTGCGGCTCTCGCTGCCGACCGCCAGCCGGCACACGACCGCGCTGCGCGAGGCCGGGCTCGTCACCAGCCGGCGCCACGGCCGATCCGTGCTCCACACCCGTACGCCCCTGGGGACCGCCCTGCTGGAGGGCCTTCCCCCCGAGGTCGGTGCGCCACGGGGTTAGGGTGCGGCATGAACCGCCACGACCCCGCATGCCCCCTCGCCCCACAGGTGACCGCCCATGCCTGAACCCCACCCGCTCCTGGCCCACTTCACCGATGCCTCCGACGGCCGGTTCCCGTCGTGCGACGGCGGGGTGACCGTGCTGCCGCCGCTGCCCGGCGGACTGGAATGCTCCGTCGCCTTCACCGGGCACGCGGTCGTCGCCACCGCCCTGCCCGCCGCCGAGGTGCACGCCGGACGACCCGACGGCTTCGGCGCTTCCCTGGCGCCCGACTTCCTCCGCCGCCTCGCAGGACCCGACGGCTGGATCGACACCATCGACGTCACCCTCACCGCACGCGGCACCGGCGGCCCGCCGCGCCTCGCCGAACGGACGGAGGGAACGGACACCCACCCACGTGTCCTCCGCGCCCGCGAACTGCGGAACGACGTCACGGTCCACGGCGACGAACGGGGCATCGTCACCCTGGCCGACGGCCTCGCCGGACGCCGCGAGCTGAGCATCGAGCTCCACGCCCCGGACGACGCCGCCCGGGGACACGGACGCGGCCTCCTCGCCGACGCGCTCTCCCTCGTACCGGACGGCGAACCGGTCTTCGCCGCCGTCGCCCCGGGCAACGCCCGCTCGCTGCGTGCCTTTCTGGCCTGCGGCTTCGTTCCGATCGGCAGTGAAGTGCTCCTGCGACCGGGGCGTCACGGCACCGGGGCGTCCGGGTGCCCGGACGCCGGTCGGGCCTTGACAGAATGAGCCCATGAGTTCGAACGAGGACCGGATCGCGCAGGTCGAGCACCACTTCGGAGTCCGCTTCCCCGAGGACTACCGGCACTTCCTGTCCACGGAGGGAAGCATGAGCCGGTTCGTGCCCCCGGCAAACGACTTCCTGATGATCAATGCCGTCGCGGAGCTCATCGGGATCGACGAAGCCGGCGAGTTCCAGGAACGCTTTCCGGGCAGCCTCGTCATCGGTGGGGACGGAAGCCGCGAAATGCTCACCTACGACTTCCGGCAGGACCCTCCGCCGCTGGTCCTCCTCGACGTCTCCGCCCAGGACTGGTCGTCCGCCGTCCCCCAGGCACCCTCGCTGTCCGACCTGCTCGAACGATTCCCCGAAACCGGCTGGAACTGGGACGACTCCGACCCCGTGTGACGTCATCGGGGGCACCCGCCGCCCGACGTGCCCGCAGGAGGACGGGGTGGTGCCGGCACCACCCCCGCAGAGGGGGGCCAGGCCACCTGACCCGCCGCCGGGCGCGCAGCAGACTCTTCCCGAGCACCGGCACCGGCCCCGGCGCGGGCATCGGTACCGGCCCGGACGCGGAACCGCCGGGCACCGACCACGGACGGGGAAGAGCGATGACCAGTCACACACGCAGGAGGGTTCTCCGGGGCGCGGCACTCGCGGCGGCCGTCGGCGCCGCCGGGGGACACGGCCCGGGCCACTGTGCCACCGGGGCACGGGCCGCCACCCGCGGCACGGCGGGCGGGGGCGCGGGCGGGGAGTCCCTCCCGTTCCTGGAGGGCGCCTTCGCCCCGGTCACCGAGGAACTCACCGAGTTCGGCCTGGAGGTGACCGGCCGGGTACCGCGCGATCTCGACGGCCGCTGTCTGCGCACCGGCCCCAACGCGCTGGGCATCGAGGACCCGCGGGCCCACCACTGGATGCTCGGCGAGGGCATGGTGCACGGGGTGCGGCTGCGCGGCGGACGCGCCGAGTGGTACCGCAACCGGTGGGTGCGCTCCTCGCAGGTGGCACGGAAACTGGGCGAGCCGTACCCGGGCGAGGTCCCGCCGGACGACTTCGCCTGCAACACCCACGTCATCCCGTACAAGGGGCGCATCCTGGCCCTCCAGGAGAGCGGACCGCTGCCGTACGAACTGGACGGCGAGCTGAACACGGTGCGGCCCCACGACTTCCGCTCCACGCTGGAGGGCGCGTTCACCGCGCACACCAAGTACGACGTGGCGGCGGACGAACTGCACGCGGTGACGTACTACCCGACCTGGGACCACGTGCGGCACCTCGTGATCGACCGGACCGGCCGGGTGGCGCGGACCACCGGGATCCCGGTGGCGGGCGCGCCGATGATGCACGACTTCGCCCTCACCGGGAAGCACGTGGTGATCGTCGACCTGCCGATCACCTTCGACATGGCGGCCGCCGGGGCGGGAGCGGCCGTGCCGTACGTCTGGAACCCGGACCACCCGATGCGGGTGGGGGTGATGCCGCGGACCGGCGGTGCCGTCCGCTGGTTCGGGATCGACCCGGTGTACTACTCGCACACGCTCAACGCCTACGACCACGGTGACACCGTCGTCATGGAACTCACCACCATGCCCGCGCCGTTCCACGCCGCGGGCCGGGGCAACGGCGGGCCCTCCGCGACCGGCACACCCGTGCTGGAGCGCTGGAGCATCGACCTGCGGGCGGGCCGGGTCCGCCGCACCTGCCTCGACGACCTGCCGCAGGAGTTCCCCCGCATCGACGATTCCCTGGTGTCGCGGCGGCACCGCTACGCGTACGCGGCCGGAGCGGCGGAGATGTGGCGGGCCTACGGGACCGTCGACGGGGTGCCGCCGGACGGCGGCTTCACCAACTGCCTGGTGAAGCACGACATGGTGTGCGACCGCCGGCAGGTGCACCGTTTCCCGACCGGCGCGGCGGTGGGGGAGCCGGTGTTCGTACCGCGTCGCGGGGCGCGGGACGAGGACGACGGCTACCTCCTGTCCTACGTGCACGACCCCGACCGCGGCGCGAGCGACCTGGTGATCCTGTCCGCGCAGGACTTCACCGGCCGCCCCCTGGCACGCGTCCATCTCCCGGGACGGGTACCGCTCGGCTTCCACGGGAGCTGGGTGCCGGACGCGTGAGGGGTGCGTGAGAGGTGGGTGGGGCGGGGCGGTGAGGGACGCGCGCGGGGGGCGCGTCCCTCACCCGGGACGGCCCCGACGCGCTTCGCGCCGCCCGCCGGAGCATCGGGTCCCGTTTCCCCCGCACAGCAGGTGGGGCTGGCCACAGGGCCGACCGGCCTGCTGCCCGGATGGTCCGTCCGACTCGGCACGACGAGGCTGAACGCACAGGATCCACCGAGCAGAAGGAACCCATCCGTGTTCAGTTCCAAGTCCCCGGGCCGCCGTGCCGTCCGCACCGCCGCCGTCGGCGCCCTCGCCGTCGCGGTCTGCACCACCGTGATGGCCGGCAGCGCCACGGCCATCGTCAACGGGTCGGACTCCAGCGAGCCCTACCCCTTCATGGCGGTCATCCCGGAGTCGGCGCCGTCGCAGGGGCTGATCGACGGGAACTGCGGGGCGTCGTTGATCGACCGGCAGTGGGTGCTGACGGCGGCCCACTGCCTCGCTGTCGAGGGCATCGAACTCGACGGCATCGTGCGCATCGGCTCCGACCACCGCAAGTCCGGCGGCACCGTCCGCAAGATCGACCGGTCCTTCGTCCACCCCGACTACGTCAACGGTGACAACAAGGCCGCCAACAAGAACGACATCGCGCTGATACGCCTGGACCGCCCGGTCGCCCAGAAGCCCATCAGGATCGCCGACGAGCCCGGGCGGCCCGGCACACCCACCCGGCTCCTGGGCTTCGGCACCACCATCGACACCGAGTACGCCTTCCCCGACCGGCTGCAGGAGCTGAACACCCGCAGGGGTGCCGAGTCCGAATGCGCGCCCGGCTACGCGGACCGCACGCGGCTGTGCACGATCACCACCAGGCCGAAGTCCATGGCCTGTTTCGGTGACTCCGGCGGCCCGCAGATCAGGAAGGGCCGGGGCGGCCGCTGGGAGCTGATCGGTGTCACCTCCGGGCCCGGTGCCCCGCAGGTGCCGTGCTCCGAGGGCCCCGGTCTCTACACCAGCGCACCCGCCTACGCGGACTGGATCACCAGGACGATGAAGGCCAACACCCCCGCGTCCGCGCGGCCGGCGCCCTGATCGTCGCCGGTGGCGGCACCGCCGCCGTCATGCACCGCCGCGGGGCCCGCGACGCGGCCTGGCGCGCCGGTGGCGCACTGAGCCGGTGCCGTCCCTGCGCATGATCTGCTGCGGCTCCGGCCCCTCCCGGCCGGCCGGTCCGTGCGCACGGACCGGTTCAGCCACCGCGCCTTCAGCGGCCGGATCGGACGTCACCGCGCATCCGGCCGCCTCGGCCCCCACGCGTCGGACGTTCCGCGTTCCCGGGCGTAGGGCTACTTCTCGCGCAGGCCCTGCACCCGCTCGTTTCATTGGGGCGGCCGCCCCGGCACACCCGGGGCAGACCTTATGAACCGGTGTCTTTCCGGGGGCGGTCGAGCACCAGGTCGGCGGCGTGGGCGAGCACTTGGGCCCGGGTGCGTTCGCCGTGGTCGGCGGCGAGGAAGTGGCCGCCGATCGCCGCGCAGAAGGCGAGCAGGCTGCGGGCCTCGACCTCGTCGGGGTCGGGACAGAAGGTGCCGATCATCTCGCGCAGCAGGGCCATGCGCTGGTTGTCGACGTGTCGCAGGCGCTCGGCGACCGACTCGTCGTGCCGGGCCCAGGCGCGGATCGCCAGGTCGATGGGGAGCAGGCGGTCGTCGGAGAAGGTCAGCATGCCCGCGCGGTGGATCCTGGTCCTCGGGTCGCCGCCCTCGCGCTCGACACGGGCGATCACCTCGTCGGTGCTCTCCCGCTCCCAGGCGTCCAGCATCGCCTCCAGCAGTGCGTCGCGGTCGGCGAAGTGCCCGTAGAAGCCGCCCTTGGTGACACCGAGCCGCTTCGCCAGCACTTCGACGCGCACCGCGTCCGGCCCGGCGGCGGCCAGTACGGCCAGGCCCTCCTCGACCCACCTGTCACGTGGCGTACGCGTCGCGCCCACGATGTGCCTCACCTCACCTCGTCGCCAGGTATACGGCACCGTATATCCAGGCTACCGTTCATATATACGCTACCGTATATGAGAGCGGAGACGTGATGTGTCAGCAGGCTTCGGCGAGCGTGAACACAGGCCCGGCCGCGGAATTCGGGCCGTTCGCCCCGTGCGCGGGCTCCGCCCGGCGGCTCTCGTGAAACCCGACGGCCCGACGGGGCGGGCACACGGGACCGTGGTCGACGCGACCGTCGGGGTGCAGGCCCTTCCCGAGTCCTTCCGCGCCCTCGGTTCGTTGCCGGCCATCGACTACGCCGATCGCTTCACCCTTGCGACGGACGCATCGGCGACACCGGAGCAGTGGGCCAGGGCCATGTTCGGCGACGTCCCCGGATTCGCCCAACAGGTGATCTGGCGGGGCCTGTTGGGGCTTCGGCTCAGCCGCGGTCGCTCGCCGGACACCGTGGCGGGCTGGCGCGTCACCGGACGGGGCGAGGACTGGATCCGGCTGGAGGCCGCATCCTGGTTCCTGTCCGGCAACCTCGTCGTGCGGACGGACGGCGGGATGGTGTCGTTGGGGACCTTCCTGCACTACGACAGGCGCCTGGGCCGCCGGGTGTGGCCCCCGTTGTCCGCCGTCCACCGCCGATTGGTCCCCGGTGTGATCCGCGACGCGGTGACGACGGTCGAGGGGTACACCCGACCCGACGGTGACCGCGGCCGGCCCGGCGGGAGCCGCGCCCGCGCTCCGGAACCCGGGAAGGGGGAAGCCCGGTGAACAGCCGACGAGCCGTTCCCCGCAGCCGCCACGTCGAGCCCGACCCGGCGGACACGGTCGGCACGCTCGGCGGTTGCGACCACATCGACGCCGTGGCCGTCGACGTCCCGCAGGGCACGAGTGCGCGCGACTTCGTCCAGGCGATGCTGGGCACGCCTCCCGCGTCGACGACCCGTCTGCTGAGGCTGCGGGACGCGCTGGTGAAGCCCTTCGGGCTCAAGGGCACCGACCGGAGCGAGGAGACCCGGATCGAGGAGGGCGGCAGGGCGGGGCCGCTCCACCTGTACCGGGTCGGGGAGGACGAGGTCGTCGCGGGCAAGGACGACAAGCACCTCAGCTATCGGTCGACCTTCAAGGTCCGTCCCGGTCCGCACGGTTGGGAGGGCGTCGCCACCACGGTCGTGCGCTACCACAGGTATGCCGGACGGGCCTACTTCGCCGTGATCAAGCCCTTCCACGTCCTCATCCTGTACAGCCTCGCCCGGCACGGCGCGGCGGTGCTGGCCGGTGCGAAAACCACTTCGCGGGAGCCGGAAGCCAAGAGCCGGGAGCCAGGAGCCGGCAGCCGATAGCCGGGGCGGGACGGGTCCTCGGACCGAGGGCCTCACCAAGGATTCGAGCAAGTAGCCCCATATGGAAAATAGGTACGACTACTCACGCTCCGGGCGGCCCCCGCCCCGACGATGAAGATCGACACCGTCGAGACGGGGAGACCGTTCATGCTCAGCCGCATCGCCGACATCCTGGTGCCCGCCGTCGGCCGCCTGTCGGTGACCACCGACCCCGGCGTCGCACTCGCGCCCGGCAGCATCGTCGCCGCGAACCACACGTCCCTGGCCGACCCCGCGGTCGTGGTCGCCGCCCTGCGCCGCCTCGGCGCCGAGCCGGTCATCATGGCGGCCGCGGGGCTGTGGCGCGTACCGGTGCTCGGACGCGCGCTCGCCCGTGAAGGACACATCCCCGTCTTCCGCGGCGACCGGCGCGCCGCGGCGGCGCTGGACACCGCGGCAGAGGCCCTGGAACGGGGGCGTCTGGTCCTCATCTACGCCGAAGGGGGCCTGCCCCGTCGCAAGGACGTCGCGGAAGAGGCGCCCGGCACCTTCCGCAGCGGCCTGGCCCGGCTGGCCGAGCGCACCGGCGCCCCCGTCATACCCGTGGGTCAGGCCGGAGCCCGCCGGATCACCTCGGGCAACCCCGTCAAGCAACTCGCCGGCCTGGCCACGGCGCCCCTGCGCCGACCGGACCTCCATGTGCACGTGGGCACGCCGCTGGAACTCACCGGCACCCGCGCCGCCCGGACGGCGCGGGCCCGTACCGCGGTGACCACCGCGTGGCGAACGGCGGCCGCCCACCTGCGCGAGCCCGCCGCACTCCTGCACACGACACCGGCCGCCTGAGACGGACCCGAATCCCACCCCGCAACGATCGGATTCCCACGCAGGGGAAGCGGGCATCCCGCACCGGGAGGAGAACCCCGCCCCGGACGGGCCCGCGGTCGTCGTGATCGCCCGGACCACCCAGGAACCCATCAAGGCGTCCGTGCCCGAGCCGTACCGGCTCGACGAACCGGGCGTGCAGTCGGGCGCCCGGCGTCCGGCAGCCGATGTCCGGTGCCCGACGCCCGGCAGCCGATGTCCGACGTCCGGTGCCCGACGCCCGGCGCGCCACGCCCGATCGTGTGCCGGGGATATCATCCGGCATTCGTGTGCACGGCGGACAGCGCCTGCAACCGACGGAAGCGGTGGGCGTCGTGGATGACATGTGGACCGGGGAGAAGGTACGCCTGCGGGGTGTCGAGCCGGAGGACTGGGAAGGCTTCCGAGACCTTGCCCGGTACACCGCCGATGTCCGCGGCGCCGACCTGATCGAGCCTCCCCGCTCCGAGGAGGGCTTCCGCGCCTGGACCGCCGAGCGCGCCGGGCGTCCACCGGGCGGGGAAGCGTTCCGGCTGGTCGTCGAGGGGCTGGCCGACCGCGCCTTCGCGGGGTCCGTGACGGTCGGCGAGTTCGACGGCCGGGCGGGAAGATTCAGGACGGGCATCGTGATCACCCGCGAGAACCGTCGCAAGGGTTACGCGTCCGAGGCCACCGAGCTGCTCCTCACCTACATGTTCGCCGAACAACGCTGCAACAAGTGCGAAGTGGAGATCCACGCCTTCAACGACGCTTCCCTCGCCCTTTACCGGGCTCTGGGCTTCGTCGAGGAAGGACGGCTCCGCCAGCACGAGTTCTTCGCAGGCGGCTACCACGACGTGGTGCTGATGGGCATCACCGCCTCCGAGTACTGGACCACCCGCCGTCCCCCCTCGGTGCGGTGACCGCGCCGAGCACCCGCGTCACAGGTCGTCGACCCGGACCAGCCCGTCCTGGATCGCCCGTGCCAGGAGCGCGGCCTTGGTGGGGGCCGCCCTGCCGCTCATCGCGTACTTGACCCGGATGTGTTCGAGGTGGGTGTTGACCGTTCGCGGCGAGATGCCCAGGCGCCGGCCCACGAAGTCCTTGGACTCGGACTGGAACCACTCGATCAGCACCTCGGTCTCGCGCGCCGAGAGCGTCGGCCGGCCGGTGGAGCGGTCACCGGCCAGCGCGCCCGCCAGCGACGGCGGAGTGTACGCACGACCCGAAGCCGCGGCGACGGCGGCTTCGAGGAGGTGCTCGGCCCCCTCGGCCTTCGTCAGATAGCTCAGGGCCCCCAACTCCAGGCAGTGCAGGGCGATTTCGTCGTCCGCCCGCATCGAGTAGACGACGACCTGCCGCCCCGCCTCGGCCAGTCTGCGCAGCTCGCCCATGGCCGGTGTCGGGCCGCCCAGATGCAGGTCGAGGATCACCACGTCGGCGGTGGCACCCTCCCCGGTCCACGCGAACCGGACGTCGTCACCCGACGCCACGACCCGGATCGGAGGGGTGCCGGTGGCCAGCCAGTGGGCGACCCCGGCACGTACGGCGGGGTGGTCGTCGACGATGACCGCGCTCAGCCCTGTCGCTCGTGCCATCTGGCCTCCAGCCGCAGGTACTCACCGTAGACACCGTACTCGACCCCGACCCGGCCGGTGGAGGTGATGACCACGTCGGCACAGGCGTCGGCCACCACCGCGATGCGCACCTCCTCGTCGGTGCGCAGCACGCTCACCCTGGCCCGGCTCCGCGCCGCGGACAACGCCGCGACCACCGGCCCGGCCAGCTCGCGGCGCACCTGCGGGGGTACCGGCACGGCGGCGCCACTGATCGCGAACGACACGTCCACGCCCCGCTGTTCCGCCGCGTCGACGCACGCGGTGACCTCGTGCACCAACGGGTCCGGCACGTCGTCGTTCTCGGCGAACAGCCGCCGCAACTGCGTCGAGGCCAGCGCACACCGCCGCCGGGTCTCCTCGTCGCGCGGATCCAGCTCGCCGTCGGCCAGCCCCGCGAGCAGGGGCAGCGTCGCCCCCAACTGACCGGCGAACACGCTCCGTCGGCCCCGTTCCCACTGCTGCGCCGCCATCATCCGCGCCACCAGTCGGTCCTGTTCCTCGGCGACCGCCGCCGCCTCGCGGCTCTGCCGGTGCAGCACCCGCGTGATCACCACGACCGCCAGCTGGACGTCGACCGCGCCGAACACGGCGGCACCGGCCGCACCCAGCGCGGCGCGGTCCGGCACGCCCGCCGCCAGGAACAGCCCCGTGCTCGTCACCAGATGCGCGGCCAGGACCGTGACCAGTACCCGGGGCCGGTCCAGCAACAGCAGCAACAGGTGCCACCCCACCAGTCCGAACGACCAGTCGGACGCCTGGAAACGCCGCTCCGAACCGATCGCGGCCGCGGCGCAGAACGACGCCGCGAGCACCACCGCCGTTCCGGCCACCACGAGGGCGACGGGCAACGGCCTGCGGCGCAGCACCCATCCGCAGCAGACCGCGGTGACACAGGCCAGGGCGACGAAGGCGGCCACGGCGAGCCAGTGGTGCCGGTACTCCTGCGCGAGCAGGGGGCGCAGGCTCAGGCCGAACTGCAGAACGCCGGTGGCGCAGACCAGGATGATCCGCATCGTCGCGTGCACATGGTCACCTGCCGCGTCTCTCCCGCCCGCCGCGCCCTGCCCACCCACCGCGTGTTTCTCACCCACCGCGTGTTTCCCGTTCACAGTGTGCTTCTCATCCACCGGGCCACACCAACCTCACGGTGGCCCCCGCACCGGGGCACGAGGTGACCGTGGCGCTGCCGCCGACGGCGGCCATGCGCTCGACCACCGAGCTCCGGATCCCGCGACGGGAGCCCGCCACCTCGTCCGGACGGAACCCCACCCCGCGATCGGCCACCACGACGACGACCCCCTCGCCCTCGCCGCGCGCGCTCAGCGAGGCGGTGTCCACCCAGGCATGCCGTTCGACGTTCACCAACGCCTCGCGCACCGCACGCACGAAGGCGAGCGCCACCGAGGCCGGAACCAGCGGGATGCTCTCCGCGCGGACGTCGACGGCCAGTCGGCCGCGGCCGACGACGGCGCGCAGCGAGGCCGCCAGGTCCACGGCCCCGTCCTGGGCGGTCGCTCCCCCCGAGGCGCCGGTGAGCACCGCGAGGTCGTGCCGGGCGTACTCGGCGACCCGTTCCGGGTCCGTCTCCTCGGCCTGCGTCGTCACCAGGAGGAAGGTCGACGCCGCCGTGTCGTGCAGCAGCGCGAGGTACTCGCGTTCCTGCCGGCGCCGCGCCAGTGCGGCCGCCTCCGCGCGCACCAGCGCCGACCGGCGCTCCCGCAACTCGTCCACCCGCCTGCCCGATCGGCGGAGCAGCACGAAACCCAGCCGTGCCAGCAGGCACTCGAACACCAGGCGCGGCAGCAGAGTGCCGACGGCACCGGTCCCCGCCGCGGCCAGGTCGACGGCGAACAGCCCGGCCGTGACGGGCACGGTGACCGTCGGGGACCACTCCCACTGGAGTGTGATCGCCGTTGTGGTCAGCACGTTCAGCGCCCACGGGTTCAGCGGTCCGCCGGTCCACTCCTGGGTCGCGCAGACCGCCACCACCCGCAGTACGGCGAACACCAGCGACAACGCCGCACCCCGCCCCGTGAACCCCGCCCAGCAGTCCACCCCGGCGCCCGCGAGCACCAGCCCGAGCAGGGCGAATCCCAACGGCAGGGACTCGTCGGGCACCGCGAGAAGACCGAAGACACTGATGACGGCCACCGCGACCCCGCGCACGGGAGGGGCCAACTGGTGGGCGGACGACAGGAACCGTGTCTCGACACCGCGGGATGACGGTCCGGTCATCGGATCACCGTCCTCCCGGGTCGAGCCGGTCACCTCGCCCGCCGGGCACGGATCCCGGCGACGCGGGACTATACCGAAGCCGTACGACGACTCCTCACGCCGGATGCACGAAGCGCCGGACACGTGGAACGTCGGGCGCACGAAACGGTGGACACGCGAAACGGCGGACATGTCGCATCCCGTACGTCGGTCGAACGTCCGATGCCGAACGGGCCGCCCGTTGCTATCTTTCGGCGCGCAATGCTCCTCGGCGCGGGAGCCGGGTCGACAGCGGGAGTCGGGTTGATATCAGCAACGGGAATCAGTCGTGCATGGATCGCGGTCGTCACGGTATGCGCGGCCCTGGTGGTCTCGCTCGGCCTCGTGAGTCCGGTCGCCGCCGCTCCGGCCTGGCCCGTCCTCGCCAACGGCACGACCGGGGCCAACGTGGCCACCGCCCAGTACCTGCTGCGCGGTCACGGCTACGACATCTCGGTCGACAGCGACTTCGGCCCGGCGACCGAGAACACGGTGGTCGCCTTCCAGGAGTCCAAGGGATACGCCGCGGACGGTGTCATCGGCGCGGAGACCTGGCCGGGCCTGGTCGTCACGGTCCGCGAGGGCCAGAGCGGCGACGCGGTCGCGGCGGCGCAGACCGCCTTGAACAAGTACGGCTACGGACTGGCCGTGGACGGGCGGTTCGGCCCGGCCACCGCATCCGCGGTCACCTCCTTCCAGAGCGGCAAGGGGCTGTCCGTGGACGGCGTCGTCGGCCCCGAGACCTGGCGGACCCTCGTCGGCCTGGGCGGCGGCGGTGGCGACGGCGGCTGCACGGTGCCGGACGAACCCGACCCCGAGGTGCTCCGGATCGTCTACCGGACCGGCGTCGAACTCGGCGTCAGCGACAGGGTGATGCTCGCCGGGTTCGAGGCGGGCGTGGTCGAGTCGAACATGAACAACCTGGACTGCGGCGACCGGGACTCGCTCGGGGTGTTCCAGCAGCGCCCGTCGCAGGGCTGGGGCACACCGGAACAGATCATGGACGTGTCGTACGCGTCGAACGCGTTCTTCACCCCCGCCATCCGGGTGGCGGCGAACAATCCGGACCTGTCCGCGGGCGAGGTGGCGCAGGCCGTGCAGGTCTCGGCCTACCCGGACCGCTACGACGCCGTGGAAGGCACCGCCCGCGCGCTCATCGAACGTGCCAAGGAACTCTTCGGCCGGTCGTAGGCGGCACGGGGCGGTACCGGAACGGCGGTCGTGGGCGGTAGGGGACGGCCCCGGAACAGCACGAGGACGACACCGGAACGGTACGCGACGGCCCCGGAACGGCACGGGGACGGCACCGGAACGACATGGGAGCTGCGACATGACAGGATTCCGGTACCGATCCCCGGGCGTCACGACCGGGGGCGGCCACGCGGCGCGCCCCCACGGCCCGGGGCCGGGTGGTGAACGGTCAGGCAGGCGTCGCCACGGCGACGGCCGGCCGCGGTACGGACCCGGTGCCGTCCCAGGACGGCACCGACCGCCCGTCGAACCCCTCGGGCCGGGTGATGGGATGGTCGAGGAGGACATCCTCGACGACGGCGAACGCGGCCACGAGCGTCTCGGCGTGCGGCACGAGGGTCTCGACGACGCCCTCGGAAGCGTCCTGCAACTCCCTCACCTGCGCGCCGGTCAGGTGCCCGTCGGCGAGCAGATCGCCACTGTGCGCCGTGACCTGGCGCAACGCGAACAGCCGGTACAACAGCGCCAGTTGCTGTCGAGCCTCGTCGTCGGTGGCTTCCGCCGCCGCGTCCAGGAGGGCCTGGCCCGCCTGGCGCACCGCATGGGCGTCGACCAGCTTCAGGGCCGAGTTGACGGTGTTGTTCCAGCGGTTGAGCGGATCTCCCGGCGGGCTGCTGCGCAGGCGCCTGCGCGCCCGCTGGTGCCAGATGCGTTCGACGTCGCCCAGCAGGTCCTGCAGGAACGCGGTGTCGGCGAGGTCCCGGGTCGCGGGGTCCCGGTCACAGGGCTGCTTCGGGGTGAAGTGCCCCAGGAGCATCTCGCCGGCCGCCTTCACCCAGATCACCAGGTTGTCGCCCTCCGCGGTGATCGTCCCCTCGTTGGCGGCGAGTTGACCGGCGATGCCGTTGGCGAGGAAGAGCCCCTGGGCGCCGCAGCGTTCCCGGCACTCGGTCATGACCCCTCGCGCCTGCCAGGTGATCCAGCCCTTCGCTATCGCCGTGAACCGCTCGCTGTCCTCCCGCTCCGAATCCTGTCCGTGTTCCGCCGCCTCGACCCAGCGCCGGACCGCGGCCCGGTGCAGCAGTGTCGCCGCGTAGGTGGTGGCGACGGATTCGAGGAGCGGGGTGTGATGGCTCCGGTGGGCGAACAGCGGAACACTGCCGCCGGACGTCACCCCGGCCGTCCGCCGGTTGAAGGCGTGCCGGACCGCCACGGCGACCGCGTGCCGGGTGACCCCGAGGCTGTAGCCGCTCATGCACAGCTTGCCGACCGTCACGCGGCCGATGGACTTCAGGAAGCGCCTGCGGGGGCTGCCGATCGAGCTGGCGAAGGCGCCCTCCGGAGTGAGGTGCCCGTACTCCGACTCCAGGAGCGCCTCGCGCGGCAGCCGCACGTGGTCGAACGACGTGATGCAGTGGTCGACCGGCGCCGTGGCCGTCTGCGGCAGTCTGCGTATCTCCACGCCGGGCAGCGCGATCCCGTTCTCGTCGCTGAGCGGGGTCAGGAACAGGAAGACGCCCCGGTCCCTGCCGTCGACGATCAGCCGGGCGGCGACCACGGCGGACTTGGCACCGCCCGTGGAGCTGGTGTTGGGCATGAACTTGCGTGCGTCCGCGTGGGGAGTGTGCAGTACGAACTCACCGGCGGCGTGGTCGTACGTGGCGGTGGTCTCCAGCTGTGAGGCGCTGTTGCCGTGTCCGGCCTCCGTGCACAGGAACGTTCCCGTCCGCCGCAGTTCGGCGAACTCCCGCAGGTCGTGGTCCGGTTGACCGGAGGAGTGGTCGAAGAAGCTTCCGAGGAACAGGTTGTAGTGGATGCTCGCCACTGTCCCCAGCCCCGGATCCACGGGGCCCACCCACTCATGAAGCGCCGTCAGCCGCTGCACGTCACCGGCGAAGTCGACGGGATCGTCGAGGGCGGCATTGACTAACCCCAGCCGCTCGTACGACAGAGCGGAACGCTCCTCGGGCGACAGCCCTTCCCGGAAGCGGAACGGCTCCGTGCCGAACAGTTTGCGCCACGGCTCGTGATGCCGATCCAGTTGTTCGCCGAACAGCGCCCGGGTGAGTGCTGCCGTCGTCGTGATGGCCCGGCCGGAAGGAGGGCAGGAGATGATCATGGTTGGGAACGGTAGTCCATGGGATTGGCCGGTCCGGAGTGATGATCAACACGATTGAGAGTGCTCCGATCACGGTACGTGCTCACTTCTGCGCGCCCGTAACCCTGCTTCGGACGATCTTTTTTGGATCAGGTGTCACCGGCCGGGTGCCACCCCGTGCGGCAGGAAGCGGAGGAGGGAGACCCGTACCGGTCGACCGGTCTTTCGGAATCCGGGAACGGCCCGGACCGGACGGACGGCGAACGGTGAACGACTGTCGGAAAGGCCCCGTCCCGCGGTCGTCGCGGTGGCGGGACCGTGCGTACGGAGCCTGCGCGACCACGGCCCCGGCGCGGCCTGACAGCTTCCGGCCACACCATTTCTTGACTGGACATTGACAGCGATTTGGTCGACTCGCGAGGCTGCGTCCCTGACCATGCCGCCCGTTCGAATAGAGGCCCCCCACATGACATCGCGTTCATCCCTGTTGCTCGCGTCGGCCCTGGCCGGCGTCAGCTTGCTGTTCACCGTTCCCGCGTCCGCGTCCGCGAGCCCCGTGCCCGCCTCGGTCTCCGCCGGTGTCGCAACCGCCAACTCCTGCTTCAGCTGGGGCAGGTCCCTCAGCGAGGGGACGTCCGGCGAGGACGTACGACAGCTCCAGATCCGGGTCGCCGGTTACCCCGGATTCGGCGGAGAACTGGCCATCGACGGCGAGTTCGGCCCGGCCACGAGAGCCGCGGTGCAGCGCTTCCAGGCGGCGTACGGCCTGGAGGCCGACGGCATCGCGGGCCCGCTCACCTTCGGCAAGATCTACGAACTCCAGAAGGGCGACTGCTCCCCGGCCAACTTCGACTGGTCGGAACTCAACCAGTGCGGCACCGACTGGTCGGGCGGCCAGGTCGACGCCGCCACCGTCCAGGCCAACGTCCTGGTCACCATGTGGAAGCTCCAGGCCCTGCGGCACGCGATGGGCGACCGGCCCATCGGCATCAACGACGGCTTCCGGGACCACGCCTGCAACGACGCCGTCGGCGGCGCCTCCGACAGCCTCCACATGTACGGCCTCGCCGCCGACATGAGCGCCGGCTCCCAGGGCTTCTGCGCCCTGGCCTTCGAGGCCCGCGAACACGGCTTCACCCAGATCCTGGGCCCCGGCTACCCGGGCCACGACGACCACGTCCACGTCGCGGGCGGCACCGGCCGGTACTGGTCCGCACCCAGCTGCGGCCTCTGACCCCACACCCCCACACCCCATCCCACGTCACGCGGATACCGAAAACCCCACCGCGCGACGGAAACACAACGGGCGGGCCTGGCCGGGCCGTACGCCGGGAAAGCCACCGCGGCACCCCGGCACCCCGGCCGCATCCCCTCCCGCGCCCGCCACGGCAGGCCCGCCCGCACAGAAAGGGACACCACCCATGCTTTCCAGAACATCCGTGAGGACCGCCCTCGCAGCCCTCGCCGTCACCGGGCTGCTCGTCGCCGCCCCCTCGGCGACGGCGACCACCCGGGATTCGGCCACGACGCCGACCGCGACCCGGGCGAGCACCGCCCAGTCGCCGTCCGCCGGGGTCACCGTGAAGATGCCGTCCGCGGTCGCCGACCGCCTCGGCACCGACCGCCGGGCACTGGTGGACACCATCTCCGCCGACGTCCTCTCCCGGGCCCACGACGCCAAGGGCCTCACCCCGAAGGCCGCCGTCGACAAGCTCGCCGACGAGGGCCGCAAGGTGGTCGTCGACGTCCGCACCGTCTCGCGCGACTGGGCCCGGGGCGTCGCCTACGTCGAGGCGCCGCGCACACAGCACGGCGAGCCGGAGGGCTGGCTCTACATCGCCCACCGCGTGAACGGACAGTGGGTCTCCGGCCTCGAGGGCGACCGCGAATTCGCCGACCACGTGGCGAAGTCCCCCCTGGTCGGCAAGGCGGAACGGCAGACCATGACGGCGTACGCGCAGCGCAAGGCGACGCCGCAGGAGCAGACGTCGCCGTCGGTGGGGGCCCTGGCCAACACCAACGGGCTGCTGCTGCCCTGGATGCCCGACTACTACATGACCCTGACCGGTGGCGCCCACTCCCACACCGGCTCGACCGGTTACTGGAGCAGCCTCGACTTCGCCGGTGGCAACGCCAGCGGCCGGGTCCGTTCGTCCCGGGAGGGAACGGCGACCTCGATGTGCGGCGCCGGCGGCGGCTGGACCAGGGTGATCCACCCGGGCGGCTTCTCGACGGACTACTACCACATGTGGAACACGACCTACTACAACGGGACGTCGATCGCCCGCAGCGCCCTGCTCGGCAACATCGGCACCGACACCTGCGCCGGCGGTTCCGCGACCGGAGCCCACGTGCACTGGAGCCTGCGCACGTACGACGCCAACTACAACGGCCAGTACACCTGGCTGAACGGCCGCACCATCGGCGGCTGGGCCTGGTGGAACGGCTCCAGCCAGTACACCGGCTGCGCCACCCGCCTCGGCGTCACCGCCTGCCCCGGCACGGCGATCTACAACCGCACCAGCTGATCCCGCCCCGCGCCTTCGTACCCGGTCCTCCCCCCACCGGGTGCGAAGGCGCACGGTCACCGCACCGACGGGCCCGTACGGTCAGGCGGGCCAGCCCCCGGTGCGCCACTCCTGGCGCCCCTCGGCCTCGCCGCCCCGCGAGGCGCGGGCGGCGAGTGCGGCGGCCAGGTCGCAGTGCACGGGAACGGCCGGGTCGTCGTCGCCCGGCACGAGCGAGCCGTCCGCCGGGATCGCGGCCAGCTCCATGGGACGCCCGGCGGCGGCGAGCCGGCGAGCGGCCTCGGCGACGGCGAGCCGGCCCTCCGTGGACCAGCCGCGCAACTCGGTCAGGTCGACGACGACCGGCCCGGTGCCACGAGCCAGGACCCAGCCGACGGCGCCGATGAAGCGGTGGGCGGCGTCGGGGCCGAGGTGACCCGCGACGGAGAGGATGCCGAGATCCTGCTCGATGCGGTAACGCCACTCAATGGTCACGGTCGTCAACTGCCTTTCATATGCGGTCGTCCCCGCAGGTACGGATGCGAGCACGGATGCGGATGCGGATGCGGGCGCGGGTGCGGGTCACAGGGGGAGCGACGGTCACGGTTCCCCTCTTTCCGCCCGCACCGCCCGGAAGCCGCTCACCGACTGCGGACTGATCCACAACAGCGTGTCGTGCGGGCCGTGCGCCCAGCCGGGCAGCGTGCGCCGGTAGTGGGCCGCCTCGTCCGGATCGGTGACCGGTTCGGCGGGACCGGTCGCGGTGACGCTCCAGCCGGGACCGGCCGGGACGCGGATCCCGTCCACGTGGTAAGCCACCGTCGCCCGGCCGCGCAACACGGCCTCCTGCACGGGACTCCGCACGATCAGCCGGCCGTGGGCGAAGACGTGAGCGGCCGGGCGGACGACGGGGACGCCCCTGGACACGTGGACGAGCCGGCCGGTGCTGCTGCCCTCCAGCAGGTACAGGGCCTCGGCGCCGGAGACCTCGACCAGGTGGTGCGGGACGGAACCTCCGGTGTTGTCCGTGCGGCCGGTCATCGAGCGGGTTCCTCGTGTGCGGCGGTCCCGGTGGGGTCCGGCTTCCGGGAGGAGCCCGGGGGCAGGACACCCGCGCGCTCCAGATGGCTCCGGGCGCCGGCGATGGCCTCGGGGGTGGTGGCGTACTCGCGGCCCTCGTGACGCAGCAGGGCGAGCGCGCCGACGGAGTCGAGCACCTGGCGCTGGCCCGGCCGTATCCCGGAGGACATGACGGCGATCCCGCGCCGGTTCAGCTTCTCGATCGCGTCCTTGAGGACGAGCGCACCGGTCGCGTCCATCGTCATCACCCGGGACATGCGCAGGATGACGACGCGGACGTCGGCGACCTCGGTCAGTTCGAGCAGGAAGCGGTGGGCGCCCGCGAAGAACAGCGGCCCGTCCATGCGGTAGGCGACGATGTGCTCGGCCAGCAGCGCGTGCTCCTCCGCGCTGTGCTCGCCCTGGTCGAGCGGCACCTGGCCCGTGCGGGACTGCTTGGCGATGGCGCGCAGGGCGAGGGCACCGGCCACGACGAGCCCGATGACGACCGCGTAGACGAGGTCGAGGCAGACCGTCGCCACCGCGGTGAGGATCAGGATCAGGGCGTCGGAGCGGGTGGCCTTCACCATGGCGCGCAGCGAGCCGACCTCGACCATCCGGATCGCGGTCGCGATCAGTACGCCGGCCAGCGCCGCGAGCGGGATCCTCGACACCAGCGGGGCGGCGGCGAACACGATGACCGCGAGGACCACGGCGTGGGTGAGGGAGGCCAGGCGCGAGGAGGCGCCGGTGCGTACGTTGACGGCGGTGCGGGCGATGGCGCCGGTCGCGGGTACGCCGCCGAACAGCGGGGCGGCGATGTTGGCCAGGCCCTGTCCGAACAGCTCCCGGTCCGGATCGTGCTTCTGCCCCACCGTCATGCCGTCGGCGACGGACGCGGACAACAACGACTCCAGCGCGGCCAGCGCCGCCACCGCGACGGCGGGTCCGAGCAGCGAACCGAGCGTCCCGACGTCGAGGAAGGCCAGCGAGGGCGCGGGCAGCCCCGCGGGCAGGTTCCCGATGGGCTCGGCCGCGTCCAGGTGGAAGACCTGTGCCACGACGGTGGCGGCGATCACCGCGACGATCGAGACGGGGACCGTCGGGCGCAGCCGCGCGCCGACGAGCATCACCGCGGCGACCGAGAGGGAGAAGGCGACCGCCGTCCAGTTCGGCGCCTTCACGAACTCCTCCACGGCCCGCCAGGTGACCACGAGGACCTTGTCGCCCTCCGGCTTGGCCACCCCGAACGCGTTCGGGACCTGCTGCAGCCCGATCACGCAGGCGATGCCGAGCGTGAAGCCCTCGACCACCGGCGCGGGCACGTACTGCATGTACTTGCCCGCGCGCAGCACCGCGAGCGCCACCAGCATGAAACCGGCCATGAGGCCGACGGTCAGGACGCCACCGGGGCCGTACTGGGCGACGATCGGCACCAGGACGACGGTCATCGCGCCGGTCGGCCCGGACACCTGCAGGTTCGATCCGCCGAAGACGGCGGCCAGGGCTCCCGCCACGACCGCTGTCGCCAGGCCCGCCTCCGCGCCGAGCCCGGAGGTGACACCGAAGCCGAGCGCGAGTGGCAGCGCGACGATCGCCACCGTCAGACCGGCGAGCAGGTTATGACGCGGATCACGGCCCATCTGTGCCAGATCGGCACGGGTGGGCAGGAGGGAACGTACGGAATTCAGGGCCCGGCCCATCACGGAACTCATGAGGCCGCGACCTCCGCGGCCCGGTTCCCCGCAGCCGGATCCCGCTCGGCCCGGTCCTCCGAGGTCCGCCGGTCCTGCTCGGCCCGGCCCCGCTCGGCCCGGCCCCACTGGGTCCGGTCCTCCGCGGTCCGTCGGCCCTGTTCGGCCTCGCGCAGTTCGGCGAGGAGCTCGTTCTGCCCGGCGAGCATCTCGGTCAGGATCCGCCGGGCGGCCCGCATCAGGTCGGCCACATCGCCCCCGGCCAGGGCGTACACCACGGTGGAACCCTCGCGCCGCGAGGCCACGATCCCGGAGCGGCGCAACACCGCGAGCTGCTGGGACAGTGCGGACGGTTCCACCTCGATCCGGGCCAGCAGGTCCCGTACCGGGGTCGGCCCCTCCTGGAGCAGTTCGAGCACTCGTATGCGTACGGGATGGCCGAGCATCCGGAAGAATTCGGCCTTGGCCTGATACAGCGGAACCGACACGGAATCCTCTCCTGGACCAGCGCCCGCGAGGGCGCGCGCACGACGGGCGGCCGCGTCTTCGTGCGAGCGACACCGGGTGGGGAAGCAGGGGCGCGGCCTTCTTCAGCTTCTAACGACTTGCGAAATTTCGCAATTCAGCTAGTCGATTCATAGACTACGGCCGTGAGCGAAAATCTTCCCCCCTGCCCCGAGTGCACGAGCGTCTACACCTACGAGATGGGTGCCCTCCTGGTCTGCCCCGAGTGCGGGCACGAATGGTCCCCGGCGTCCGCCGGGTCCGCGCCCGCCGACACCGGCGCGCACGTCATCAAGGACGCGGTCGGCAATGTCCTCGCCGACGGCGACACCGTGACCGTCATCAAGGCCCTCAAGGTCAAGGGGCACCCCACCGGCATCAAGGCCGGCACCAAGGTCCGGGGCATCCGCCTCATCGAGGACGGCGTCGCCGGCCACGACATCGACTGCAAGATCGACGGCTTCGGCGCGATGCAGCTCAAGTCCAGCGTGGTCAAGAAGGCCTGATCGCGGGCCGGACGGTTCCGCGGAACGACGAGGCTCCCGGTGGTGGCACGGCGCACGGCAGGAGCCGTGCGCGCTCACCGGGAGCTTCGTGCGTCGCCCGTCCGCCGGCGCACTGCTCGGGCCGGCCGATCCCGGCTCCGGCGGCAGCGCCTTCGGCCCCACCCCGGACCGGGCCCGGGAGGTGGTGGCGAGCCGTTCAGCTGGGGCGGTTCCGGATGTTCGTGAGCAGCACGGAAAGGCGCTTGCGGCCCGCGCCGTCCTCCTCGTCCCGGTGGGCGCCGCGAGGGGTGAGGGCGGGATCCGCGGGAACACCCTGCGGAACCCGCGGAACTCGTGGAATCCGCGGAACCGCCTCGTCGGCCGGGACGGCCCGCAGGAAGGCGTTCCCGGGAGGCGGTCCGGGGAGCGCGGCACGTGACTGCTGCTCCGAGGCCCTCTGCTCGCGCCGGGCGCGCACCGCAGCCCCGATGATCCACGAGCCCGCCACCGGGGAGATCCGGGACGAGACGTCCTCCCGTGCGGGAACGGGCGCGGGCACGGGCGAGGGACGGCGGGCGAGTGCCGCGACGACCGCGCCGGGAACCGCGGCGTTCCGGGCCGGAGCCATGCCGCCAACGCCCTCCGCCGGAGCCATGCCGCCAACGCCCTCCGCCGGAGCCATGCCGCCAACGCTCCCCACCGGGACCTCGGCACCAACGCTCTTCACCGGGGCCGCGGCACCGGTGCCCCCGGCCCGTTCCCGGCGCAGCTGCTCCCGGAGCGCCGCGAACGCGGACTCCAGCCGCTGGTGCCGCTCGTCGAGGGCGTCGTACTTCTCGTTCTGCCGTGCCATCTCGGCGGCGTGCTCGCCGATCAGCTTCTCGACCGGGCCGCGGTCGGTGAACGCCATGATGGTGCCCACGAGCCGATCGCCGTCCCACACCGGGATGGTGGTCACGTCGGCGGACACCCGGCCACCGTCCTTCGTCCACAACACCTGGTCGTGGGCCCGGCACTTGAGCCCGGAGACGAGCGTGGCGGCCAGGGGGGTCTCCACGTACGGGTTCGGCTCACCGTTCGCCCTCGAATGCAGCACCAGCGGATGCAGCTCCCTGCCGTCGAGGTCGCTCGCGCGAAAGCCGAGGATGCGCGCGGCCGCCGGATTGACGAGGACCACCCGTCCCTCGGTGTCGGTGCCGATCAGTCCCTCGGTCGCCGCCCGGAGGATCACCTCGGTCCGTCGCTGGGAACGGACGAGAGCGGCTTCCGCGTCGTGCGCGTCGGTGAGGTCGCGGACCACGAGCAGCAGCATCGACTCGTCGTCGGAGCGGCCCCGCCCGGGACCGTGCGGCTCGGATCCGCCCCCGAGGAACGGCTCGGATCCGTCTCCGAGAACCGTGGTTGTCACCTCGGAGGGGAACTCGCCGCCGTCCAGCCGACGGGCCGTCATCCGGAGCGGGGCGCCGCGTCTCCGCCGGACGGTGCGGTCGTCGGTGTCGCGCGGCGCTCCCGCGGCCGTGCGCGATCCGTGGTCCGGCAGCAGCCCGCGCAGCCCGTGTCCGACGAGCGGGGTTCCGGGCACCCCGAACATGTCGTGGGCGGCGTCGTTCGCGCCGACGACGATTCCGTTCCGGTCGATGAGCACGATGCCGTCGGGAAGGGCGTCGAGCACGGCGGCGAGGGGGGCGCCGCCCTGGAATGACCTGTTGTTCACGACAGATACTCCTCCCCGGGTCCGTGTGCCCGGCACCCGTTGTGGACACGCCTTCGTGCGCCGGTGGACACGGGTGCGGAAAACACAACGGTGACGTGACCGGCAGGCTCTGACAGCAACAACCTAACCCCGTCGCACACCCCGGAAAGGCGGCCCGGACGCCGCCCGGAGCATTCTTACGGCTGCCTTAACCATCGGATCAGGTTGGGCTAACGACGCAGGTGGACCCGTCCTCCCGCCGTCGTCAGCCGTCGCGCAGACTCCCGGCGGGAAGGCCGAGTTCACGCTCGGCCGTCGCGGCCACGAGGGTGTCGAGGACGGGATGGGCGAACGATCCGTCCTCGTTCGCGTACGAATCGAGCCCGTCGACCGCCACCAGGATGACCACGCACGCCCCCAGTGGATCGTCGGTGGTGAAGTCGCCGGTACGGACGCCTTCCTCGATCACCGAGGTCAGCACGTCGCGCATGACCGCCTCCTGCTCGCCGACGACACGCCGGAGGTTCGGGCGGTACCGCGAGAGGTGACGGGCGTTCAGCCAGAGCCTGCCGAGGTCGGCGAAGTCCTCGTCGCCGATGCGGCGCAGGAACCGGCTCATCCGCTGCCCCGGAGGCAACCCGGCCTCGCTGTCCGGCAGGAGCGCTTCGCGCTCGCGGGTGGCCGCGCGGGCGAACGCCTCGCACAGGAGGAGATCGGCCGAGGCGAAGTAATGGCTGATCAGCCCCGGTCGCACGCCGAGTTCCTCGGCCACGAGCTGCATGGTCACCCGCTCCAGCCCCCGTTCCAGGGCGAGGCGGGCGGCGGTCCGGAGGATCTCCGCCCGCCGTTCCGCGGGGGCCTTGCGCGCTCGGGGACTCCGAGGGGTTGACGTCATGGGGATCACGCTATTGGATACGGCACCAACAGGATATTGGTGTCGACACCAATAAGCCTGGTCGCTCCGGCTGCGTGTCGTCGGTCACCGCAGCGTCGAGGATCTCTCGCCCTTTCGCCCTGCTCGAAGGAACCAACACCCATGAAGCGTCCTCCCGCAGTCGTCGTCGTGACTGTCCAGGCTGCTGAACCCGATCGCACCGGTGGCATCGAGACCCGGGGCATCGACTGCGTGCCCGACGACGAACGGCACGGGTCACCGCGTGAGCTCTTCGCGATCTGGGCCGCGCCGAACGTGAGTTACCTCAGTTTCGTGGTCGGGGGCACCCTCGTCCTGCTGGGACTGTCGCTGGCCGAGGCGATCGGCGTCATCGTCGCGGGCAACCTGCTCTGGCTCCTGACCGGTTTCATGGCCGTCAGCGGCCCCGCCGCCGGCACGTCGAGCTCGGTGATCTCCCGGGCCATGTACGGCGTGATCGGCAACAGGGTGATCGTCGCGGTCACGGGATGGCTGCTCTCCGCGCTCTACCTGGCGCTCAACTGGTCGGCGGCCTCCGTGGCCGCCCTCGGCATGGCGGGCCAGCTCGGCCTGCCCGACACACCCGTTCTCGACGCCGTGGTCATCTGCCTGATCGCCGGTCTCACCGTCCTCATCGCGATCTACGGCCACGGCACCATCGTGCGCCTGTACATGACCCTGACGATCCTGCTCACCCTCGTGTTCCTCGCGGTCTCGGCGTGGACGCTCGGCCACGTGGACTGGTCCTACGCGCCCGCGGAGCCGCTGACCGGGTACGAGCACCTCGTCGTGCTGGTCTCGGGCTTCACCATCGTCGCCTCGGCCCCGCTGTCGTACGGCAACAGCCCGGACCTGACGCGCTACCTCCCGAAGAACACCAACGGGCGGGCCATCGCGCTGTGGACGGCGTCCGGGGCCTTCCTGCCGAGCGTCGTGTTCACGACGGTCGGGGCGCTCGCGGCCACGACGCTCGACATGAGCGACCCGCAGGCGGCGCTGGAGAGCATCATGCCCGTCTGGTTCGTACCCACCTTCGTCGCCGCGGTCGTCGTGAACACCATCGCGAACAACGGCATGACGGCCTACAGCGCCGGCCTGTCGATGCAGTCGATCGGAGTGCGCCTCCCGCGGGTGCCCGCCGTGCTCGTCGTCGGCGTGGTGGGTACCGTCATGACGCTGTTCGCGATCCTGGTGTTCGACTTCCTCTCCTCGGTCAGGGCCATGATGGAACTGGTCGTGGTCGTCACCGGACCCGTCGTGGCCGTCTACACCACCGATGTCGCCCTGCGCCGGAACCGCTACGACGGGAAGGCCCTGCACGACCAGAGCCGCACCGGCCCGTTCTGGTACCGCGGAGGGGTCAACTGGGCCGGTGTGCTCGCCGTGTGCCTCGGCGCCGGCGCGGCCGCCGCGTGCGCGAGCTCCAGCTTCTGGGCCGGGCCGGTCTCCGACGCCATGGGCGGCCTCAACCTCGCCGTTCCCGTCGGTGTCCTCGGCTCGGCGGCCCTGTACTGGGCACTGTCCAGGGCCCTGCGCACCCTCCCCGCCGCCACGGCCCGCCGCTGAGGCGACACCGCGCGATCACACCTGTGCGCCGTGCCGAAGCACCCGGACCGGCCCGCCGGACCGGCCCCTCCCGTGTCCACGCCCCCGTCACGCGAAGGGACGTCGGCATGTGCCGAAGCCCTTCGACCGGATCATCCGGTGAAGGCGAACGGGTTGCCGTCCAGCGTCCAGTGGGGGTCGGGTGTGATGCCGAGGGCGGTGTAGACATGGGCGGCGACATCGGCGTGGTGGAGGGCCGACGGGGTCCTGCCCGGGGACAGGCCGGGGCCGCACGCGGCGATCCAGGCCGTGCGCTCCAGTGGGCTGCGTCCGCCGTGACCGCCTTCGTCACGATGGCCGTGGTCCGTCACCACGATGATCGTCCACTGTTCGTGCCGCGGGCGCTGCCGTACGGCGGCGACGAGCCGGCCGAGGCGCCGGTCCGCCGCCTCGATCGAGCGGCGGTACTCCTCCCCGCATCCGAGGAAGTGGGCGGTCTCGTCGACTGCGCCCAGATAGACGAAGCCGGCGTGGAGTTCCTCGTCCAGGCCCAGGATGTGTTCCGCCTCGACACCCACCCGGTCGTCCACCTCCTCCCACGCCTCGGGCGTGTCCGCGCGCGGAGCGACGTGGCCGAGCCGGGTGGGGGCGACGAAGAGCGGGCCGCCCTCCCGGGCGAGGAAGAGCGGCGCCCAGCCACCGACGGCGAAGGTCCGCCGTCCGCAGTCGGCCGCGAGGCGGGTCGTGAAGTCGGGGAAGACGTCGAGGCGGTTGCCGTCCAGGCGATTGGCCCACACCCCGTGCTTGGCGACCCCGACACCGGTGACGATGGTGGTCCAGCACGGACCGGACATCGTCGGGGTGTCGGCGTCCACCTCGACGGGAGCGAGGAAGCCCGCGCGGGCGATCCCGTCGAGGTGGGGGGTGTCGAGCTCGGGGAGCAGATCGAGGCGTACGCCGTCGATGCCGATCACCAGTACGCAGGAGGTGTCCATGGAGGGTCCAGAGGTGTCGTGGGCGGGAGGGGGGAACGCAGGCCCGGCCCGGAGGCCGGGCCGGGGACGCAGAAGCCGTTCGGCGGGCACTCAGGGCCCGACACGGCGCAGGCGTATCAGACTGCTGGCGTGGTCGCCGTCCGGGAGGCGCGGGTCGATGCCCCGGGCGACCAGGACGGCCCCGCTGTACTCCTGCTCCAGGTCCGGGTCCAGATACCGCGCCCCGGGGTCGAGCGCGGGCAGCCGGACCGGGGCGGGGCGGTGACCGAAGCGGGTGGTGGGGCGCCAGACGAGGAGCACGTGCTCGCTGTCGTCGGGGGCCGCGTAGTGGACGGCGGCCATCGGCCCGGGCACGACGACGCGGTGCTGGACACCCCGCTGCACGAGCGGGCGGACCCGCTTGTAGTGGGCGACGAGTTCGGCGGCCTCCGCGAGTTCCTCCTCGGACCAGGACGTCAGGTCTCCGCCGATCCCCAGTGCCCCGGCCATGGCGACGTGGAAGCGGAAACGCAGCGGGGTGCGCCGGCCGGTGGTGGTGTTGGGGCTGTCGGTGACCCACGCGGCCATGGTCTGGGCGGGGAAGAGCTGGGAGAAGCCGTGCTGGATGCCGATCCGGTCGACCGGATCGGTGTTGTCCGAGACCCACGCCTGGTCGGTACGGGCGAGCATGCCGAGGTCGACGCGGCCGCCGCCGCCCGCGCACGCCTCGATGCGCAGTCCGGGATGGTCGGCGCGGAGCCGGTCCATGATCCGGTGGACGGCGCGGGTGTGACCGATCCACAGGCGGTCCGGGTCGGGGTGACCGTCCCAACCGGCCTCGGTGAAGGGCCGGTTGGCATCCCACTTGAGCCAGTCGACGTCGTTTTCACGGACCAGGCGGCCGAGGGTCTCGTGGGCCCATGCCTCGACCTCGGGCCGGGCGAAGTTCAGCACCAGCTGGTTGCGGAGCTCGGTGGCGTCGAGGTGGGGGGAATGGACGACCCAGTCCGGGTGGGCGCGGTACAACTCGCTGTCCCGGTTCACCATTTCCGGTTCCACCCAGAGTCCGAACCCCATGCCGAGGCGGTGCACCTCGTCGGCGAGCGGACGCAGTCCGCGGGGGAACGCCCCGGGCCGGGGCGTCCAGTCGCCGAGCCCGGACCGGTCGTCGCGGCGGGTGCCGAACCAGCCGTCGTCCAGGACGAAGAGCTCCGCGCCGAGCCCGGCGGCCAGGTGTGCGAGGCGGATCTGGCCGGGCTCGTCGACGTCGAAGCCGGTGGCCTCCCACGAGTTGTAGAGGACCGGCCGGTCCCGCTCCGGCTCCGGCAGCACGTGCCGGCGCACATGGGCCTGCCAGGCGCGACTGGCCCCGCCGAACCCGTGCGGAGTGTAGAGGCCCGCGTACACCGGTGTACGAAGGCTCTCGCCGGGTCGCAGGGTCCAGCCGATCCCCTCGTGCCCGAAGCCGCCGGTCCAGGTGGTGCGTCCGACCGGATCACGGTGGACCGTGACGCGCCAGCTCCCGCTCCAGGCGAGCGCGGCGCTCCACACCTCGCCCCGCTCCTCGCCCGCGGTGCCGTCGTCGACGGCCAGCCAGGGGTTCGCGTGGTGACCGGTCAGCCCCCGACGGCTCGTCAACACGGTCTCGGCCACGGGCAGCCGGTCGCGCTGGAGCTGGAACTCGCTGTTCCAGCCGCCCACCAGATGACTGAGCCGGTAGTCGGCCAGCGGGGGAGCGGTCCAGGAGGCGGAGTCGAGCCGGTCGACAGCGATCGGACCGTCCCCGGCCTCCAGGTGGGTCAGTTCCGTCCAGCGCTCGATGACATCGGTGCCGGGCCGGACGCGGTAGCACAGTTCCGCCCGCAGGGGGCGACGGCGGTCCTCCAGGCACAGCCGCAGTTCGCCGCTGTCGACGGTGTGGCCGACGAAGCGCCACTGGACACCGCGGGTGCCGTCGGCGAAGCGGATCTGAAGGCCGGCCGGCCCGAAGCGGGCCCCGGTCTGCGGCGCGAGTTCGTCGGCGGCGGCATCGGCCTCGAAGCTGCTCGCGGCGGGGGAGGCGGCCTCCGGCAGTCCGGCCAGGACGTCGGTGCCGAGTGGTCGGCCCCAGTACACGTGCCGGGGACTGCCGTCGGGGGCGACGCGGAGCGCGTACACGCTGTTCGGTGTGCGCAGGACCGCGAGGCCGAGATCGGGAACGAAGGTGACGGGTGGAAGCGTGGTGAGCACGGACGGATCCCCATGACGTGCGGAGAGGAACAGGGCTGCATCCAAGGAGATGTGGCCGAGGAACGGCCACGTCGCGATCCTTTGCCGGAGACGGGCGAGGAAGCGGCCCGAGCGTAGGGCAGCCCCAACTCCCAAATCAATACTGGAAGAAGTTATTTATTTGCTCTACATTGCCTCCGTGTTTCGACATCACTCCCAGCCTCTGGTCAGTGCCCCCGCCGAGACCGCGGTCCTCGCGCTGCTCCTTGCGGAAGGGCCGCTCAGCAGAGTGGAACTGGCCCGGCGAACGGGGCTCTCATCGACAGCCGTCACCAAGGCGGCCCGACCTCTCATCGACGACGGCTATCTGTACGAACTGCCGCCGGAGCGCACCGCACCCGGTGCGGGCCGGCCGGTCTACCCGCTCTCGGTCGCTCCCGACCGGGAGTACTTCGTCGGACTGAAGATCAGTTCCGACGAGCTCTTCGGCGCCGTCTGCGACCTGCGGGCCGGCATCCGGGC
Source organism: Streptomyces sp. NPDC006435 (assembly GCF_040612315.1). Taxonomy (NCBI): domain Bacteria; kingdom Bacillati; phylum Actinomycetota; class Actinomycetes; order Kitasatosporales; family Streptomycetaceae; genus Streptomyces; species Streptomyces sp. NPDC006435. Next base: position 54,946 of record NZ_JBEXPY010000014.1, read on the forward strand.
CACGGCGGTCCGGCCCCTCGGCACCTGCGCGCCGGAGGACGTCGCCGTCCTGGTCGCGGAGCTCGTCGACGAACTCCTCGACGTCGAACCCGCGTTCCGGGACCGTACGCGCCACCTCGGTGTCGCGGTGAACGGCGACGTGGACCGCGACAGCGGGCGGCTTCGCCACTCCGGTCTTCTCGGCTGGAAGGACGTGCCGCTGGCCGAACTGCTCGCCGCCGCCACCGGTCTGAGCGTCACCGTCGAGAACGACGTCAGGGCCCTGACCGTCGCGGAGCACTGGTTCGGCGAAGGCATCGGAACCGGCTACTTCGCCCTGGTCACCATCGGATCGGGCATCGGCTCCGCCCTCGTCGTCAACGGGCATCTGCTGCGCGGGGCCCACGGCGTCGCGGGCGAGGTCGGACACATCTGTGTCGACCCGGCCGGACCGCGCTGCCGCTGCGGTGCGCGCGGCTGCGTCGAGGCGATCGGCTCGACCGACGCCGTCCTCGCCGTGGTCCGCCGGGCCGCCGCGAATCCGCACCTCACGTTCCACGAAGTCGTCGAGATGGCCCGCGAGGGCCACCCCGAAGCACGGGACGCCTTCGCCAGGGCCGGACGGGCCATCGGCATCGGCATCGCCGCACTGGTCAACCTCGTGGGCCCGGAACGGGTCGTCGTCAGCGGCGAAGGAGTCGACGCATACGACCTGTTCAGCCGTCACATCCAGGAGGCTTACACCACACACGCCTTCGGAGCGGCGTCCCGGTGCCCGCTGTCGCTGCGCCCGCTGCCCTGGGAGGAGTGGGCCCGCGGGGGAGCCGCCGTGGCCATCCAGGCACTCTTCCCCCAGCCCGCGGCCACCTCCGCAATCGGCGCCGGCTGACCGACGGGGCGGCTCGCCGCCCCCGCGCAGCCGCCGCACACAACTCCCCGACCGCCGCCCTCCTCCGCCTGCAAGCAATGACGAGGGCGTCGGCCAGGGAACACATCTGCCCCGCACACACCCTCGCAGAAGGACACGCGACATGAGCATACGCACATCCGAGCTTAGCCGACGGGGATTCCTCACCGGGTCGCTGCTCGTCGCCGCAGGAACGGTCCTCACGACCGCCTGCAGCACCGACCCCACCAGCGGCTCCTCCTCCGGCGCCGGTACCACCCTCAACGTCTGGTACCACGCCTACGGCGAGGCCGGAACCCAACAGGCGGTGCTCCGCTACGCCAAGGCGTTCACCAGGGCAAACCCCGATATCGCCGTGAAGGTGACCTGGGTCCCCGGCGACTACGCGGGCAAGCTCAACGCCACCCTCCTGACCGACGCGGCCCCCGACGTCTTCGAGACGGGCGACTTCAGCGAGCGGTTCGCCCGCGGCGGCCAGATCGCCGCCCTCGACGACGTCTACGGCAGCGCCAGGAGCGACTTCAACACCAACGCCCTCGACTCGGTCACCGTCGAGGGCAAGCCCTACGGCGTCAAGATGATCGACGACGTCATCATGCTCTACTACCGCAAGAGCGCCCTGTCCAGGGCCGGGATCACCCCGCCCACCACCTTCGACGCACTCGCCGCCGCCGCGAAGGAACTGACCACGAAGAAGAACAAGGGCCTCTTCATGGGCAACGACGGCATCGGCGACTCCCCGAGCAACGCCGTCTGGTCCAACGGCGGCGACCTCGTGACCCCCGACGGCAAGGTGGCGTTCGGATCGGACCGGGCACTGGAGGCGATCACCGCCCTGAAGCGCCTGCACGACGACAAGTCGTTGCTGCTCGGCTTCACCACCGACTGGTGGGACCCCTCCGCCTTCGCCCAGGGCGTCGTGCCGATGCAGTGGTGCGGCCTGTGGGCGATGCCTGCCATCCAGTCCGCGCTCGGCGACGACTTCGGCGTCCTGCCGTGGCCCGCCTTCAAGCCCGGCGGCACCCCCGTCGTGCGGGTCGGCGGCTGGACCGGTTGCGTCAACGCCAAGGGCCGGAACGTGGCCGCGGCGAAGAAGTTCGTCCAGTGGCTGTGGATCCAGCAGTCCGACCTCCAGAAGGACTTCGCCGAGAGCTACGGACTCCACGTCCCGCCCCGCAAGTCCGCCGCGGCGACCGCGAAGAAGCTGTCCACCGGCCCCGCCAAGGAGACCGTGGAACTGGCCGCGAAGTACGGGAAGAGCAACCCGGGCACCTGGGACACGGCGGTCAGCAGCGTGTTCAGCGCGGCCGCGGCGAAGATCGTCAGTGGCCAGGGAGACCCGGCCGCCCTGCTCGCCGGCGCGGTGAAGAAGGCCCAGGGCGAGATCGACAAGCAGCTCGGCCGATGAATCCGGCGACCGACACCCCACCCGCGCCCGGGCACGCCGGGCGCCCCGCCGAAACCCCACGGCGGGGCGCCGCCCGCGTCGGCCGGCCCCGCGTCGGCCGGTCCGGCTGGATCGCGTTCATACTGCTCACCGCGCCGACACTGATCGGACTCGGCGTCTTCAAGTACGTCGCGATCGGCTGGAGCTTCCTGCTCAGCCTCAGCGACGCGCGCGGCACCATCTCCCTCGGCAACTGGGTCGGGCTCGACAACTACCGAACACTCCTGGCCGACCAGGCCTTCCGCGACTCACTGCTCCAGATCCTGCTGTTCACCGCCTTCATCGTGCCCGTCACCTTCGCCGTGTCCTTCGGACTCGCCCTGCTGGTGCACCGCGTCCGGCGCGGCCGGGCCCTGTTCCGCACCACCTTCCTCATACCGGCGGCCGTCTCGTACGTCGCAGCCTCACTGTTGTGGAAGATGTGCCTGTTCAACGGCCTGCCGACCGGCATCGCCAACATGATCGGCGGCTGGTTCGGCGCGGAGCCGGCTGCCTGGCTCCAGTCCACCTCACCACCGCTGTACTGGATCGTCCTCGTCACACTGCGCCTGTGGCTCCAGGTCGGCTTCTACATGGTGCTCTTCCTCGCCGGACTCCAGGCCATCCCCAAGGAGCTCTACGAGGCCGCCGCACTCGACGGCGCCGCGGGCCGGCGACTGCTGACCGGGATCACCCTGCCCATGCTGCGCAACACCGCCGTCGCCGTACTGCTGCTGCTGTTCATCGCCGCCTTCCAGGCCTTCGACGAGTTCTACAACCTGTTCAACAGCGGGCTCTCCGGCACCGGCGCCGCCCCCGTACAGACCCCGCTGGTCCACCTCTACAACACCGCCATGGGGAGCCAGAACTACGGCCTCGGCTCCGCCGGAGCCTTCCTGCTGACCGCCCTCATCGTCGGGGTGACCCTGCTCCAGGGGCGGCTCACCGGATTCGGCAGGAGCGGGGAGTGAGAAACGCATGACCACCACCTTGCCCGGACTGTTCCGAGCCGCGCGCACCCTCGCCCGCGGCCTTCTCGTCGGCCTCCTCACCGCGGCCTTCCTGGCCCCCTTCTACCTGATGCTCCGCAACTCCCTCATGGACTCCCAGGGCCTGACGGCGCCGGAGTGGACATGGTGGCCCTCGACGATGCACTTCGAGAACTTCACCGCCCTGTTCGACGACCCGGCCGTCTCCATGGGCCCGGCCCTCGGGAACTCCCTGCTGATCGCCGCCGTCACCGCACCGGTCTCCACGCTCCTCGCCTCGGCCGCCGGTTACGCCCTCGCGAGGATCCCGGTCCCCGGACGCGGTGTGCTGCTCGCCCTGATCGTGGCCACGCTGATGATCCCCGGCTCGGTCACCTTCGTACCGACGTTCGTCGTCGTCGGCTCCATGGGGGGCGTCAACACGCTGTGGGGCATCATCGTGCCCGGCCTGTTCAACCCGTTCGCGATCCTGCTGTTCCGCAACTTCTACCTGCAGTTCCCGAGCGAGACCGAGGACGCCGGACGGCTCGACGGACTCGGCTGGCTCGGCCTGTACCGCCGGATCGCGCTGCCGAGTTCCGGAGCGATGCTGGCCTCGCTCGGGGCGCTGTCCTTCATCGACAGCTGGAACGCCTTCCTGTGGCCACTGGTCATCGGCCAGGACCCGTCCGCCTGGACCGCGCAGATCGCGCTGTCCACCTTCCTCACCTCCCAGACCATCAACCTCCCCGGTCTGTTCGCCGGCGCCGTCGTCACCATCACACCCCTGGTGGTCATGTTCCTCGTCGCCCAGCGGTACATCGTCGAAGGCATCGCCACCAGCGGCCTCAAGGGCTGACCCACCGCACCGTCCCGCACCACGCACAAGGCAGGCACACGTCACCTTCCCGCAAGGAGCTCTCCGTGACCCCTCGCATCACCCTGCTCCGACGCGCGACCGCGGCCCTCGCCACGTCGTCCGCGCTCCTCCTCTGCACCCTCGTCCCCACCGCCACCGCGGCGGACACGGGGACGGCACCGCCGCCCCCGGCCCTCACCGGTGCGCAGCTCGCCGCCTCGTGGACCGCCCCGCTGTCCACCCGGGACCGGTACGTCGTCGACGCCGACGGCGACCGGTTCAAGCTCAAGTCCGGGAACTGGGCCGGCGCCCAGGGCACCTGGCAGGGCAGCGGCGACGTCGGCGACGTCGCCAACCACCAGGCGAGGCAGATGTCGAACAACATCCCGCTCGGCCTGGACCGGAAGCCGATGTCCCAGATCCTGGCCGACTTCCACGCCCTGGGCCTGAACAGCATCCGGCTGCCGTTCGCCAACGCGCTCATCCACGACACGAGCACCGTCCCGGACCAGGCCGTCGCCGCCAACCCGCAACTCAGGGGCAGGACCCCGCTGCAGGTGCTCGACGCCGTCGTCGCAGCCCTGACCGCGGACGGCTTCGCCGTCATCCTCAACAACCACACCACCAGCTACCGCTTCTGCTGCGGCCTGGACGGCAACGAGCGCTGGAACAGCGGCCAGTCGACCCAGCAGTGGATCGACGACTGGGTGTTCCTGACGAAGCGCTACCGGGCCGACAAACGGGTCGTCGGGGCCGACCTGCGCAACGAGGTCCGCCGTGACACCTGGAACGACGCCAACTGGGGCTGGGGCGACGACCACGACCTCAACAAGGCCCTGGAAGAAGCGGGCAACAAGATCCTGCAGGCCAACCCGGACATGCTCGTCATCATGGAGGGCATCAACTGGCAGGGCATACCGACCGACCTGACCCCCCACGGCCGCCCGACACTCACCCCGGTCGCCACCCTTTCCAACACCCTGATCCGCTCCGACAAACTCGTCTACGCGGCCCACTTCTACGGCTACACCGGCCCGAACCACACCGGTGCCACCGGCACGGGCGAGACGCACGACCCGCGCTACGAGGAACTCACCCCCGCACAGCTCGCCCAGGTCATCGACGACCAGGCCCTGTTCGTCACCCGGTCCGGCCAGCACTTCACCGCACCCGTGTGGATCAGTGAGTTCGGCGCCGGCGGCCGGGGCGACACCGACGCCGCGGAACGCGCCTGGTTCGCCAACTTCACCGACATCCTGGTGAAGAACGACACCGACTTCGCCATCTGGCCCCTGGTCGGCTGGACCGACACGAACGGCACACCGCAGGACAACTGGGCCATGGTCAACTACAGCGCGGACGGCACCCGGCTCGGTGTCATGGACGCTGGCGACTGGCGCGTCACCGACTGGAACAAGCTCGTCAACGCCCCCGGCAGGACCGGCCGGATCGCCCCGGCCCCGCGCTGGAACATGCTCAACCTGGACTACGCCGACTACAACGTCTCCACCACCATGCTGGCGAAGCCGGAATGGTCGCCCGGCAACCGCAAGGGCAACTGCCCCGACACCCAGCGCCTGGTCGGCCTCGGCCGCAGCGACAGCCGCGGCCTGTGCACCGACGCCGGCCAGCCGGCGAAGGGAAGCGGGGACTGGACCGTCGTCACCGACGAACGGTACGTCACCGGGGGAGACTGGGCGAGCGGCTACAACAAGCTCCAGTGCCCCGACCGCACCTTCGCCGTCGGCTACAGCGTGCGGAGCAACGCGATGGCCGCCCTTCTCTGCGCCCCCGCGGCAGCCTCCCTGCCCACCTCCGGCCGCGTGCTCTGGTTCGACCGCGGCGACAACCGGCCCGCCACCGGCGGCTCGAACGCCAGCGACTGGGCACCCGGCCACTACAAGGGCCAGTGCGCCGACGACGAGTACTTCGCCGGCGTCGCCTTCACCTGGAAGTGGAACCACGGCGGAGTTCCCGACGCCCTGCTCTGCCGCCCGCTCGTCTGATCACTTCCCCCATCCACACCTAGGAGCACCTGGCATGCCCCGACTGGAGATCGCCGAGGACGGGTTCCGCCTCGACGACCGGCCGTTCCGCATCATCTCGGGCGGACTGCACTACTTCCGTGTCCACCCGGAACAATGGGCCGACCGGCTCCGGAAGGCACGCCTGCTGGGACTCAACACGGTCGAGACCTACGTCCCCTGGAACCTCCACGCCCCCCGGCCCGGTGAATTCCGGCTGGACGGAGGTCTCGACCTGCCCCGCTTCCTCGACCTCGCCGCCGCGGAGGACCTGCACGTCCTCCTCCGCCCTGGCCCCTACATCTGCGCCGAATGGGAGGGCGGTGGCCTGCCCCCGTGGCTGCTCGCCCAGGACGGCATCGAACTGCGCAGCCGCGACCCGCGCTTCCTGGAAGCGGTCGACGGCTATCTCGCCGCGCTCCTGCCACCACTGAAGCCTTACCTGTCCGGCGCCGACGGCCCGATCATCGCGGTACAACTGGAGAACGAGTACGGGGCCTACGGCAACGACACCGGCTACCTCGCGGACCTCGCCGGCCTGCTGCGCACCCACGGCGTCGACGTCCCGCTCTTCACCTGCGACCAGCCGGCCGACCTCGCCCGCGGCGGCCTGGACGGCGTACTGCGCACCGTGAACTTCGGCAGCCGCGCCGAGGAGGGCCTCGACCGGCTGAGCCGGCTCCAGCCGGCCGGACCACGGATGTGCTCCGAATTCTGGATCGGCTGGTTCGACCGCTGGGGCGGAATCCACACCACCCGCGACGCCGCGGACGCGGCGGCCGACCTGGACCGTCTGCTCGCCACCGGCGCCTCCGTCAACATCTACATGTTCCACGGCGGCACCAACTTCGGCTTCACCAACGGGGCCAACGACAAGGGAACCTACCGCCCCACCGTCACCTCCTACGACTACGACGCACTCCTCGACGAGGCCGGCGACCCGACCCCCAAGTACGAGGCGTTCCGCGAGACCATCGCCCGGTACGCACCCGTCCCGGACGAGCCGATCCCGGCACCCGGACCGAAGCTTGCCCCGACCGTCGTCGAACTCGACACGTCCGCAGCCCTGTTCGACCAGGTCGAGCTGTTCGGGCGGCCGGTCCTCACCGACCGGCCACTGACCATGGAAGAACTCGGGCAGTCCGTCGGCTTCGTGCTGTACGGGACGGAGCTGCCGGCCGCCGGGCCGGCCGTGCTGCGGGTGGACGAGGTCCGCGACCGGGCCCAGGTCTTCGTCGACGGGCAGCCCGTCGGCGTACTGGAACGGGAGAACCACGAGCACGCCCTCGCGTTCGTCGTGCCCAGGAGCGGCGCCCGGCTCGCGATCCTGGTGGAGAACCAGGGCCGGGTCAACTACGGACCCGGCATCCATGACCGCAAGGGCCTGCTCGGCCGGGTCACCGTCAACGACGAGGAACCCGCCGGCTGGAGCAGCAGCCCGCTTCCGCTCGACCGCATCGACGACCTCGCCGTCGCCCCCGCCGGACCCCTTGTCGGCCCGGCCTTCCACCGCGGTTCCTTCGAGCTCGACCGGCCCGCCGACGGCTACCTCGCACTGGACGGCTGGACCAAGGGCCACGCCTGGATCAACGGCTTCCCGCTCGGCCGGTACTGGTCCCGGGGCCCCCAGACCACCCTGTACGTACCCGCGCCGGTCCTGCGCCCCGGCCGCAACGAGATCACCGTCCTCGAACTCCACGCCACCACCACCCGCACCGTCGAACTGCGGGACCGGCCCGGCCTGGGACCCGACCAGGACTGACATCCGCCCAGGACCGACACCCGCCCGGGAAGCCCGGCACTCCCGGGCGGCCGGCACCACCCCGTACCGACACGACCACCCCGTACCGACACCCGCCCCGGAGCGCCCCGTGCACAGCAGACAACGCCTCGTCGAGCAACGCCTGAAGCGGGTGCTCAAGGAACGCATCAGGCCCGCCGTGCACGCCCGGACGGTCTCGCTCCGGGTGGAGACATGGGACGCCCCCGGCGAACCGGTGCCGGTCGCCGCCGGCCTGGCGGCGCCGTACCGGCCGGTACGGGTCGGGCACCGCTGGGGACCGGCCTGGTCGACGAGCTGGTTCAGGATCAGCGGCCGGATTCCCGAGGAGTGGGCCGGACAACGTGTCGAAGCCGTCCTCGACCTCGGCTTCGACGTCACCGGCGCCGGCTTCTCCACCGAGGGACTGGTGTACCGGCCCGACGGCACCGTGCTGAAGGCGCTCAACCCCCGTAACAACTGGATCCCGGTCGCCGACCCGGCCCGGGGCGGCGAGGGGTTCACCCACTGCGTCGAGGCCGCCGCCAACCCGGCCCTCTGCGACAGCCATGAACCGACCCCGCTCGGGAACCTGCCCGCCTGGATCACCGGAGGCGGCCACGCCGGTGACCCCCTGTACCGACTGCTCCGTGCGGACCTCGCCGTTTTCGACACCCAGGTCTGGGAACTCGCCCAGGACCTGGACGTCCTCGGCGAGCTGATGCACGCGCTCCCCGAAGCCGACCCCCGCCGCTGGCAGCTCCTGCGGACGATCGAGCGGGCCCTGGACGCCATCGACCTCCAGGACATCTCCGGCTGCGCGCCCGCCGCCCGCGAGATACTGCGCCCCGCCCTGGCGGTCCCGGCCGCACCCAGCGCCCACCGCGTCTCCGCCGTCGGACACGCCCACATCGACACCGCTTGGCTGTGGCCGCTGCGCGAGACCGTCCGCAAGGTCGCCCGGACACTCTCCAACGTCACCCAACTCATGGACGACCACCCGGACTTCCGCTTCGCCATGTCCCAGGCCCAGCAACTGGCCTGGCTCAAGGACCAGCGCCCCGAGGTCTACGCCCGGGTCCAGGAGAAGGCGAGGACCGGTCAGTTCCTCCCGGTCGGCAGCCTCTGGGTGGAGCCCGACACCAACATCACCGGAGGCGAGGCGTTCGCCCGCCAGTTGATCCACGGCAAGCGCTTCTACCTCGACGAGTTCGGCGTCGAGACCGAGGAGATGTGGCTGCCCGACACCTTCGGCTACAACGCGGCCATGCCGCAGCTGATGAAACTTGCGGGCGTGCGCTGGTTCCTCACCCAGAAGATCTCCTGGAACACCACCAACAAGTTCCCCCACCACACCTTCCGCTGGGAGGGGATCGACGGCACCCGGATCTTCAGCCACTTCCCGCCCGTCGACACCTACAACGCCGAGCTCACCGGAGCCGAACTCGCCCACGCGGTGAGCAACTTCCAGGACAAGGGAGCAGCCAACAGCTCACTCCTGCCCTTCGGGTACGGCGACGGCGGCGGAGGCCCCACCCGCGAGATGCTGGCCCGTGCGGCGCGTCTGGGCGACCTGGACGGCTCGCCCCGGGTGGTCGTCGAGCGGCCCGCGGACTTCTTCGCGCGCGCCGAGGCCGAGTACCCCGACGCCCCCGTGTGGCTCGGCGAGCTCTACCTGGAGTTCCATCGCGGCACGCTCACCAGCCAGCTGCGGACCAAACAGGGCAACCGGCGCAACGAGCACCTGCTGCGCGAGGCCGAACTCTGGTCGGCCACGGCGGCCGTCCGTACGGACTTCCGCTATCCGTACGAGGAGCTCGACCGGCTCTGGAAGACCGTACTGCTGCACCAGTTCCACGACATCCTTCCCGGCTCCTCCATCGCCTGGGTGCACCGCGAGGCCGAGCGGACCTACACCGAGGTCCTTGCCGAACTGCGTGAGATCGTCGCCTCGGCGCAGCGCGCGCTGGCGGGCGACGGCGATCTGACCGTCGTGTTCAACGCCGCCCCGCACACCCGCGGCGACATCCCCGCCCTCGGCGCGGCCGTCCGCACCACGGCCACCGACCCGACCGTCGGGCCGGTGCCGTCCGGTGACGGCTTCGTCCTCGACAACGGCCTCGTACGGATCGGGATCGACGCCCGGGGCCTGGTCGTCTCCGCAGTCGACCTGGCGGACGGCCGTGAGGCCGTCGCTCCCGGCGAGGCGGCCAACCTGCTCCAGCTCCACCAGGACTTCCCCAACGAGTACGACGCCTGGGACATCGACGCGTTCTACCGCAACACGGTGCGTGACCTGGACGACGCCGACTCCGTGACCGCTCTGGCCGAGGGCGTCGAGGTCGTGCGCACCTTCGGCTCGTCACGGGTCCGGCAGCTGTTGTCCCTGCGGGAGGGCGCGCGGCGCCTGGACATCGACACCGACATCGACTGGCACGAGCGGGAGCACCTCCTGAAGGCGGCCTTCCCCCTGGACGTCCGGGCCGACCACTCGACCGCCGAGATCCCCTTCGGCCACGTCCGGCGTCCGACCCACACCAACACCAGTTGGGACGCGGCGAGGTTCGAGATCTGCGCCCACCGCTTCCTCCACGTCGGCGAGCGGGACCGGGGCGCGGCGCTGGTCAACGACTCCACCTACGGACACGACGTCACCCGTGACGTACGGCCGGACGGCGGCACGACCACGACCGTACGCCTCTCCCTGCTGCGCGCCCCCCGCTTCCCCGACCCGGACGCCGACCGGGGAACACACCGCCTGCGCTACGGCCTGGTCCTCGGCGCGGACATCGCCGACGCGGTGCGCGAGGGCTACGCCTTCAACCTGCCGGAGCGCTCGGTCACCGGCAGCGAGCCGGAGGTGCCGCCCCTGGTCGCCACCGGCGACGACGGTGTCGTCATCGAGGCCGTCAAGCTCGCCGACGACCGGTCCGGCGACATCGTCGTGCGCCTCTACGAGGCCCATGGCGTACGGGCCCGCACCACGCTGACGCTCTCCGCCCCGTGGCGTACCGCGACCGTCACGGACCTCCTCGAACGCCCCCTGGCCGGGACGGACCCCATCCGGCCGGGAGCGGAGGAGGACAGGTCGCTCCACCTCGCGCTCCGGCCCTTCGAGATCCGCACCCTGCGGATCGGCCTCCGGGGGGACCGATGACGCACACGACACCGCCACCACCCACCAGGGGGGACCTCGTGCCCGCAGAACTCCAGGCCGTCCTCTTCGACATGGACGGCACACTCGTCGACACCGAGCGCCTCTGGAGACGGGCGGTCGAGGAGGAGTGCCTGGACCTCGGCCTCACCCTCACGGAGGCGGACCTCCCGCACGTCATCGGCCGCGCGACCGAGGACACCGCCGCCCACCTCGCCTCCCGCACGGCCGGCCGGGCCGAGCCGCTCCGGCTGGCCGAGTCCCTGGAACGCCGCTTCACCCACCTCGTACGAGGTGACGTGGTCCCCCTGCCGGGAGCCATGGACCTCCTGGCGGCGCTGGCCGCGACAGGCGTACCCACGGCCCTTGTCTCGGCCTCGCCCCGCCCCGTCGTGGACACCGTCCTCGCCGCCCTGGGACGCCACCGCTTCACCACGACCGTCGCCGCCGGCGAAACCCCCCGCACCAAGCCCTTCCCCGACCCCTACCGGGCGGCCCTGACCACCCTGGGCGCCTCGCCGACCGCCTGCGTGGCCGTCGAGGACAGCCCGACGGGCATCGCCTCCGCGGAGGCCGCCCGGTGCACGGTCCTCGCCGTCCCCTCCCTCGCTCCCGTCCGGCCGGCCCCGCACCGGACCGTGGTCCACAGCCTGCTGGACGTGGACGTCGCCCTGATCCGGCGCCTGGCCGCGAGGCGCTGAGAAGGCGTTCCCCCACGAGGAGAGGGTGCCGATCCGGCCGCCGTTCGCGCGGCGCCGCAGCACGGTGTGCAGCATGTCGTCGGTGATGACCGGCGGCCGACCGTCGTGCTTGCCCTTGCGAGAGGCGGTGTCGAGCCCTTCCAGTGCGGACCCGCGGATGTTCCCCCGCTCGGCACCCTGCGGGAAACGGCAGCTCAGCCGACGCGCGCAGTCCACTCCGGCGGCGTCCACAACCGGGCGTTGGCGCTGCCGACCTGGATCAGCGTTCCGGTATGCCGATCCTGACGTGCCGGGCGGAACCCGTCGATCGCGAACACCTGCTGTCCGCTGGTGATGTCGACGCCCTGCAAACCGGCCTCGTCGGCGATCAGCAGATGCTCTCCGTCGGTGAAAAAGCCGAAATCGCCGACCGGCCAGGGGAACGTCGCGACCGCCTTGATCCATCGGACGCCCGGCGAGCGCAGTTCGACCGAGGTGGGGTCGAGGACGTGGACGGTGCCGCTGCCGGCACCGTCCCGGTCATACACCGCGATCCGCCCGTCGTCGATCCACACCACCGGCCAGTTCCACTCCGAGACCTCGGGATACACCGCATGGCTGGGCCCGCCCTCGGACTCATACGGGTTGTCGTGCAGCCAGGCGGTCAGGCTCCACACCGCCGGCATCCCCCACGGCTGCCACACCCAACCGCCGTCGTAGACACGAGTCCCGTCAGGACTCAGCGACAGCGTGCCGTGGAAGTAATCGAGGTCGTACTCCGCGTCTTCCTCATCTCCATCCGGGCTGTCCCGTGCCGTAAGCACCTCGCCGGACGCGAGATCGGTGACATCCAACCGGTTCCAGTCAGTGCGATGGACGACAACCGGCCGGCCACCGTGTTCGGCGAACGCCAACGCGAACGGGACGGTTCCACAGCAGTAATCCCCGCCGTCCAACTTCAACGCCGGCGAACCGGTGGTGAGATCGACGACGGTGCCGTACCGACCGCGGTCCTGAACCACCGCCGCCCAACGGCCACATCGAGAGACATGAAGCCGCAGTCGAACGCCGCCACCGTATTCGGACGCCGGCCTCTCCTCCCGATACCGGCCCACGTCCTGCACCTCGCCGGTCGTCGGCGTCCACCGCGCCAGCCGTCCGTCCTCGGACAGCACCAGCCACGCCGGCCCCGCGTCACCGAGGGCCGGCAACGCTGCCACATCCACGACCGGCCGCAGCACGTCGGGAACCGCCACGTCCACCGTGATCGTCGCCATATTTATCCCCTCGGTGCGCCCGTGCGACCCCCCGCGGCAACGTGAACAGCCAGGTGATACGGCACCGTATCGGCAAAGTCGGTGAGCGCCGCGATGCCGGTCACGGCGGTGAGGTCAGCACGGATCTGGTCCATGTCGGGCTCATTCTCGCGCAGGTCCGCCTCGGTTGGACATGAGCGTGATCGCGGCCCAGGTGATGAGTGATTCCGAGTGCTGGATGAGGCGTTCGTAGTCGCGCGTGTCGGCGGGCGTGCATGACCCGGGCGGGTGAGCGTTCGACGACCCAGCGCCGGGGCAGAACGACGAATCCGGAAGCGTCTTCGGGCGGCCGACGGTCTTGATCGTCAGGTTCAGGCAGGTCTTCGCCCAGGTCACGAGCTGTTCGGCATGGGCGGAGTCGGCCCAGACGATGGTGATCTCGGGGTGCGCCGGCCGCAGCCGTTCACCGCAGCCCTCGCACACCCGTTCCCCGGCCTCCCCGGCGCCCTTGGACACCCCGCCGACCCAGGGCCCGAAGCCACTCGAAACCGGGGATCGGAAACAGGTACTCACCTTGTCGTTCAACCTCGTCTCCGTTGGGGGTGGGGATGGAGCAGGCGGTTTTTGAATCCGTCAGGTACTCCGCGGAGTGCCAGGACTGCGGTGCGGAGCTGGAGTGCTGGGGAGTTCAGGCCCTGGTGGACGGCCGGTTGCGATGGGACGTTGAATCAACCTGTTCCGCCTGTGGATCTGCGGCAGCCGCGTGCGGTGGCGACGTGCCGGCCGAACGGCGGGATCAGATGCTCTGCGAGCATGGACCCGCGAGGCTGCAGGTGAGCAGTCCGCCGACGAAAAGCGTCGCCGTCATGCGCGTGCTGCGGGCAGAGCTCGGCATTGACCTGAAGAGCGCCAAGACTGTGCTGCGCCGCGTGCTGGACGGTGATTACTCAGGAACGCTTCCCGAGATGGAACACCTGGCCCGCACGCTTCGGGAGGCCGGCATCGCCGCTGCCGCTACTCGCCCTTGAGGCATCCGATTTGGTGGCGCCATGATTGTTCGCCCGGGTTTGGCGCCCTTCTTGTGGTGAGCCGGGCGGCTGTATGCCTGGCCGGTGGCGAGGACTCGGCCCACGTCGTGAACCGAGTACGGCCGGCCCGGCACCATTTGGTGCTTGCCCTCGCCACGGCCGAACGTGTGGCAAAAGGCCCGGTCAGCACAGGTGTTGGCATCCGGCCGCAGCCACGGCGAGACGTCCACCGCCAGCACCAGCCCGCCGTCCGCAGCCCGTGGCAGCGGCACCCCGGCCAAGGCCCGGCGAAGCCGGGCGATGTCGATCTGCCCCTGGTTGAGTCCTCCGTACAGGGCTCCGTGACCACGGCGGTGTTCAGGCGCGAGGGCCAGGTCGACCAGCGTCCGCACCGGCCCGTCCGTACACAACAGCGCGTCGTACAACTCGAACAACGCGTCGCCCCGAGCGGTCAGACACGCGTACGGCTCCGACCGGAAGCGTGACACTTCCGTGAACGCGTCCCGCAGGACGCTCCGATGCGCCGAACTCATGACCACGGCCTTCGGCTGATCCTCTGCCTCTGTGACGGAGCAGAGGATCAGCCGAAGGCCGCTTCCACGTCCGGTGAGCTGCGAAAACCCTCACCAAGTTCGAGCCGCGTTCGACGGCGGACCATAAACGACAAGCTCACGGGCCCGAGCCGGGGAGCCGGGTCGGGCCCGTGCCACGCGGCGGATCGGACCGCGGCTCCCCGGGGCGCGGGCCTCACACGGTCGCGATGCCCGGATCGCTCGTGCCGGCCTGCCCGTTCTCGACGTGCCCGGCCAGCCGCCGCAGGTATCCGGCGTTGCCCTCGACGACGACCGTCAGGTCGTACCAGCGTTTGGTGGCGCGCAGGTCGACGCTCTGCTCGACGGTGGCACCGGCGCGGACCGTGCAGGTCAGGGGAGTGCCACCGTAGGCGTTGGTCACGGTGAGGTGCGCGTCGGCGGCCGACGGGTTGGTCAGGACGAGCCGCAGACCGCCGGTGGCGCCGTCATGACGTGCCGTCACCTCCGGCTCGGCGGCCTTGTTGTTGCCCCGGAAGGCGCGCAGGAAGCCGTTCGGGCCGTGCACCGTGAGGTCGTAACCACCGCCGGAGTAGACCGAGTTCCAGCTGTCGGAGACCGGCTTTCCGGCCGCGGCGGTGTACGTCCACGGGCCGTCGGTGCGCTTCTGCGAGCGCACCTGGAAGGCGGCCCCCGCCCGGTCGCCCGCGCCGAACGTCAGCCGGTACTTGCCGGTCGAGAGGTCCGCGGCCCCGTCGACGTAGGGCTCGTACGCGAGCGGGCGGCTCGGCCGCGCCCCGGCCTCCTGCCGGGGCAGGACACCCTGGGCGGGGGGCTTGGGGACGTAGCTGTTGTGGCGGTCGCGGTCCGGCGGGGCGTAGCCCGCGGTGTCCGGCAGGTCCGCCGGGTCCGTGTCCCGGAGGGAGAAGTCGAAGGCGGACGTCAGGTCGCCGCAGATGGCGCGCCGCCACGGCGAGATGTTGGTCTCCGTCACCCCGAACCGCTTCTCCATGAAGCGCAGGATCGAGGTGTGGTCGAAGGTCTCCGAGCAGACGTACCCGCCGGTGGACCACGGCGAGACCACGATCATCGGGACGCGCTGCCCGAGCCCGTAGGGACCGGCGGCGTACCAGATGCTGCCCTTGTAGTGGTCGAGCGCGGTGTCGACGGTGGACAGGCCCTGGTTCGCGGAGGCCGGCGGGTAGGGCGGCACGACGTGGTCGAAGTAGCCGTCGTTCTCGTCATAGGTGATGAACAGGGCGGTCCTGCTCCACACGTCGGGGTTCGAGGTGAGCGCGTCGAGCACGTGCGAGATGTACCAGGCCCCGTAGTTCGCAGGCCAGTTGGGGTGCTCGGAGAACGCCTCGGGAGCGGCGATCCAGGAGATCTGCGGCAGCTTCCCCGCCTTGACGTCGGCTTTGAGAATGTCGAAGTACCCCTCTCCCGCCTTGGCGTTCGTGCCGGTGCGGGCCTTCTCGTACAAGGGGTCGCCGGGCTTGGCGTTGCGGTAGTTGTTGAAGTACAGCAGGGAGTTGTCGCCGTAGTTGCCTCGGTACGCGTCGTCGGTCCAGCCCCAGCTGCCGGCCGCGTCGAGACCGTCGCCGATGTCCTGGTACACCTTCCAGGAGACGCCCGCCTTCTCCAGCCGTTCGGCGTACGTCGTCCAGCCGTAGCCCGCCTCCTGGTTGCCGAGGACCGGGCCGCCGCCGGTGCCGTCGTTGCCGACATGGCCGGAGAGCATGTAATAGCGGTTCGGATCGGTCGCGCCGATGAACGAGCAGTGGTAGTCGTCGCAGACGGTGAACCGGTCGGCGAGGGCGTAGTGGAACGGGATGTCCTCGCGCGTCAGGTACGCCATGGTGCCGGTGCCCTTGGCCGGTATCCAGTTGTCGTACTTGCCGTTGTTGAACGCGCTGTGGCCGCCGGCCCAGTCGTGGTCCAGGCCTGCGATGAACTGCATGCCCAGGTTCTCGGCGTCCGGGTGGTACGGCAGGGTCTCCTTGCCGAAGCTCGTCTGGTGCCAGACCGGTTTGCCGCTGGGGAGCGTCACCGGGCGGGGGTCACCGAAGCCCCGGACGCCCTTCATCGACCCGAAGTAGTGGTCGAAGGAGCGGTTCTCCTGCATGAGGACGACGATGTGCTCGATGTCCTGGACGGTTCCGCTGCGGCGCGCCGCGGGGATGGCGGCGGCACGGTCGATGGAGCCGGAGAGGGCGGCGAACCCCGTGGCGGCTCCGGCGATCTGGAGGAAGCGACGCCGATCGATCCCGGTCATGAGTGGGGGTCCTCCTGTTGCATCGGTGATGTTCGTCCACGAAGAGGGGCAACGGGAGTATTCAAGAGGACTCCGCACGAGGGAAGACGGGCAGAGGTGACGGTCGCGCAAAATGTGGGCGACCGGTGTGCAGGCACTGTGCACAACATGCGTACGGGCATGTGCATGGGCATGCGCACGGCCCCGGGCGAGGTGCTCCGGGGCCGTACGGACGGTGTGTCAGGTCACCGCTGCGGGCGGCCGTCGACCGTGCGGGTGGTTCACCGGCCGGTGGCCTTCTTCCGGCGGAGGAAGAACACGGCGCCACCGCCGAGCACGACGAGTACGGCGGCGATGCCGGCGATCACCGGGGTGGCACTGGAACCGCCGGTCTCGGCGAGGTCGCCCTCGTCGGTGGGAGAGGCGGCGGAGACGTCGGTGTCCTCGTCATCGGGCGCCGCGTGGGTGGGCATGGCGGAGGGGGCCTGCGACGGCTTGGTGCCGGGGGCGGCCGTCTTGCAGTCGAGGACGCCCCGGAAGGACTTCTCGAAGCCGTTCGGACCGGTGACGGTGAAGTCGTACGCCGCGTCCTCGGCGACCGGGACGGTCACGGTCATGGTCCCACCGGGGGCGACGGTGTGCTGAGCGCCCTTGAGGTCGAAGGTCCACGCCTCGTCGCCCTCGTTGGTGGCGGTGACGTCGACGCCGCCCTTCACACAGTTGCCGGCGGCGGTGACGGCGGGGACGGCGCCCTTCTTGGCCCAGGACGCGGACGCCCCGGCGGTGACGGCGGCATCGCTGGACCCGGCCAGGATGAGCGTCTGGCTGGGGCCGTCGGTGCTGACGAAGGCGCGGCCGAGCGGAACCCCGGTGGTGGCCCGGGCGGTCAGCTCCGCCGAACCGTCGGGGGTGCCGGCGGGGACGTCCAGGAAGACCCGGTCGCCGTTCTTCGCCGCCTTGACGGGCGTGCCGTTCGTGTCGACGATCCGGATGCCGGCCGGGGCACCGGGGGCGAGCGCGAGGGTGACGGTCGACGCGCTCGTGGCGACGGTGACCGGACCGACGCGGTCACCGGACTTGCCCGCGACGGACGAGGGGGAGAGGGAGAGGGACTCCTTCGGCTCCTGGAGGCTCTGCGCCTTGTCGAGCAGGTAGTCGGTCAGCAGCTTGGCATCGGCGTCGGCCGGGGTGGCCGTCACCTTGTCCGAGAAGTGCCAGATCGCTGCCTGCGTCGCCGCGGCGGCGTCATTCCGGTCGAGGTCCTTGGCCCCGACCTTCTCGGCCAGGTCCTTCACCGCGACCTCGGGGTAGGAGTTCTTCAGGACCCACAGGATCTTCCCGGCGTCGCCGTTGTCGTGCAGGGAGGACTGGTCCCAGCCGACCTCCTTGTAACGGAAGTCCTGCCGCGCCCCGGTGCGCAGGTCGATGCAGTAGGTGGAAAGCGTGCCGCCCTGCTCGGTCCGCATCTCGAACAGGCCCGCGCGTCCGACGGACCACCGGCTCCCGTTCGCCTCCTTGATGTCGACCGGACCGAAGTCGGTCATGCCGCCGAGCTTCGCGGTGGCGCCACCCGCGCCCCGGTCGCCCTGGTCGGCCGCGGCGGGACCGGCGAGGGCCATCGCCCCCGTCGCGACCAGACCCGCGGCCAGCGAAACGGCGGCCAGACGGGCGGTGCCGCGTCTGAAGACAGAAAACATTGGATTCCCCTCGAAGGCAGGCTGCTCCGCGTCGTCGGTTGTTGCGCACGGGAAAAGGAGCCTGCGGCAGACGTGCCGAATCGAGTGGAGCTGACGCGCCACCCGAATACACGGGAATCCTAGGTGCGTGATTCATGCAGATTGCCGGTCATAGGGATGGGATAAGGGTAGCGAGTCGCAATCGTTACCGGTCGTGCCCGACAACGGCGAGAACGCTGGCGAAAGCCGGGAAGGAGCGTTGCACGGCCTGCCGTCGGCGCGATCCGTGCAGGTCTGACCGGGGCTTGGATGAGCGCAGTCCGAGGTGTTCCTTAAGACATCCATAAGAACGTTCCTCCGGCTTTCCGGAAAGGCGGTCGGTGCGGCTCCCGGGGATAGGTTGCTGATCGCCGGGCCGCGGGGAAAGCATGCCGAAAGGCCACCTCGTCGACCCGTCCCCCGGACGTCAACGTTGGTGAGGAGCTCTTCCCACGACCATTCGTCGGCCCGAACGGCCCGGTGCCGCACGGTCGTTGTGCCGTGGCCGTGGCCGTGGCCGTGGCCGTGGCCGTGGCCGTGGCCGTAGGTGTCGGCATTGGCATTGGTTTCGGCGCGGGCAAGGACGAGGGAGCGGTGAGGCACCGTGCCTCACCGCTCCCTCGTCCTTGCCTCCTACGCCTCCTACCTCCTACGCCTCCTGCTCCTTGAGCACCGCCGGTTCGCCCTCGGCGCGCGGCCGTTCCTCGGCCATCTCACCCCAGACGATCATCCGGTACGTACTCGTGAACTCCGGTGTGCAGGTCGTCAGAGTGATGTAGCGGCCCGGTCCGGTGAATCCCGAGTCGGCGGGCACCGGGTCGAGGACGGCGATGTTCTTCGGCGTGGTCTGCGGCAGGATGCTCGCCATCTTGTACACGTAGTACGTGTCCTGCGTCTCGACGACGATCGGGTCGCCCGGCTGGAGGCGGTTGATGTACCGGAACGGCTCGCCGTGGGTGTTGCGGTGTCCGGCGATCCCGAAGTTACCCGTCCTCGCCCCGGGCATCGCGGTGGGGATGCTGGCCTTGTCGTAGTGGCCGACCATGCCCCGGTCCAGGACCTCGGTCTTGCCGATGCCCTCCGCGATCGGCACGACCACGTCCAGCTTGGGTATGTGCAGGATCGCGAAGCCCTGCCCCGGCTCGAACGTGTCCGGGCCGCTCGTGCCGTCCGCCCACTCGCGCTCCAGCTCGTGACGGGCGCTGCCCGTGATGCTGTGGGCGCGCACGTTCGACCACCACAGCTGATACGTGGTGAAGAGCAGCATCAACACGCCTGTGGTGATGAGGACTTCGCCGCCCAGCCGACCCGCCACCGTGGCGGCGCCGGGCTTTTGCGCCCGTGCGGCGCGCCGGGCCTCGACGCGTGTCATGGGAGGCGGGGGAGCCGAGGGGGCCGGGGGCGCGAGCGGGGCGCGGGACCTGCGCGAGGCGTGGCGCTTCGTGGCGCGCCCCGGGGACGGCGCGGTGTGCCTGCCGCCCCGTTTCGCGGCCTTGCGACGGGCGGCCCGTCCGCCCTCGGGCAGCGGCCCCGTCATGCCGCGGCCCTCGGCACGGCCGGACGGCCGGACGGGGCACTGACGGTGCCATGGACGACCCCGGGCGCCGGCACACCCGAAAACAGCGTCGGGCACCATGGATTTCCTGGCAGAAGACGCCCTGTCCAGTCGTGCATGACTTTCCTTGTTCCTGATCCTGTTCACTTGCCGGGACGCGGCCCACCGATTCCCGGGAAGATTTTTCTGTCGCAGGTCGGAAGGTGTACGGGGCTCGCGGACGGCACAATCGGCGATTCCTGGCGGCTCATCGGCCGTCGGCTGCAGACGATATCCGATTCCGGCGCCCGGAGTTCACCCCGTTCCAGATTCTTCCAGGACGGTACAGGTCGACAGGCCATGATGTGCGGGGCGATTCTTATGAGACCCGGAAGGGAGGTTCAAGAGAACCTTAAGAATGCCTCTGGAAGGCGCCGGACGCGTTTTGTGAAATCCGATCCGCCGGATTCGATTCCACGGGAATTCGGGACCGGGAGCGGGGTCGGGACCGGGGCCGGGGCGGCCGAGGACCGACACACCGCTCGGACGGCCGAGTCGTTCGCCCGCGCGGGGCCGAGGGCCGTCGCGCGGGCCGTCGGCGTCCGAGCGGTTGTGGAGGAGGAGCCGGTGCCGCGGGTTGTGCGGAGCGGTGTGACCGGCGTGCAACGAGTGGTGGGCGGTGGTCGGCGAACGGCTCAGCCGCGCTGGGCGCGGATGAGGTCGCGGTACCAGGCGAAGGACGCCTTCGGGGTGCGGACCTGGGTTTCGTGGTCGACGTGGACGAGCCCGAAGCGCTGGTGGAAGCCCTCGGCCCATTCGAAGTTGTCGATCAGGGTCCAGGTGAAGTAGCCGCGTACGTCCACGCCCTGGGCCACGGCGGCGTCGACGGCCCGGATGTGGCTGTCCAGGTAGTCGATGCGGTCGAGGTCGGGAACGGTGCCGTCCTCGGTGACGACGTCCTCGACCGAGCAGCCGTTCTCGGTGATGTGGACCGGCGGGAGCGCCGGGTAGCGCTCCTTGAGGCCGACGAGCAGTTCCCGCAGCCCGTCGGGCACGACGGGCCAGTCGAAGGCGGTGCGGCGGAAGCCCTCGATGGGGGCCTCGTCGAACGGCAGCCCCTCGGACGTCGGCGCCTGGATCCGGGTCGGGTTGTAGTAGTTGATGCCGAGCGCGTCCAGGGGGGCCGAGATCAGTTCGAGATCGCCGTCCCGGACGGAGCCGCCGAGGGTGGCGTCCGCGCCGAAGGCCGACAGGTCGGGGTAGGCGCCCATGAGGATCGGGTCGTTGAACAGACGGTTGTGCAGGTTGTCGTAGGCCTGCGCGGCGGCCAGATCCGCGGGGGAGTCCGAGGCGGGCCAGACCGGGGTGCAGTTGTTGGCGATCATCACCTGGAGGCCGCGTGCCCGCAGTTCTCCCGACGCCAGGCCGTGGCCGAGCAGTTGGTGGTGGGCGACCGGCAGGCAGTCCAGGAACAGGGCGCGGCCCGGCGCGTGGGTGCCGAGGCCGTAACCCCAGACCATGTGGATGAACGGCTCGTTGAGCGTGATCCACTTCCGGACGCGGTCGCCCAGCCGGTCGGCCATGACGGCGGCGTACTCGGCGAAGCGGTGCGCGGTGTCGCGGTTCAGCCAGCCGCCGTCGTCCTCGAGCCCCTGCGGGAGGTCCCAGTGGAACAGGGTCGGGACGGGCTCGATGCCGCGCGCGAGCAGGCCGTCGACCAACCGGTCGTAGAAGTCCAGGCCCTGAGGGTTGACCTCGCCCCTGCCGGTCGGCCGGATCCGGGGCCAGGCGATGGAGAAGCGGTAGCCGGTGAGGCCCGCCTCGGCCATCAGAGCGAGATCCTCCTCGTACCGGTGGTAGTGGTCGCAGGCCACGTCACCGGTGTGCCCGTCGCGGATCGTGCCGGAGCGGGCGGTGAAGGTGTCCCATACCGACGGTCCGCGGCCGTCCTCCTCGGTGGCGCCCTCGATCTGGTACGACGCCGTCGAGGCGCCCCAGATGAAGTCCGCGGGCAGATGGTCCAGTGTCACACCCAACCTCCTGAAACATGAGTAGGGCTCACGTTAACCCGTCCGGTGGGATGATGGAAGCGTGAATCAAGATCGCACCGCAGGGACGCTGCGCCGGCTGCCGGTCCAGAAACGCAGTGTCGAGCGCTTCGAACGACTGCTGGACGCCTGTGCCGAACTCCTGGACGAGGTCGGCTATGCCGCGCTGACGACCAAGGAGGTGGCCCGCAGGGCCGGGGTGCCCATCGGCACCCTCTACCAGTTCTTCTCCGACAAGGAGGGACTGATCGGCGCGCTGGCCGCCCGCAATCTGGAGACCTTCCTGGAGCGGGTCGCGGCCCGGCTGGAGCACGAGAGGCCCGAGGACGTCTCGGGCCTCGTGGACGTGACCGTCGACGAGTTCGTCACCATGCGCCGGACCATCACCGGTTTCGGCGTGGTCGACTTCGGGGCGGTGGGACAGGACCACACCCTGGAACCGGTCCTGGACAACAACACCGCGGTCGCCGAACGGCTGCGCGCGCTGACCGCCACCCTGACCGGCGTCCGGGGCGACGCCGAACTCGAGATCACCGTGCGGGTGGCCCTGGAGTGCGCGGACAGCGTGCTGCAACTGGCCTTCCGCACCGATCCGCAGGGCGACTCCCAGCTGATCGCCGAGTGCAAACGGGTCCTCAACGGCTATCTGAATGGCCGGATCCGGCCCTCCGGCAACTGACCGGGACCATCCTGGTGTTCACGGGCGGGGCCGGGGCGGACGAGGGCCGTGACGGCCGGTCCGTCGTCGAGTGAGGGAACGAGAGAGCGGGAGGGCGAGAAACCGTGGACGTGTACGAAGCCGTGGACAGCCGCCGGGCGGTACGGGCGTTCAGTGACGAGCCCGTGCCCAGGGAGACTCTCGAACGAGTGCTGGCCGCGGCCACGCGGGCTCCGTCCAGCGGGAACCTCCAGCCGTGGCACGTGTACGTCGTGACCGGCGAACCCCTGGCCGGGCTGAAGGAGCGTGCGACGGCGAGGGCGCTGGCCGGGGACCCGGGCGACGAACGGGAGTACCCGATGTACCCGGCCGATCTGGCCCCGCCGTACCTGGACCGCTTCTCCGCCGCGGCCGCCCAGCGCTACGCGGCACTGGGAATCGAGCGCGACGACCCCGAGCGGCCCAGGAGGATCGCCGCCCTGAACGCGGAGGCGTTCGGGGCGCCGGTCGTCCTGTTCTGCTACCTCGACCGCGCGATGGGCCCCGGGCAGTGGGGAGACGCGGGGATGTACCTGCAGACGGTCATGCTGCTGCTGCGGGCGGAAGGGCTGCACAGCTGCCCCCAGGTGATGTGGACGATGTATCGCAGGACCGTCTCCGAGACGGTCGGAGCCGATGACGGACTCGCGCTGTTCTGCGGCGTCGCGGTCGGATTCGAGAAGGAGGGCGTTCCCCGGCTGCGTACCGGCCGGGTGGACATGACGGAGACGGTGAGCTTCATCGGGGCCTGACCGCCGGGCTGCCGGGGGCACAGGTCCGCCGGCAGCCCGGGGGTGCGGGGCGGGTGCTACCGGACGTCCTCGACCTTCCAGACCAGTGCCGCGCCCAGTGCGGACATGGCCGCGGAGCAGAGGAAGAGCGAGCGGTAGCCCCCCAGGCTGCCGAGCACGGCCGCGGCGATCGGGGGAACGAGGACGTAGGGCAGGGAGGTCATCAGGTTGGCCAGGGCCATGTCCTTGCCGCGGTCCGCCGAGGCCGGGAGCACCTCGGTGACCAGGGCCGTGTCGACGGCCAGGTACACGCCGTAGCCCAGGCCCATGACGGCGGCCGCGACCAGCGTCATGGTCCAGGTGGGCGACAGCGCGAGCGGGATCGCGGCGGCGGCCATCGTGAGGCCGCCGAGGAAGACCAGCATGCGGCGCTTGCCCAGCCGGTCGGACAGCCAGCCGCTGAGAACCACCGTCGAGATCGTGGCCAGGCAGTTGACGCCGATCACGATGAGCAGGCCGTCCTCGGTGGATCGACCGGGGAACAGCTGCTCGTAGTGCAGGACGTCGTCCAGGAAGTACGGCATGTAGAGCGTGCCCAGGCCGTAGCCGAGCCCCATGATGAACCGGGAACTCATCGCCCAGACGAAGCCGGGGTGTTCGCGCGGGCTGATCCGGTAGCCGTCCAGGAAGGCGCGCAGCGAGAACGGTTCGCGGTGCCGACGGGGGAGCGGCGGGTCCTTCATGGTGGCCGCGAACAGCAGTATCAGCAGCGGCAGAGCGGCCATCAGCAGGTACTGCGAGGGGAAGCCCGTGACCAGTCCGATCAGCAGCCCGCCCGCGATCATGCTGCCGGCCTGCGGGACCATGGCCCAGCCCAGCACCACACCGCGCTGCCCGACCGGGACCCGGTCGGGCACCACCGGGGAGAGCCCGGCGCCGATGACCATGAAGGAGGCGGACAGCACGAGGGAGCCGAGCGCGACCCCGACGACCGTCGTCTGGACGCCGAGGCATACCAGCGCCGCCATGCAGATCAGCGAGCCCGCGATCAGCCACGGCCGGCGGCGGCCGAACCGGCTGGTGGTGCGGTCGCTGAGCGCGCCGGCCAGCGGCGCGATGACGATGCCCGAGATCGCGCCCATCATGCTGACCCAGGCGTAGCTGCCGACCTTCCCCGCCGGATCGATCCGGGCGATCTGCTCGGGCATCAGGAACGTGGTCGGCGCCTGCATCGGGATGAACATCCCGACGTTGGCCAGGACGTACAGGGCGACCCAGCCGGAGCCGACCTTGCGGGTCGGCTCGGCGAGGGCCTCGGGCCGTTCGGAGGCGAGGGTCATCGGGGCACTCTCCTGAGGTGGACGAGATCGCTCGTCCAGTCGAAGGACAGCAGTGGCGGGAGACCGTGGCAGAGCAGGACGGCGCCCTCGTGCACGGTGCCGGTGGCCTCGTCCCGGTAGCGGGCGTCGGGGTCGAGGCCCTTCAGGCGGGTACGGGCGGTCGTGCGGGTCAGCGCGGACGGCTGGAACCGGAATACGACGACCTCGTCCTCGGCGATGTACTGCACGGCGTGGTGCTCCAGGCGGTACTGGACGCCGCCGTGCACCACGGGCCGGATCCGTTTGTACTGCTCGACCAGCATCCGGGACCACGCGAGATCCTCCTCGCTCCACTTGCGCAGGTCGCCGCCGATGCCCATCGCCCCGGCCATCGAGACGTGGAAGCGGTACCGGATCGAGGTCGGGCGGGCGCTGAAGCCGTTCGGGCTGTCGGTGACCCAGGCGCCCATGGTCCGGGCCGGCAGCAGCTGGCCGTGCCCGTGCTGGATCGCGACCCGGTCGGCGGCGTCGGTGTTGTCGGACGTCCAGACCTGGTCCGCGCGGGCCAGTACGCCCAGGTCGGCCCGGCCGCCGCCGCCCGCGCACGACTCCAGGTACAGGCCGGGACACGCGGCGCGCAGCCGGTCCATCACCTCGTAGACGCCTCGGGTGTGCCCGATCCAGACCCGGTCGGGATCGGCGTCCCCGGGCCGCCCCGCCTCGCTGAAGGGCCGGTTCATGTCCCACTTGAGGAAGACGACGTCCAGCTCGGTGACGGTCCTGACCAGCCATTCGACCGCCCATTCGCGGACCTCGCGGCGGGAGAAGTCGAGCACGTGCTGGTGGCGGCGCTGTGTGCGGGTACGGCCGTCCTGGCAGAGGATCCAGTCGGGGTGCGCGCGGAACAGGTCGCTGTCGGGGTTGACCGCCTCGGGCTCGACCCACAGGCCGAAGCCCATGCCCAGCGCGCGGACGCGGTCGGCGAGCGGGCCCAGGCCGTTCGGGAAGCGGTCGGGGTTGGGCCACCAGTCGCCGAGCCCGGCCGTGTCACCGGTGCGGGCGCCGAACCAGGCGTCGTCCACGACGAAGACCTCGACGCCGAGGCCCGCGGCCAGCTCGGCCAGTTCGGTCTGCTGCTGCTCGGTGACGTCGAACCCGGTCGCCTCCCACGAGTTGAAGATCAGCGGGCGCTCGGCCGGCCGGTCGGGCAGCACCTGGTCCTCGACATAGGCGTGCCAGCGGCGGCTGGTGCCGCCGAAGCCGTCGGGGGCGTACAGCCCGGTGAGGACGGGGGTCTCCAGGCACTCGCCGGGGAGCAGCTTCCAGACCAGGCCCTCGTGGCCGAACCCGCCCGTCCAGGAGACGCGGCCGTAGGGGTCGCGGCGCAGGGTGATCCGGCGGCTGCCGCTCCAGGCCAGGGACGTGCTCCAGACCTCGCCGTGCTCCTCGGCGGCGTCATGCGCGTCGAGCATCAGCCAGGGTCCGGCGTGCGGTCCCGTGATGCCGAGGCGGCTGGTGAACACGGTCTCCCCGACGGGCACCCGGTCGCGCCGGAGCTGGAACTCCCGGCCCCATTCCCCCACCACGTGGCTGACCCGGTAGTCGTCGCGGGCGGGCAGCGTCCAGGCGGCGGAGTCGAACCGCAGGACGTCCACCGGCTCCCGTGCGGTGAGGACGGCCCGGCGCTCGATCTGGTCGTGGCCGTCCCGGATCCGGTAGTGCAGGTCGAGGCCGAGGGCGCGGACGCGGTCGGTGAAGGAGAGCGTGAGCCGGCCGCCCTCGACCGTGTGCGAGACGAACCGCCACTCGAAGCCGCGGACACCGTCGTCGAACCGGACGGTCAGCGACGGCGCCCCGAAGCGCAGGCCGCCCTCGACCGTGTACTCCTCGCCGCCGGGATCGTCACCGCCGGGGTCCTCGGCGGGCAGGTCGGCCGCGATCGCGACGGCCTGCTCCAGGGACAGCGGCCGGCCCCAGTGCACGTGCCGGGGCACGTCGTCGGCGTCCAGCCGGAAGGCGTAGGAGGTGCCGGGGGTGCTCAGGAGCCAGAGGCGGGCTTCGGAGTGATGAGTGATCACACGGATCCTTAAATGTGAGCCGGGCTCATGTTCTGCCCATACGTTAGGCAAGCGAGCCCGCGACGCCAACCCCTCTGACAGGGGCTGCTGAATCCGCTTTGCGCGCCGGGGGAAGGGGCGGGGGGAAGCCGACGGGGTCGGAAAGCCGACCGGGGGCGGCCGGATCGGGAGAACCGATCCGGCCGACCCCGGCCCCGGACACCGTCGCACCGGTGCCGTCATTCGCCCGCGGGCACCGTCGTGCCGGCGTCGTCAGCCGCCGTAGACGCCGACCTCCCGGAGCGAGTAGCCCCACTTGGTGCCGCGCTCCAGCCCCTGGACCCGCACGTAACGCGCGCGGGTCGCGTCGAACCGTGCCGTGTCCAGGCCGCCGTCACCGGCGGTCGTGGACCACACCGTTCTCCAGTTCGTGCCGTCTTCCGACAGCTCGACGCGGTACGACTTCGCGTACGCCTCCTCCCAGTCGAGGGTGACGCGATCGACCGGGGCCGTGGACCCGAGATCGATCCGCAGCCACTGGTCGTTGTTCCACTCGCTGGCCCAGCGGGTGCCCGTGTCGCCGTCCACGGCCCGGCCGGGCGAGTAGTCGACGAACGGGTTCCACCACTGCGACGAGGACGCCGAGACCGACGCGCCCGAGGCCAGGCTCTTGCCGGACCTGTGCTTCTCGGAACTCCCCCAGGTGCGGAGGTAGGACTCGGCGCCCGCGAAGAGGTCGTCCACGACCTCCTGGCCGCCGACGATCCGGATGTCCTCGATCCAGTCCGGGACCATGCCGTAGTGCGCGGCGCCCGTGGTGTTGAAGTCCCACGTGCGCTCGCCGGTGGTCTGCTTGTCGATCACCGAGCCGCCGTCCGTGCTGCGGAAGGGGTACTTCACCGGGTTCGGGGTGTCCCCGCCCCGCGGGGCGGGCCAGCCGCCGACACCGTTCATGTCGGTGCCGTAGCCGTAGCCGACCCCGTACTTCTCGCGCAGCGCGTCCGTACGTTCGGCCTCCTTGCTGAACGCCTCGGAGCCGCTCATGTACTGACCGGCGAACCCGCCGAGCTTGTAGAGCCGCTCGGTCCAGCCCGTGTCCATCCAGCTGTGCGAGGAGATGACACCCGGGTACGACTCGGATTCCAGGATGTCCAGGGCCCGGCCCACGGCCTTGACGCTCATGTGGTCGAGCTCCAGCATCATGCCGCGCTTCATCATGCCGCGCACCGCGTGCTCACCCAGGTCGGTCAGCCCGCGGGTGTTGCACTGCGCGTCCGAGGAGTACGCGGGGACGGACACGCCCTCCGGGAGCCGCTTCTCCGCCTCCGGCGCCGCCGCGTTGCCGATGGGGTTGTCGTGCTGCGGGCCGCGGCAGGTCTCCGTCTTCCAGAAGGTGCCGGTCGACAGGAACTGGCCCACGTTGATGGCCGTACCGAGGGCGCCGGAGTCGTAGCGCACCCCGCACAGGGCGTTGTCGAACTTGTGGCACAGGAACATGCTGCGCACACCCAGTTCGTACAGCTCGTCCAGGCCGCGGTCTATGTCCTCCTTGCCGCACTGCGCGACGTCCAGGATCTGCTTGCAGCCGAACGGCTCGGAGGTCTCGACCCCCAGGACGACGGCCAGCTTGCCCTGCTCGATGACCTCGCGGGCCTGCTTGCTGTCGGTGACGATCCGGAACCAGCCCTTGCCCGGACCGCCGTACATCTTGTCGACGAAGGCCTGCATGTCGTACGACTTCTGCGCCTCGAGACGGATGGCGGCCATCTCGTCGCAGCCCCGGTCCTTGAAGAAGTAGACCGAGCAGATCACGCCGTTGGTGACCAGGTCGTTGACCAGTACCCGCTGGCCACCGCGCCACGCCCGCTCGATCCAGGCGTAGTAGTTCTGCTGGTGGGTCAGCGAGTCGTGGGCGGGCCAGTCCTTGAACGTGGGCCACCCGTCGGGGTCGTGCTTGCCGTCGCCGCCCTTGGTGATCATGTCGAAGATGGCGAGCGAGCCGTCGGGGTAGTGCTCGGGGCAGTCCTTGAGGGCATCGGTGACACCCTGCTCCGAGAACGGCTTGCCGCAGATCAGCCGGCCCCCGAAGCCCTCGTTGGACATGATGTGGTCGTGGACGTCGGCGAAGCCCCTGACCCTCCCCTGGGCATCGGTGCCCTTGAAGGGCTCGCCCGTGACGCCGACCTGGGAGTCGGGCGCGGGCCGCGCGACCGGGTCCCACCAGTCGGGCTCCGCCGCGGAGCTGGGTACCGGACCGAGCACCAGGGCCATCACGGTGAGGAGCAGCGACACCATCGCGAGGGATCTGAGTCTGTGGCGCAGAGGTTGAACCGGGGTCATCACATGAATCCTTAAATGTGAGTTGGGCTCATGTTCCGCTCATACGTTAGGCATGCGAGCCCGCAGCGCCAACCCCTCGGACAAGGGCTGTCACCGGGAAATGGGGGCGAAAACGGGGATGAACACGCCGCAGGGGACAGGGTGTTGACCCTCCGGGAGCAGAAGCGCCGATGTTCCGGCAGCCCTGGAGCCCCCGGACCGCGAGGCCGTACTGCGCCGAGGAGCGAAGACGCACGGGCCGGCGTGAGCCGACGGCCATGAGTCCTCCACGGCCGGTCCGTGGCGACGTCGACCGCGCGGGTGACGCTCGCGATCACGGTGACCGGGATGCGGAAGCTCGCTGCGAACGACTGTTGGAACCGGCGCTCCGATCCCGACGGCACGCCGTCGCATCGTGGATGGATGGCAGGCACGCAGACAGGCAAATAGACAGGTGTGGCCGTCACCGAATCCGAAATGTCACAGTGCAGGGTCTGCGCGGAGGAATCGGCCGACGGGCTCTGAGCGGTAGTGCTCGGCGACTGATCTGCCGAGTTGCTTCTCGGCGCGGCCCGGATCCGCTCCGTGTGCGAGGAGGAGGTCGAAGATCCGGGTGAGATCCTCGACGAGTTCCGGGTTCAGCGGCTTCGGGTCCACCCATTCGGGGGCGCTGTAGCGGTGCATGGGCAGGATCTGCCGGGCGTCCATCGCGGCGCGGTGCAGTGCCGAGTTTCCGTGGGAGTCGAGGGCGTGGACGTCCGCCCCGGATTCGAGCACGCGCCGGAGCACGGTGAACGCGGCGTCGGAGCTCTCGACGGTGTTCCGGAGCGCCCACTGCTCGTCGTCGGTGAACCTGGTGGGCCGCAACCAGCGGGATCTCATCACGGCGGCCTTGATCGCGTCGTGGAGGACCGGCATCGAGTGCGGGTGGGGGCCGTCGCTGTCGATGAAATTCACGTCCGCCCCGTGGTCCAGGAGCAGCATCGCGATCCCGAACCGCCCGGTTTTGAGCGCGATCATCAACGGTGACTGTCCTGCGTGCTTCTTCGGTGGGGGTGTCGCGACGAGGGCCACCGATCCGGGGTCTCTCGCCAGCCTTTTCCTGACCGCGTCGATGTCACCGCTTGTGATCTCCTTGAACAGGATCTGCATGCTGCTCTCATTCCTTCCCGGGGGTGCGCTCCGGTACCGACTGCGACTGACCCGCCCCGCGCCGCTCAAGTCACCGGCTCACGGACCGTCCAGCACCCACTGCGTGCCCGCGATGCGCCCGGGAACGCCCGTCCGAGGACCGGCACCGGCAGCGACCATGGCGACCGGCAGGGGCGTGATCGCGGTGACCGGGATGCGAAAGCACGCCGG
The DNA here is from genome assembly GCF_040612315.1 of Streptomyces sp. NPDC006435. Classification (NCBI taxonomy): domain Bacteria; kingdom Bacillati; phylum Actinomycetota; class Actinomycetes; order Kitasatosporales; family Streptomycetaceae; genus Streptomyces; species Streptomyces sp. NPDC006435. Next base: position 85,552 of record NZ_JBEXPY010000014.1, read on the forward strand.
AACGACTGCTGAAGCCAGTTCCTGTGTGCGTACGCCCCGGGCCCGGTGGCCGTGGCGGCAGCGGCCTCATATCGTGCGGCCCTTGTGCCGGAACTCGGGGCAGTCGCATGAACCACCGTAGCTTCGCTGGCTGTTGCCGTAGCTGTCGTTGTTCCAGCTGCTGTGCCCGTAATCGTGGAGACATCGGGCCGGCTCGCCCCGGGAGTGCTCGGGCCGCGGGTGACCGCACGTGGCACACAGCGGGTGCACGACCATCGGGGGCAGGATGGACCCGCTCCGCAGAATCATCACGATGGCCACTGCGCCCGCGATGATCACGATCATTCCGACGAGACCTACGACATGCTCCGCGCTCATGTTCCGCCCCCCGTTGCCGGTGCCGGTCGGCCATGCGATCAGCCTGCCGACCGGTGGCTTCCACGCTACGCGACCGGACTGACAGTCACTCTCGGGCGCCGGGACCACACAGGACACCGCACACGGCACCGCACGGCACCCCAACCGTGGATCACGGTCCTGCTTTGTCAGCCGCTACGGCTACGGCTGCCGTGGGCGTGGGCGTGGGTGTGCCGCGTGCGGTGCGCAACGCTCACGGTTCATAGGCGAGATCCGTGCCGCCGCAGGCCTCGATCAGCCAGAACAGCGAACCGCTGCCGAACGGCCAGCCAGTGGTGGCCACCTGGATCCAGCCGCTTCCCGCTTCGTCGGTTCCCGCGTGCCACCACCACCAGCCACGATCGTCGCCGGCTCCTTCCTCGGTCGGATCGAAGCAGTGCAGCCAATCCGACAGCGACCACGGCCCCTGGCAGGCGGCCCTCTTCTGCTCGGGCGTCATCGTCCGCCACTGCCGCAACCATGCCTCGGTGTCGAAGGACCCATCGGGCCCCGGCTCCGCGGGTTCGGGTGCGCACCGCTGGACGAACCGTTCCGGCAACAGCTGCGGCCACCGTTCGAGTGCGGGCCAGTCGCCCGCCCGCTCGACCACGCACGTCAGCGCCGCACGTGCATCGGCAATGACCTGGCCGGGATCCTCGGCGGTGAACCGGACCCGTACGAGAAACGGCCGCTGCCGGCCGTCCTCGATCCCGGGCCCGGACCGAAGACGCCGTAGCTCGCCCTTCATGATCTCCACAGCGAAGAAGTGTGCACCATCACCGGCCCCGCCACACCTCGATGACGCCGGACTGCGAGGGACGGTGTCACCACCCACCTCCTTCGGCCGGTCGCTGTCATTCCGGAGGGCGTCGGGCCCAGAACAGGACGTGGCCGTTGTCGCCCTCGGGCACGAACTCCTCGTGGACCACGTCGAGACCGGCCCGCACGAGCCATGCGCGGTTCGTCTCGGCGTCGGCGTGGCTCCACCACATCGCGGCCCCACCGCCGAGCCAGTTCTCATCGGTCCCGGTCCAGGCACGATGCCCGGTGGTGCACAGGAACCAGCCCCCGGGCCGCAGCCAGGAAGCGATCCGCTCCAGCAGAGGCGGTTGTTCCTCCACCGGTACGTGGATCAGGGCATACATGCAGACGACCGCATCGAAGTTCCCCCGGGTGAACTCCAATGCCGTGGCATCGGCCCGGACGAAGTCGGCGCCCGGCACGAGCTCCCGGGCCCTGCGGATCTGGACCTCGCTGATGTCGACGCCCGTCACGCGGTGCCCGGCCGCCACCAGGGACCGGGCCACGGGAACACCGTTGCCGCACCCGAGGTCCAGGACCGTGCCTGCTTCGGGAAGCCGACCGAGCAACTCCTCGATCCACGGCCCGTACTTCGTCCCGCTGCCGAACGCCCGCTCATAGTGCTCCGAGAGCGCGTCGTACCCGCGCCGGACCGTTTCCTTCGGATCTTCAGCGTCCACGCGCGCACGCTATGGCGTGCCTGCCAGGACCGCGACCGTTTTTCGCCCGGGCTCACGACCGGCTCTCTCCCCCGACGGAGGCCGTTCCATCTCTGCGTCGGCTTCTTGCAGGGCTGGACGGTGTACAGGTTTCCCCGGCAGGGCCCCTACTATCGTCCCTTCGACCCGACCCGACCCGACCCGACCCGACCCGACCCGACCCGACCCGACCCGACCCGACCCGACCCGACCCGACCCGACCCGACCCGACCCGACCTCACTCACCTCATCGATTCGGATCCGGAAGGCCTCATGACGCATCCACGCCCCAACCCGTCCCCGGTCGCGCCGTCGTGGCCGCACTGCGGCCACGGTTCCAGCGAGCAGGATCCGGTCGGCTGCCGGGGCATACATGTCCCCGGTCACACGGCCTGCCTCACCCATCTGACCTCCACCGACCGTCGCGCCCATCTGGACGGCCTGCGTCCCGGCGCGAACCTCGACCTGCGCGGCACCACCTTCGAAGACCGTCTCTGGGAGTCCCTGCTCGATGTCCTGCGGGACAGTTCCGCCGGCGGGGAGCCCGTCATCGGTGGTGCACGGTTCGCGTCGGCGGTCTTCGAGTGCAACGCCTGGTTCGACGCGGTGACCTTCGGCGGCAATGCCGTGTTCGACGCGGCGACCTTCCAGGACGACGGCTGGTTCGAGGGAGCGACCTTCGAGTCACCGGCCTCCTTCGAGGGGGCGGTCTTCAAGACCTACGGGGGTTTCCAGGACGCGACGTTCGAGAGCAGGGTCTCGTTCAAGGGCGCGGTCTTCACCGGCATGGCCGCCTTCGACCGGGCGACCTTCGAGGGTCCGGTTTCGTTCGAGGGCGTGACCTTCAAGGAGTTCACCCGGTTCGACGAGGTGCCCTTCCGGTCCACCGCCGACTTCACGTCGACGACCTTCGGGGCAACCGCGACGTTCGAGGAAGCGGTTTTCGACGGCCCCGTGACCTTCGACTCGGCAACCTTCGAGGGCTACGCCCGGTTCACGGAGGAAACCTTCAACGTCCTCGAGGGCCTGCACTCGGCCACGTTCAGGCACGATCCGACGACCTGAGGAAGCGGCCTCCGCCCTCGACGCTCGGCTTTCGGCCCTCGCCCCTCGGTTCCGGTACGGCTTTCCTCTTCGGCGTTCGGCGTCCCTCGGCAGGTCGACCGAGAGCGTGGTGGAGGGGACTGCAGTCGATCGGCATCGGCGGCACCGATGCCGTCCCCGGCCCGGATGCGGGCAAGGACGAACACCGTGTCACCGCAGTCCCCTGCCGGTCCCCGACAGCATGCGCTGACGTCACGTGGTCTTCGTCGCTGCCCCGGAACCGGCTGCAACCGGCCACAGCCGGCTGGATTCGCTGACCGAGTTCAGCTGGGAGCGAGGAGGCAGAATTCGTTGCCCTCCGGGTCGGTCAGAATCGTCCAGGAGATCGCGGACTGGTCGATACCGGGGTCGGCGGCGCCCAAGGCGCGCAGTCGGGCTTCCTCTGCTTCCGGGTCGTCACCGGGGTAGGGGCGGACGTCGAGGTGAACACGGTTCCAAACGCTCTTGGTGTCGGGCGTGCGGAGGAACTCCAGGTGGGGGCCGACGTCTTTGGCGGACCGCATGGTCGCGCGGTCGTCGGTGACCTCGTGCAGCGTCCAGTCCATCGCCTGGCTCCAGAACCGGGCCATCCGCCGCGGGTCGGTGCAGTCGACCACCACTGCGGCGATCGGCCCGGTGCCCTGGTAGATCGGGCGGGGTTCCAGGACGCAGAACTCGTTGCCCTCCGGGTCGGCCATGACGGCCCAGGGGACGTCGCCCTGACCCACGTCGGCGAGCGTCGCGCCGAGATCCTTCAAGCGTGCGACCAGCTCCGCCTGATGGGCGGTCGAGGTGGTGGCCAGATCAAGATGCACCCGGTTCTTCACCGTTTTGGGTTCCGGGCGGGCGATGATGTCGATGCAGACGGCCGTGGGGTCGGGGTAGGAGAAACCCATGGGCTCGAGGTTGGTGACGCCGGGTGCCTCACTGTCGACACCCCAGCCGAGTGCCTCCGCCCAGAACCTGCCGAGCGCGGAGTCGTCCTGGGCCTTCATATTGATCTGCACGAGTCTTGTTGCCATGTCGTAGATCCTAGAAGCTGCCGCTCCTGACTGCTGCGATCTGGTACGTGCTCGTCCTGGTTGAGATGGCGCGAGTCTTTGCGGGTGAAGGCGGGGCCCGACCGTGTTGGTTGGGTGGGTGTAGGGGTGTGCAAGGTGGGGGTTGTTGTCTGGGTGGGTTCCTGTCCGTGGTTGTGCGGGCTTCGTGTGGTGTGTGGAGGAGGGTGTGATGGGTGGTTCTGGTGGGTTTGGTGGTGTGTGGTGTGTTGAGCGGGGGTGGGTGACGGATGAGGAGTTGGCTGCGTTGGCTGTGGTGTTGTGGGTGTGGGGTGTGGGGTGTGGTGGGTGGTCGGGTTCGGGGGTTGTGGGGGGTTCGGGGGTTGTGGGTGTGGGGCGGGCGGGGTCGGGTTGGTGGCGGTATGCGGGGCGTTATCGTGCTCCGTCGGGCTGGCAGTGAGGGGTGGGGGTTGTGGTGAGGGTGATGGCTGGTCGGGTTGAGGGTGTGGTGGGTGTGGAGGCTGGTGTGTCTGTGGGTGGTGTGGCTGAGGTTGCTGGGGTTGTGGGTTCTGGGGGTGGTGTGGGTTCTGTGGGGGTTGAGGTTCGGGCTGGGGTTGCTGGTGCTGGTGGTGTGGGTGCCGGTGGTGGTGTGGGTGCCGGTGCCGGTGGTGCTGGTGGTGGTGTGGGTGGTGGTGTGGGTGGTGGTGTGGGTGGGCTGCTGGCGCTGCGTGAGCAGGTCCGTCGTGGGCCGGGTGAGGGGGCGACTGTGGCGCAGCGTGCCAGGGGGAAGTTGACGGTGCGTGAGCGGATTGGTCTGCTGCTGGATGAGGGTTCGTTTTGTGAGGTGGAGCAGTTGCGGCGGCATCGGGCGACGGGTTTCGGTCTGGAGGAGAAGAAGCCCTACACGGATGGTGTGGTGACCGGGTGGGGGACGGTCGAGGGGCGCACGGTTTTTGTGTATGCGCATGATTTCCGGATTTTCGGGGGTGCGCTGGGTGAGGCGCATGCCGAGAAGATCCACAAGATTATGGATATGGCGGTCGCGGCGGGTGCGCCGTTGGTGTCGTTGAACGATGGTGCGGGTGCCCGTATCCAGGAGGGTGTTTCGGCGCTTGCCGGGTACGGGGGGATCTTCCGGCGCAATACGAGGGCGTCGGGGGTGATCCCGCAGATCAGTGTGATGCTCGGCCCGTGTGCCGGCGGCGCCGCCTATTCCCCGGCGTTGACGGACTTCGTGTTCATGGTCCGTGAGACGTCGCAGATGTTCATCACCGGCCCGGACGTCGTGAAGGCGGTCACGGGTGAGGAGATCACCCAGAACGGTCTGGGCGGTGCCGACGTCCATGCCGAGACCTCCGGCGTGGCGCACTTCGCGTACGACGACGAGGAGACGTGTATCGCCGAGGTCCGCTACCTGCTGGGCATGCTTCCCTCCAACAACCGCGAGAACCCGCCCGTCGTCCCCGGCGGTGATCCCGCCGGCCGCCGCGGCGACACCCTCCTGGACCTCGTCCCCGCCGACGGCAACCGCCCCTATGACATGCGCAGGGTCATCGAGGAACTCGTCGACGACGGCGACTGCCTCGAGATCCACGAACGCTGGGCCACCAACATCGTCTGCGCCCTGGCCCGGATGGACGGCCACGTCGTCGGCATCGTCGCCAGCCAGCCGATGTCCTTCGCCGGAGTGCTCGACATCCACTCCTCGGAGAAGGGCGCACGCTTCGTCCAGTTCTGCGACGCCTTCAACATCCCCCTGGTCACCCTCGTCGACGTACCCGGCTTCCTGCCCGGCGTCGACCAGGAGCACGGCGGGATCATCCGGCACGGGGCGAAGCTGCTGTACGCGTACTGCAATGCGACGGTGCCGAGGATTTCGCTGGTTCTGCGCAAGGCGTACGGGGGTGCGTACATTGTGATGGACAGTCAGTCCATCGGTGCGGACCTGACGTTCGCGTGGCCGTCGAACGAGATTGCGGTGATGGGGGCGGAGGGTGCGGCGAATGTGATCTTCCGCCGGCAGATCGCGGCGTCGGATGATCCGGAGGCGACGCGGAGCCGGCTGGTCGAGGAGTACAGGGCCGGGCTGATGCATCCGTATTACGCGGCCGAGCGCGGGCTGGTCGACGACGTCATCGACCCCGCCGAGACCCGGCAGGTGCTGATCGCCTCGCTCGCCATGCTCCGCAACAAGCATGCGGATCTGCCGTCGCGCAAGCACGGCAACGGTCCGCAGTAGGCGCGGGTCCTGCGGGCTTGCTGTCCGCAGTGGGTGCGGGTTCTGCGGGCTTGCTGTCCGCAGTGGGTGCGGGTTCTGCGGGTTTGCTGTCCGCAGTGGGTGCGGGTTCTGCGGGTTTGCTGTCCGCAGTGGGTGCGGGTTCTGCGGGTTTGGTGTCCGTGGGTGCGGGTCTTGCGGGCTTGGTGTCCGTGCAGGCCGTCGGGGCGGGGGCGGGAAGTTCCTGTCCCGGCTGCTGTCCGCAGGGGCTGCGGCTCTTCTGCTCTGTTGTTGTTCTTGATGCCGTGGTGGGGGGGGGTGGGGTTTCGGGAGGGGTAGTGTGGGGTGTTCTGTGGGGGTTGGGGGTGGGCATATGACGGGGGGTTGGGCCGTGGGGGTGTGCCTGTGCCTGTGTCCGGGGGCGGGTTACCGGGAGTTCGTTGTCGTTCGCCCGTATCGAACTGCTGGACGGGTAATGTGATCCCGGAATGCCTCAGGGGTGGGGGGAAACGGAGGCCCGGTGGGGGAACGGTTCGCATTCAAGATCCTTGGCCCACTCATGGTGACGTCGGGTGATCGGAAGGTCGTCATCGGCGGGGCACGCCAGCGCACGACGCTCGCTCTGCTGCTCCTGAATCCCGGCCGGACGGTGCCGGTGGACACGCTGGTGCACGAGGTGTGGAACGGGAATCCGCCCGCTACCGCCCGGACCCAGATCGCGATCGTGATCGCTGCGCTCCGTAAGACGTTCAAGGCGCAAGGGGCCGGGGACGACACCATCGTGACGACGCATCCGGGGTATCTCCTGGACGCGGAGAGCCATGACATCGACGCGGTCGAGTTCGCGGTGCTGGTCGCCCGGGCCGAGCAGGCGGTCCGTGAGCAGCGTCCGCGGGACGCGGCGGTCTGTTACCGCCAGGCCCTGGATCTGTGGCGGGGGCCGGCCCTGGCGGGGGTGTCGGGGATGCTGGTGGAGGAGGAAGCGGCCCGGCTGGCGGAACACCGGCTGAACGCGTATGACGACGCGACCGCGCTGCAGCTGGCGCTGGGGCGGCATTACGAGCTGCTGCCCGAGCTGGGCGGGGTCGTGCAGGACAATCCGCTGCGTGAACGGACCCGTTACCACCAGATGCTGGCCCAGTACCGGGCCGGCCGGCGGGCGGAGGCGATGGAGTCCTACCGCCGGGCCCGTGAGCAGTTCATCGAGGAGCTGGGCCTGGAACCGGGGCCGGACCTGCAGGAACTGCATGACCTGATCCTGCGGGACGATCCGTCGCTGGCTCCGGCCGAGGGCCCGCTGCCCGCCGCTGCGGAAGCCGCCGCCGCGGCGGGCGAGGTGGTGGTGGTTCCCTCGGAGCTGCCGCCCGACATTCCCGGTTTCACCGGCCGTGCGAGGGAACTGGCGGCCCTGGACACGCTGATGACGCGTTCCCCGGCCGCGCTGCAGACTCCCACCATCGGTCTGGTCACCGGTGTCGCCGGGGTCGGCAAGTCCGGTCTGGTCCTGCACTGGGCCCACCGGGCGGCCGACGACTACCCCGACGGCCGGCTCTTCGCGGACCTGCGCGGCTACGACGAGCAGCACGAACCGGCCCCTGCCGCCGATGTGCTGGGCCGCTTCCTGCGTTCGCTGGGCGTGCCGGGACAGCAGATCCCCGAGGCGCTCGAGGAACGCGTCGCGCTCTACCGCAGCCTGCTCACCGAACGCCGTGCGCTGATCGTCCTGGACAACGTGCGCACCCATGCGCAGGTTGCCCCGCTCCTGCCGGGCAGCGGCGCCAGCTGCGTGGTCGTCACCAGCCGCGACCAGCTCGAGCAGCTGGTGACCTGGCCGCCGCAGGCCCGGATCCATCTGGGTGTCCTGCCGCCGGGCGAGGCCGTCGATCTCGTCGCGAGGATCGCCGGCGAGGAACGCATCGCCACCGCCCGCCCGGACGCCGCCCGCCTGGTCGAGCTGTGCGACCGCCTCCCGCTGGCCCTGCGGATCGCGGCCGCCCGCCTGGCCTCCAAACCCCACTGGTCCCTGCGCCACATGGTCACCCGCCTGAGCGACGAACGCCGCAGACTCGACGAACTGAGCCAGGGCGCCTCCCGGGTACGGGCCGGCTTCGAACTCAGCTACCGCTACCTGTCCCCCGACGCCGCCCGCCTCTACCGCCGCCTGGGCCTGGCCGGTGTACCCGACTTCACCTCCTGGGTGGCCGCCTCCCTGCTCGACGCGGACGTCATCGACGCGGAACTCCTCCTGGAAGACCTCGTCGACACCCAGTTCCTCGAAGTCGTCGGCGTCGACGCGACCGGCCGGCTGCGCTACCGCTTCCAGAACCTGCTGCGCCTGTACGCCGGGGAACGCGCCCGGGAGGAAGAACCCGGCCAGGACTGGCACGACGCCCTGCGCCGCGTCTTCAGCACCGCCCTGGCCATCGCCCGCGAGGCCCACCGCCGCGAGAGCGGCGGCGAGTTCGGCATCGTGCACGCCACCACCCGCCCCCACCCCGTCGACACCGACCTGCTCGAAGAACTCCTCACCGACCCACTGGCCTGGTTCGAAGCCGAACGCCTGTGCCTGGTGGGCATGGTCGAACAGGCCGCCGCGATGGGCATGGCCGACCTGGCCTGGGACCTGACCGGCTGCGCATCGGTCCTGTTCGAGACCCGCAGCTACGTCGAGAACTGGCACAGCTGCGCCCTGCACGCCCTGCACGCCGCCAGGACCGCGAAGGACCGCCTGGGCCAGGCGGTCATGCTCCACCACCTCGGAGCCGCCGCACTGATGCGCCAGCACATGGACGAGGCCAGAGCCCGCTCGCAGGAAGCACTCGACCTGTACGGGGCCATGGACGAACCACTGGGCCGCGCCCTGGTCCTGCGCAACCTCGCGGTCGTCCACCGCCTGCAGGGCGACCCCGACGCGGCGGCCGGCCGGCTGCGCGCGGCCCTGCCCGTCTTCCGCGAGGCCGGCGACCTGTCCTCGCAGTCCTCCGTCCTGCAGAACATGGCCCAGCTCGAACTCGACCGGGGCAACTACGAAGCCAGCCTCGGTCACGCCCGCGAAGCCGTCCGCGTCGCGGAGTCCATGCGGTCGGGCTCCTCGCGCAGCCTCGCCCAGTGCCTGTACCGGCTGGGCAGCGCCCAGCTGCTGTCCGGCCGGGCCCGGGAGGCCGAGGAGTCCTACCTGCGCGTGGAGGAACTCTCCCGGGCCAAGGCCGACACCCACGGCCTGGCCCACGCCCTGTACGGGCTGGGACAGGCCCGTGTGGCACTCGGCGCGCTGGAGTCGGCCGAGTCCGCCTACGTCCAGGGACGCAAGGTCGCCCGCGGGCTGGGCAACCCCGTGGTCGAGGGATCGATCCGGCTGAAACTCGGCGTGCTCCTGCGGGAACTGGGCCGCCACGAGGAAGCCCGTACCGAACTCACCGGTGCCAGGGAACTGTTCACCCTCAGAGGCGCCACCCACTGGCAGGAGGAAGCCACCCGGGAACTCGACGGCTTCCCACCCCCCGGCGGACAGGAAAACCCACCGGGCCCGCCACAGAACCCACCGCAGAACCCGTCGGGGAACCTGTAGCGGAGCCCGCCGGGGAACCTGCCACAGAACCCACCGCAAAACCTGCCACAGAACCCACCGCAGAACCCGTCGCAGAACCCGTCGGGGAACCTGTAGCAGAACCTGTCGGGGAACCTGTGGCGGAGCCCGTCGGGGAACCTGCTGAACCCGCACGGAACACCCCGCCCCGTCCCGTCCCGCCCCCGTCCCCGTCCCGCCCCCATCCCCGTCCCGCCCCGCCCCGGCCCCCGCCGAACCGGTACGGACACCGGGCACACGGCACGCGGCGCGGGGCACCGGGTGCGGGATACGGGGCGTGGGGTGTGGTGCCGCCTTCCTCTGGCGTACCGGGCCGGGCGCGGCCCCGAGGTGCCGGGGCGGTGCGGTGCGGGGGACGGTTCTGCCGGGCCGGTGCGGTGCGGTGGACGGTTCCGCCGGTGTGGTGTGGTGCGGGTGGTGGGGCCGGGTGGTGGTGGGGCCGGGTGGTGGTGGGGGTGTGGTGTTGTTCGTGGGGTGCCGGTGTACCGGTGTGGCAGGGGCCGGGCGGGGTGCGGGGTTGCTTAATCCGGCGATATCACGCCGATAAGGCATGTGCCTAGCGTCGTCACGGAGTTCCTTTTTCCCGAGAGCTGTGGAGTGTGTGATGCCGCCTGCCCCCCGGGTGCCTTCGTTCGCCGTGATTCCCGGCGCGGACGTGCACCGAGTTCTTGACGGCCGGCACGGGGAAGTGGTCCGGCTGGTCGAGTCGGCCTACCGTGTGCACGGTGACGGTGACACGGTCAACCCGCCGTCCTGTTTCCTGCGTTTCCCCGACCGTCCCGACTCGCGCATCATCGCTCTGCCCGCCTCGCTCGGCGGGCCGGCGCCCCTGGACGGCATCAAGTGGATCTCCAGTTTCCCCCGTAACGTGGCGGCCGGCCTGCCCCGGGCCTCCGCGGTCCTGGTCCTGAACGACCCGGTGACCGGCTATCCGCTGGCCTGCATGGAGAGTTCCATCATCAGCGCGGCCCGTACCGCCGCCTCGGCGGCGCTGGCCGCGGACCGGCTGACCCGAGGGCGCGGGCGGCCGTGCCGGATCGGTTTCTTCGGCACCGGCCTGATCGCCCGGTTCATCCACCAGTACCTCGTCAGCACCGGCTGGAGCTTCACCGGGACCGGCGTGTACGACCTGTCGGCCGAACACGCCCGGGGTTTCGCCGAACACCTCGCACGCGAGGGCGACAACGGCACCCTCACCCTGCACAGCGACCCCGAGGAACTGATCCGTTCCAGCGACCTCGTCGTCTTCGCCACCGTCGCCCCCGCCCCGCACGTCACCGATCCCGGATGGTTCACCCACAACCCCCTGGTCCTGCACGTGTCCTTGCGCGACCTGTCACCCGAGGTGGTCCTCACGGCCGCGAACATCGTCGACGACACCGACCACTGCCTCAGGGCCGGCACCTCCCTGCACCTGGCCGAACAGGCCACCGGAAACCGGGACTTCGTCACCGGCACCCTGTACGACGTGCTCACCGGCACCCTGGACGTCCCGCACGGCCGGCCCGTCGTCTTCTCGCCCTTCGGGCTCGGCGTCCTGGACCTCGCGGTCGGCAAACACGTCTACGACACCCTGCACGCCCGCGGCGAACTCGCCGTCGTGGACGGCTTCTTCCACGAGACGCGCCGCTACGGCTGACAGGAGACACGACCGTGACCACCGTCCTCGACAGCCCGCCCCGCCCGCCGCGCCCCGCACCGGGCACCATCACCGTACGGGTGGAGGAGACCCGCCCCGCCCCGCACCGGCCGCTCGACCTGTACGCCGTACTGCACCGGCACTCGCCCCACGAGGTGTTCCTGCTGGAGAACGGCCACCACCCCGAACAGGACTCCGAGGCCACGGTCGTGGGCCACGGACTGCTCGCCGAGATCCGCCTGCACACCGACCGGATCACCGTCCACGGCACCGACCCCCTGGTCACCGCGGTCCTCCAAGCCGCCGACGCCCTGGGCCTGGCCCCCCGTCCCGGCAACGAACGCGGCCTGGTGCACCGCGAGCAGACCTGGCAGCTCCTGCGCGCCGTCCAGGACCTGTTCACCGTGGACACCGCCCGCCCCCGCGACAGCTACGCCTTCGGGTTCCTGGCCACCTTCGGCTACGGCTCCGCCTGGCACATGGAGAGCCTGCCCGACCGGGACGACACGGCCACCGCCGGACCCGACATCGTGCTCGGCCTGTTCCGCGAGACCCTCTGGTACAGCCCCGGCCCCGGACCCGGCACGGTGCGCAGACTCACCGCACACAGCGACGCCTTCCCCGACCCCGACCCCACCCCCACCGGCATCACCAACCCCACCAACCCCACCACCGGCCCCACCACCGGCATCATCGCCGGCCCGGCCGGTCCTGCCGCCGGCAGCGGTCCTGCCGGTACGGGTGCGGTCACCGCGGCCATCGCCACCGCCGCCGCCATGGCCGTAGCGGGCGAGGAGCCCGGGGCCCTGCCCGAAGCGCCCCGCCCGCACACGGTGAGCGACACCTGCGACGAGGAGACGTTCCTGGCCCGGGCCCGGCGCTGCCTGGAACACATCGGCGTCGGCGACATCTACCAGATCCAGATCGGCCACCGCATCGACGTCACGACCTCCCTGGCCCCCCTGGACGTCTACCGCCGCCTGCGCGGCCGCAACCCCTCCCCGTACATGTACCTCCTGCCGCGCGCCGGGCACACCGTCATCGGGGCCAGCCCCGAAGTGCTCTTCCACACCCACGGCGACACGGTCGTCATGCGGCCCATCGCCGGGACCGCACCGCGCAGCGGCGAGACGGCCACCGACCGGGCCCGTGTCGCCCGCCTGGTGGCCGACGAGAAGGAACAGGCCGAGCACATCATGCTCGTCGACCTGTGCCGCAACGACATCGGCCGGGTCTGCACGCCCGGCACGCTGCAGACACCGGACCTGATGAGCGTCGAGACGTACTCGCACGTCTTCCATCTCGTCTCCACCGTCCAGGGCACCCTGGAACCGGGACACGACACCTGGAGCGTGCTGCGCGCCTCCTTCCCCGCGGGCACCGTCACCGGCGCACCCAAGATCCGCGCCATGGAGATCATCCAGGAACTGGAGAGCGAACCGCGCGGCATGTACGCCGGCGCCGTCGGCCTCATCGACCTGCGCGGCTGGAGCCGGCTGGCCCTGTGCATCCGCACGGTCGTGCACGACCCGGACACCGGCACCTACTCCACCCAGAGCTGCGCGGGCATCGTCGCCGACTCCCGCCCCCGCGCCGAGTGGCACGAGACCCTCCACAAGATGGGCGCGGCCTACTGGGCCCTGACCGGACAGGAGCTGACACCGTGAAAGTCCTGCTCGTCGACGCCTACGACAGCTTCACCCACATCATCGACCAGTACCTGCGCACCCTGGGCGCCGCCACCGACGTCGTGCGCTCGCACACCCGCACCCCGCAGCAGCTCGCCGCCCTGCGGCCCGACGCGGTCGTCCTGGGTCCCGGACCCGGCCACGCGGCCGACTCCGGGCACGTGGAACTGGTCCACGCCTTCGCCGGGAAGGTACCGCTGCTGGGCATCTGCCTGGGCCACCAGGCGATCTGCCTGGCCTACGGGGGCCGGATCACCGTCGCCGAACGCCTCAGGCACGGCAAGACCAGCCCGGTGCACCACGACGGCACCGGGGTGTTCACGGACCTGGAACCGGTACTGACCGCCACGCGCTACCACTCGCTGATCGCCGCCGAACCGCTGCCGCCCCCGCTGGCCGTCACCGCCCGCTCCCAGGACGACGGCTACGTGATGGGGCTGCGCCACCGCACCCTGGCGGTGGAGGGGGTGCAGTTCCATCCCGAGTCCGTCACCACCGCCGGCGGCCTGCGGCTCCTGGACAACTTCCTGACCACCGCCCGCCACACCACCCCCGCCCCCGCGCCCACCCCCACCCCCGCGCCCGCCCCTGTGCCCGCTCCTGTGCCCGCTCCTGTCCCTGTGCCCGCACCCGTATCCGTATCCGCCTCCGCCTCCGTCCCTGCGTCCGCTCCTGTCCCCGTTTCCGCTTCCGTCTCCGTTTCCCCGGGTGTTCCGGTGCGGGCCGGTGTGCCGAATGCGCGGGCCAGGCCGAAGGACAGATGAAATTCCGGGGTGTGTCCGGGGCGGGGGAGACAAGCACGGGCTCTCCTGCCGGGAACACGGCTGCCGCGCCGGGTGACCGGAATGCGGACCATCCTCTCCGCAGGGGGTGTGATCCTCTTCCCCGGCCCCCTTCCCTGCCCCTTCCCAAGTCCGGGGAATTTCTGCCCGCATGGGGTCTGAGCAGTGGTTATATCAATTTTATTGCCGGGTCTGATAGGCAGAAGTCCCGGCGATAATGATTCGAAACCGGTCCTTCCTAATGTTCTGGATGTCGGAACGAGCCGCAACAGTTCATGTGGGGGGAAACATCATGGAGCTCAATGCGATCACCGGGAAGATCCGCAAGACCGTCGTCGTGGCACTTGCCGGTGCGGCGTTATTCGCCGCCGGGCAGGGAGTCGCGCAGGCGGCCGGGCAGAGCGGACCGGAAACCTGCGGCAGTTCCTGCACGGCCACCGTTGCCGCCGGCCTGATGGACGACCCGTGGCACCCCTCCCCGGCCCCGGCCCCGGCGGGCGTGCCGGAGGACGACCCGTGGCACCCGGCCCCGGTGACCGCTTCCGGGCAGGCGGACGACCCGTGGCACCCGGGCCTGGCGACCGCTTCCGGGCCGGAGGACGACCCGTGGCACCCGGTATCGGGTGCCTGAGCCCGATCGCGCAACCAATTGGACGAGAAGATGAGGAGACAGGACCAGTGAGCGTCACGACACCATCACCGGACCGCTCCTGGCCCCTGCTGCTGGGGCAGGTGCTCGGCGGCCGGGACCTGGATGCCGTCGACACCGCCTGGGCGATGGACCAGGTGATGCGGGGCCGGGCCACCGAAGCGCAGATCGCCGGTTTCCTGGTGGCCCTGCGGGCCAAGGGGGAGACCGTGGACGAGCTCGAAGGACTCGTGCACGGCATGCTGGCCCACGCCGTTCACATCGACGTGCCGGGCAGGACCGTCGACGTGGTGGGCACCGGGGGCGACGGGGCACGCACGGTCAACATCTCCACGATGTCCGCGATCGTCGCGGCGGGAGCGGGGGCACGGGTCGTCAAGCACGGCAACCGTGCGGCGAGTTCGGCCTCCGGGTCCGCCGACGTCCTGGAAGCGCTGGGCATCACCCTGCGACTGCCGCCCGAACGGGTCGCCGCCGTGGCCGACGAGGCCGGCATCACCTTCTGCTTCGCCCCCGACTTCCACCCCGCGATGCGTCATGCCGCCGGCCCGCGCAGACAGCTGGGCATCCCGACCGTCTTCAACGCACTGGGACCGCTGACCAACCCGGCGGCCCCCACCGCCCAGGCGATCGGCGTCGCCGAGGCCCGCATGCTCCCGCTGATCGCCGGGGCACTGGCCCGGGCCGGCGGCAGGGGACTGGTCTTCCGCGGCGACGACGGGCTCGACGAGCTCACCGTCACCACCACCTCCACCGTCCTGGCCGTGCAGGACGGCACCATCGCGCAGGAACGCTTCGACCCGCGCGACGTGGGCATCGCACTGGCCCCGCTCCAGGCACTGCAGGGACAGGACGCCGTCCACAATGCGGCCGTCGCCCGGCGCGTCCTGGACGGCGAACGCGGCCCGGTACGGGACGCGGTGCTGCTGTCCGCGGGCGCGGCACTCGTGGCGGGCGAACCGGCCCGGGGCCGCACCGTCACCGAACGCCTGGGCTGGGCGGTGGAGGCGGCGGGCCGGGCGATCGACTCCGGCGCCGCGGCCGCCACCCTCGACCGGTGGGTACAAGCCACCTCGGCCCCCCACCCCCCGGCCACCCGGCCACCCGCCCCCGCCAGGCCCTCCGCCGACGGGGCCCGGGTCGCGGCAGCGGCATGAACACCCCGCCCCGGCACAGCAACCCGCCCCCGCCCCGCCCCAGCCCCGCCCCGCCCCAGCCCCCGCCCCGCCCTCGCCCCGGCCCCGTCCTCGCCCCGGCCCCGGGCTCGTGCCCGGCGGCCGGGGCGGGGGACAGGCGGGGCGGGGCGGGATGCGGCCGGCACCGGCACCGGGTACCGGCGTACCGTCCGGCCAGTCGGCCAGTCGGCCAGTCGGCCAGTCGGCCAGTCGGCCAGTCGGCCAGTCGGCCAGTCGGCCAGTCGGCCAGCCGGACGATCGGCCTGCTGCCGGCCAGCCGGACGGCCAGCCGGTCGGCGGGCGGGTGCGGGTCTTTCGTGGGGTCACCGGGCAGGAGCGGGTTCCAGTACCTGTTCCCGCCCTCCGCCCCGCTCCGGATCCGGTTCCCGTCCCGCAGCCGGTGCGGGCTCCGGGTGCGGGACCGCCGGACCGGCCACGGGCGCAGCGGCACCGTTCCCGCCAGGAGCACCGCTCCCGCCAGGGGCACCGTTCCCGCCAGGGGCACCGCTCCCGGCAGGGGCACCGTTCCCGGCAGGGGCACCGAGGGTGCTGTTCCCGGTGGGGGCGCCGTTCCCGGTGGGGGCGGCGGGGGTGCTGGTTCCGGCCGGTGGGGGAGCGGGGGTCTTCCCGCGCCGGATCCAGGACAGGGCCGGTGAGGTGAGGCCGGTGGTCACCAGTGCCATCAGTACCAGCATGGTGAACAGGTCGGGTCCGATCACTCCGAGTTCCAGTCCCAGGTTCAGCACCACCAGTTCCGTCAGGCCCCGGCAGTTCATCAGGGCCCCGAGCGAGAGGGAGTCACGCCAGGACTGTCCCGCGAGCCGGGCACCGCCCGTGCTCCCGCCCCACTTGCCGAGCATCGCGACTCCCAGCACGGCCAGTGCCCACAGCCACTGGACCGGGTCGCCGGCCAGCAGCGACACATCGGTGTGCAGCCCGGTGGAGACGAAGAACAGCGGCAGCAGCACCGGGACGCAGAACGCGCGCAGCCGCGCCGTGCACTGTTCGACCACCCGTGATCCCCGGGGAGTGACCAGACCGAAGACGAAGGCGCCGAACAGGGCGTGCACCCCGATCTTGTCGGTGGCCAGTGCGGACAGGCACAGGCCGCTGAACAGGACGACCAGGACCATCCCGTCCGCCGCCCTGCCCGCCCGCCGCGCCCACCGGGCCAGCAGCGGACGCAGCACGCCCGCCATGACGGCGAGGAAAACAGCGGCCAGCACCGCCGTGGTCAGCGCCTCGGTGGGCGAGCCGCTCGTGGAGACCGCGGCCACCGCTGCCAGCAGGCACCAGGCACTCACGTCGTCGACCGCCGCGCACGCCATGGCCAGCGAACCGATCCGGGTCCCGCTCAGGCCCCGGTCGGTCAGGACCCGGGCCAGGACGGGGAAAGCGGTGACGCTCATCGACACGGCGATGAACAGCACGAACGGCACCCGGCCCACGCCCGGCGGCGCGAACACCGGGAACATCGCAAGGGCCAGGAGCGACCCCAGCACCAGGGGCAGGACGATACTGGCCTGACTGACCGCCACCGCCACCCTGCGGTGCCCGCGCAGCGTGCCCAGGTCCAGTTCCAGCCCGACCAGGAACATGAAGGCCAGCAGCCCGATGTTGCCGAACGCCCCCAGGAACGCGGGCACCGGCTCGGGAAACAGCCAGGACTGCGCCGCGGGCGAGACCCAGCCCAGCAGCGAGGGCCCCAGCACGATGCCCAGCGTGATCTCCCCGACGACCGGCGGCTGGCCCAGCCTGCGAAACAGCAGGGCACCGGCCTGGCACGCCAGGATCACCACCGGGATGGCGACCAGGAGATCGGGCAGCGGATCACGCCCCGACATGGCCGGCTCCTTCCCGCACATCCGTCACGGCGTGCGACCAGCGCGCATAACGCCGCCGCCCGTACAGCAGCGGAGCGGCCGCGTCGTCGGCGGTGAACCGCCGCACCCGCACGAACACCGCCGTGTGGTCCCCGACCTCCCTGGTGCCGGTCACCTCGCAGTCGGCGATGGCGTGCGCGGCCCCCGTCAGATGCGGGCCGCCCGCCCCCAGCGGCAGATGCCAGGGGGTCAGCGCGAACCTGTCGGGATCACCCGACCCGAACAGGTCCGAGGTGGCACGCGCTTCCTCGTGCAGCAGGTTCAGGGCCAGCTGCCCGCCCAGGAGCACACTTCGGGTGGTGGGACTCGCCGTGCGCAGGCAGATCACGAGCGTCGGCGGGCACAGCGCCACGCTCGCCAGCGACGTGCAGGTCATCCCGCGGGGCGTGCCGTCGGCGTCGAGCGCCGTCACCACGGACACACCGGAAGGAAAACCGCCCATCAGCGGGCGTATGTCGGCTTGCGGAACGGGCCGGTCGGTCATGGAAATCCTCCTGTCGAAGACGTGTGCCGCGCCCCCGGCAGCCGGCCGGACAGGAGGCCGGACCGCCGGGGCACGCGGCGCGGCACGACTACTTGCCGTGCAGCCGGCCGAGCGCCTCGTGGGTGCTGGGCAGGGAGTTGAGCAGCTCCTGCTGCTCCTTCTTGACCCGGTCGAACATGGCCTGCGCACCGGCCACGGACTCCGGCTTGTGGTAAAGGATCGGCAGCGGCGCGTCCGGCTCCAGACCGAGACCGGCGAAAATGCAGTAATAGCGCTCGTTGGTCCAGAAGTTGCGGAACTCCGCATCGAAGTTCCCGTAGTACGTCGCGTCGTCCGTCGCCGCCTGGTTGACCGGAAGACCCGCCTTGTACGCGTCGATCTTCTCCCGGATGCTCTGCGGGAGCTTCAGCTCCTTGTTGGCCCGCCAGAACGGCGAGTCGGTGCGCGGCGCGAAGTAGAAGTGCGTCTGGATGAAGTCACGGGTGTCGTCGAACATCACCTCGATCTCCCGGTTGAAGTTGTCGACCAGGGACCGGTTGAACGTCTTGTCCGGGAAATGCCTGGCCAACTGGTAGACCGCGGCGGTGATGAAGTAGATGCCGGTGGACTCCAGCGGCTCCAGGAAGGCCCCCGAAAGACCGATGCCGACGACGTTCTTCACCCAGGCACGGCGGTTGCGCCCGACCCGGAACTTCACGTGGTTGAACTCGGTCTTCTCCGGGTCCAGCCCCCACAGCTCGCAGAACTCGGCGGTGGCCTCCTCCTGCGTGGTGAAACGGCTGGAATAGACGTAACCGGTCCCGAAACGGCCCGGCATCGGTATCTTCCACGCCCAGCCCGAGGACATCGCGATCGCCGAGGTGTACGGCTCCACCCCGTCGGCGTCGTCGTCGTGCGGCACCGCCGTGGCCACCGCCCGGTCGCACAGCAGCTGGTCGCTCATGTCGACGAAGGGCTCCTCCATCGCCTGGTTCATCAGCAGGCTGCGGAACCCCGAGCAGTCCACGAACAGGTCCGCCTCCAGGACCCGCCCCTGCCTGGTGTGCAGGGCCCTGACGAAACCCCGCTCGTCCTTCTCGACACGCGTCATCTCGTCCTGCACGTGACGCACCCCCTGCTTCCCGGTCGCGAACCGGCGCAGGAAGTCGGCCACGAGCGCCGCGTCGAAGTGCCACGCGTACCGGGTGGGGGAGGAGCCGTCCAGGTGCCGCGGCGACTTCTTCGCGTCCATCAAGGGCGCCTCACGGAAACAGGCGTAGTCGTACGGCTCGCTGGTTCTTCCCTCGTACTTGTTCTTGAACCAGTAGTGCGACATCGGAATGCCGTCGTGCTCCGGACTGATCCCGAACGGGTGGTAGAAGTGGTCCGGACCGCCGCCCTCCAGCTCACGCGGACCGCTCTGGCCCCGGCCCGGAGTACGCCAGTTGATGAAACGGACCGCCATCTTGTAACTGGCGTTGCACTCACGCATCCACTCCTCCTCCTCGATCCCGAGGAAGTCGAAGAGAACCCGGTGCAGATTGGGCACGGTGGCCTCGCCCACACCGATACGCGGAATGCTCGGCGCCTCCAGGACCGTGACCTCGACCGTGCTGCGCAGCGCCTTGCCGAGATAGGCGGCGGTCATCCAGCCGGCCGTGCCGCCGCCGAGGATCACGACCTTCTTGATGGAGTTGTCTGTTGCGGTGGAGGTGCCCGTCATATCAGATTTCCCTCTTCCGGACGGAGTTACGGTGCCGTAACTGTGGAGATGGCCAGAATCGGCACCATGTCTACGGCACTTCTATAACCCGGCGGAAAAGACCGAATGGGATCGGCGGACGCCCGTACTTATGGAGGGCGTATAGCGCACGGGCACAGCCTGGGGCCTGTTGATTCCGTACTCGTATCCCCCAGCAGAGGATGGCCGCATCACATGCCGCGCACAGAACGGGAGCCGAAGACGGGGCCGAAAGGAATCCTTTCCACCGTGGGAGGAACCCCGCTCGTAGAGCTCGAACGGTTGATGCCGGGGTTCGCTTCGCGTGTGTTCGCCAAGATGGAGCGCTTCAACCCCGGCGGCAGTGTCAAGGACCGCTCCGCGCTGAACATGGTGGCCGCGAGAATCCGGTCGGGCGAACTCGTCCCGGGCCGCTCCACGGTCATCGAGTCAAGCTCGGGAAACCTCGCGATCGGACTGGCGCAGATCTGCGGCTACTACGGCCTGCGGCTCGTGTGCGTGGTCGACTCCCGCACCACCCGGCAGAACATCGCGATCCTGCGGGCCTACGGCGCCGAGGTCGAGATCATCACCGAACCCGACCCGGCCACCGGGCAACTGCTGCCCGCCCGGCTGCACCGGGTCGCCGAACTCGTCGCGTCCACCCCCCACGCCTACTGGCCCGACCAGTACGCCAACCCGCTCAACCGGCAGGCCCACCACACCACCATGCAGGAGATCGACCTCGCCCTGGACGGCAAGGTCGACCAGCTCGTCGTGGCCGCCGGCACCAGCGGCACCCTCGGCGGCTGCGCCGACTACATCCGCCGCCACCGCCTGGGCACGACCCTCAACGCGGTCGACGCCCTGGGCAGCGCCCTGTTCGGCCCGCCCGCCGCCTGCACCCGCCTGGTGCCCGGCCACGGCGCGTCCATCGCCCCCAGGCTGCTGCGCCCGGGCGACGCCGACCGCGTCGTGCACGTCGGCGACCTGGACTGCGTGGTGGGCTGCCGCACCCTGGTACGCCGCGAGGCGATCCTGGCCGGCGGCTCCTCGGGCGCCGTCGTCGCGGCCCTGGCCCGCCTCGCCCCCGGCATACCCCCCGGCTCCAACGTCGTGATCGTGCTGCCCGACGGCGGGGACCGCTACCTCGACACGATCTACGACGACACCTGGGTGCGCCGGCACTTCGGGGACGTCACCCACCTGTGGGACCGGACACCCGCCCCCGCCCCCGCGGGACAACTGGCCGATATAGCCCAGTAATAGCGTCCCGCCGCAGGATTTCTCCCACCGGGAACCCGGAAACCCGCACCAGGAACCCGGCACCGGGAATCCCCGGAACCGGCCCCGGAACCGGCCCCGGAACCGAGAACTCCCCGTACCGGGAACCACCGGAACCAAAAACCCCGGAACCAAAAACCCCGGCACCGAAAGACCCCGGCCGGAAGAAGAAGGACCCGGAAGAAGGACCCGGAAGAAGGACCCGGAAGAAGGACCCGGAAGAAGGGTCCGGAAGAAGAAGGGTCCGGAAAAAAAGGGGCCCGGCCCCAGAAGAACCCGAACCGATACCCGGAGGCACTCCATGACCACCCAGATCGCCGACCTCGGCACCGAGCGCAAGGCCGAGATCAAGGAAATCGTCTGCGACATCCTGGACCTGGACCTCGACGAGGTCACCGACACCAGCCTCTTCAAGGAGGAGCACGACGCGGACTCCCTGCGCACCATCGAGATCCTCTCCGCGATGGAGCGCACCTTCGACATCGCCCTGGAGCAGGCCGAGCTCAGCCGCATGACCAACCTGGCGGGCGTGTACGCCGTGGTCGCGGAGGCCGAGGGAAAGTGAGCGCGGCCACGCACGGCACCACCCCGCGCACGGCACCCCGCCACCGGGTGGTGATCACCGGGCTCGGCGTGGTGACCAGCATCGGCACCGGGGTGGACGCCTTCGCCGAGGGGCTGCGGGCCGGGCGCAGCGGCGCCAAGCCGATCAGCGCCTTCGACACCACGGGGTTCGCGCACTCCAACGCCTGCGAGATCACCGATTTCGACCCCGGGCAGTGGCTGCGCGACACCCCGGCCGACGAGCTCGGCCGGGCCGCGCAGTTCGCGGTGGCCGGCAGCCGGATGGCGGTCGCGGACGCGGGACTGACCGAGGACGACGTACGGGCCAGGCGCACCCTGGTCTCGGTCGGCACCACCGACGGCGAGTCCCGCGACCTGGACCACCTGACAGCCCTTCAGGTGGCCCAGGGCCCGGACCGGCTGGACGCCACCGTCGCCCGCCGGGTGTGGCCCGGCCGGCTGTCGGCCGGCATCGTGCGCGAACTGGGCCTGGAGGACGTGGAGACGGTCACCGTCCCCACCGCCTGCGCCGCGGGGAACTACGCCGTCGGCTCCGGCTACGACGCGATCAGCTCCGGCGACGTGGAGATGGCCCTGTGCGGCGGGGCCGACGCCCTGTGCCGCAAGACGTTCACCGGCTTCTACCGCCTGGGCACCATCGCCCCCGACGTGTGCCGCCCCTTCGACGCCGACCGGCAGGGCATCCTGACCGGCGAGGGAGCGGGCATCCTGCTGATGGAGTCCCTGCAGTCCGCACTGGCCCGCGGCGCCCGCATCTACGCCGAGGTCCTGGGCTACGGACTGTCCTGCGACGCCAGCCACCCCGTGGCCCCCGACCGGGACTCCATCGCCCGCTGCATCACCGCCGCCCACCGCAACGCCGGCATCGGGGCGGACGAGGTGGACTTCATCTCGGCGCACGGCACCGGCACCCGCGCCAACGACGTCACCGAGGTCGGCGCGATCCGGCAGGTCTTCGGCGACCGGATGCCGCGCACCGTGTCGATCAAGTCGATGATCGGCCACACCATGGGCGCCGCGAGCGCACTGGCCGCCGCGGCCTGCTCCCTGGCCCTGCAGGAGGGCTTCATCCCGCCCACCATCAACCACCGCACCACCGACCCCGAGTGCGCGGTGGACTGCGTGCCCAACCAGGCGGTCGAGGCCGAGCTGCGCGTCGTGCAGAACAACGGCCTCGCCTTCGGCGGGAACAACGCGGTCCTGATGCTCGGCCGCTGGGACCAGGACACGGCACACCCCCTGCCCGCCGACTCCCCGACGGCGGCGTGAACCGGCCCCGCGCGGCCACAGAGAGGAGCTGAAACGGCATGTCAGCCGACGCGGTCACCACCGCGCAGGACCTGGTCGTCTCGGGCTGGGCCGTCTCCAGCCCGTACGGGCTGGGCCGGGACGGGTTCACGACCGGACTGCACGAGGGCCGCACCGCCCTCACCGACCTGGACGGCGAGCAGTGGCCGGTGCCCTACGAACGGGCCGGACTCATCCCCGGCTTCGACATCAGGGCCGTCCTCGGCCGCAAGGGCACCCGCTCCATGGACCGGGTCACCGCCATCGCCGCCACCACCGTGGGCATGCTCCTGGAGGAGTACGGAACGGGCCTGGCCGCCGACGCCGAGAACACCGGCCTGGTCCTCGGCACCTCCGGCAGCGTCCAGTCGATCATGGACTTCACCTGCGACGCCCTCACCGGCAAGGCGCCCTACCTGGTCGACCCCGCCAGATTCCCCAACACCGTGATGAACTGCCCCACCGGGCACAGCGCCATCCGGCACACGCTCAAGGGCCCCAACGTCACCGTCTCCGGCGGCGCCGCCACCGGACTGCTCGCCCTCAACTACGCCTCCCGGCTGCTGCGCGGCGGCCACGCCGGCGCACTCCTGGCGGGCGCGGCCGAGGAGTTCTCGGTACAGCGAGCCCGGCTGGAACAGGTCGCCGACCACGGCGGCGGCGAGGCCGGGCCGCTGGGCGAGGGCGCGGCACTGTTCCTCCTGGAGAGCGCCGGGGCCGCCCACCGCGCCCACCGCACCGCCCTGGCCACGGTGCTCGGCTGCCGCTTCCGCGCCTTTTGCAGCACCGACCGCGCCTCCGCCGTCCTGAAGAGCTGCATCGACGACGTCCTGGCCGCAGCCGGGCACACCCCCGACGACATCGCGCTCATCGCCCCCGGCACCCCGCCCGGGATCCTGGGCAAGCAGGAACGCACGGCCCTGGACCACCTCACGGCCCCGCGCACCGAGGTCCGCCCCCTGATCGGCGACACCACCGCGGCCGGCGCCGCCTTCCAGCTCGCCGCCGTCCTGGCCGCCCCCGCCGCCCGCCCGGACCTGGCCGGCCGCCTCGCCCTGGTCACCGCCGTCGACCGGGACGGCACCGTCGGCGCGGCCCTGCTGCGCCTCGCCCCCTGAGACCCCGCCCCTTTTCACCGGGGCGGCGGGCACCACCCGCGGGACACGGCCCCCACCCCCCCCGCGGGGCCGTGTCCCGCACACCACCACCCCGCACCACCCCGCACCAGCCCCCGGCCCGCACCAGCCCCCGGCCCACCCAGCCCCCCAAACCCCTCGGACCCCCAAACCCCTCGGCCCCGGCCCACCCGGCCCTCGAACCCCCGGCCCCGGCCCCGGTCCTCCGGGCTTCCCGCGCAGCACTCGCAGAGCAGAAAGGGCACGCACCATGTCCGACACTCCCAGGCCGGTGGCCCTGGTCACCGGCGGATCGCGCGGCATCGGACGGTCCGTCGTGGAGGCACTGGCCCGCGACGGGTACGACGTGGCCCTGTGCTACCGCTCCCGGACCCAGGAGGCCCTGCTCGCCGCGAAGGCGGCCCACGAACACGGCGCCCGGACCCTGACCGGCCGCGTCGAGGTCACCGACCGCGAACAGGTACGCGCCTTCGTCGCCGAGACCGAGGACACCCTCGGCCCCGTGGAAACCCTGGTCACCGCCGCCGGAATCGTCCGGGACAGCAACCTGGCCACCCTCACCGACGCCGACTGGGACGCCGTGGTGGGCACCAACCTCGACGGCACGTACAACTTCGCCCGGGCCGTGGTCTTCCCGATGATGAAACGCCGCCGGGGCACCGTGATCACCCTCTCCTCGATCGCCGCCCGCGGACAGGCCGGCCAGACCAACTACTCCGCCTCCAAGGCCGGGATCATCGGCTTCACCAAGGCCCTGGCCAAGGAATGCGGCCGGGCCGGACTGCGCGCCAACACCGTGGCCCCCGGCTTCATCCGCACCGACATGACCGGCCAGCTCCCCGAGAAATACGCCACGAACATGACCAGGAACATCCCCCTCGGCCGGTTCGGGGAGCCGGAGGAAGTCGCCGAACTGGTGGCCTTCCTCGCCTCCGGCCGCGCCTCCTACATCACCGGACAGGTCTTCTCCATCGACGGCGGCCTGGTCGTCTGACCCCCTGCCCCTCACCGCCCCCGCACCCTCCGCACCCCCTGCGACCCCGTGATCCCGAGGAGTCCGCCATGACCGCCCGCACCACCAGGCCGCCCCGGTTCTACTTCAGCCTGCGCAGCCCCTACAACTTCTTCGCCCTCGCCGACCTGGAACGCGACCACCCCCGACTCCTGGACCGCGTCCAGTGGCGCCCGTTCTGGGAACCGGACCCCACCAGCGAGAAACTCCTGGCCCAGGCCGCACCCGGCGCCGAGTTCCCCTTCCACCCCATGTCCCGCGCCAAGCAGTTCTACATCCTGCGCGACGTACGCCGCCTGGCCGCCGCCCGCAACCTGGAACTGACCTGGCCGGTGGACCGCAAACCCTGGTGGGAACCGGCCCACCTGACCTGGTTCCTCGCCGAGCGCGAGGGACTGGGCCGCGCCTGGGTCGCCCGCGCCGGCCGGGCCCGCTGGCTGGAGGGACGCGACATCTGCGACCCGGACGTGGTGCGCGAACTGGCCGAGGAGATCGGCCTGGACGGGGAAGAGGTCGCCCAGGCCCCCCACCACCCCCTCGTACGCGAACAGGGCGTGCAGGCCCTCCTGGACGTGCACCGCGACGGTGTCTTCGGCGTCCCGTACTTCATCAACGGCCGCGAACCGTACTGGGGCCTGGACCGCGTCACCGACTTCGCCGCCTCCCTCACCACCCCCACCACCCCCACCACCGCAACCGCAACCGGGACCGGTGCCGGGGAGGAGCCCCCCGCCACCGCCGCGGGCCGGACCACCGACATGAGCCACGCGGGAGGCTGCGGATGAACACCCCCGCCACCACCGCCCCCACCACACAGACCACCCCCGCCACCACCACACAGACCACCACCGCCGGGGCCGCTTCCGGGACCCTGCCGCTGACCGCCGTGCAGGAAGCGATGTGGACCGCCTACCGCGTCGCCCCCCACAGCGCCTCCTACAACATCGTGATGCCGCTGCTGCTGCGCGGACACCTCGACCCGGCCGCCATGGCCGAGGCGGTCACCGCCGTCGGCGACCGGCAGGAACTGCTGCGCTCCGTCTTCACCGAACAGGACGGCACACCGGTCCGCACCGCCGCCGAACGGGCCCTGGTCCGCATGGAGTTCGAGGACCTCGACGGCATCGACGAACAGGGCCTGCGACAGGCCGCGGAACAGACGGGCGCCCGCCCCTTCCACCTGGAGTCCGGCGCCTTCCGCGTCGTGCTGCTGCGCCGCTCCGACACCGAGTGGGCCCTGGTGACCGCCGCCCACCACATCGTCAGCGACTTCACCTCCCGCTGGCTGCTCGTGCGCGACCTGCTCGACGCCTACGCGGGCATCTCCACCGGCACCGCACCGGCCTGGCGCCCCATCCCCGGCTCGTACGCCGACCACACCGCCCAGGAACTGCGCCACATCGCCTCCGAGGCGGGGCGGCGCGGCGCGGACCGGTGGCGCGAGTCGGTCGCCGGGGCACCGGCAGCCCAGCTCCCGCTGGACCGCCCCCGCCCCGCCGTCCGCTCCCTGAAGGGCGCCACCGTGGTACGCGTCCTGGACCCGGCCACCGCCCACGGCCTGGACAAGGCGGCCGACGACGCAGGCGTCACCCCCTTCGCGTATCTGCTCGGCGTCTTCCAGGCACTCACCCACCGCTGGACCGGCCAGGACGAATTCGTCCTCGGGGTGCCCGCGACCAGCCGGACGGGCAAGGCACAGCGGGACGTGATCGGCTGCTTCCTCAACACCATGCCGGTACGGGCCGAGTTCGACGCCACCAGCACCTTCCGGGGCACCGCCGCGCTGGCCGGCGAGCGGGTGATGCGGGGCATGGTCAACGTCCGCTACCCCTGCGCCCTGGCCTTCCCCCAGGCCACCGTCTTCCGCACCGCCCTGTTCCTGGTCCAGATGGACCGGATGGAACCGCCGGTGCCCAACGTTCCGCCGGGGCAGGCCATCGGCCCGTCCATCACCTACAAGGGCCTGGACATCGCCCTCGTCGACGTCCCCCAGCAAGAGGGCCAGCTGGACCTGCTGCTGCGCATCGAGCAGACCTTTGACGGTGTCACCGCCGTCTTCTCGTACGACACCGACCTGCTCGACCACACCACGGTCGAGCGGTTCGCGGACGGCTACGAGCGGATGCTCGCCGCCGCCGTCGCCGACCCGGGCACCCGGATCGCCGACGTGGAACTGGCCGGACAGGACGAGACTGCCGCACTGCTCGCCCTCGGCTCCACCTCCTTCGACGGCTTCGGCGACTTCGGCGACGGGGCCGGCTTCGACGAATTCGACTCCTTCGAGAACTCCTGGGACCACCGATGACCATGCGGATCGCGATCGTGGGCGCGGGACTGGGCGGACTGACGGCCGCCGCCGCACTGCACCACCGGGGCCTGGACGTCCAGGTCCACGAACGGGGGGAGCAGCTGCGCGAACAGGGCGTGGGCATGCACCTGGGCCCCAACGGCACCCGGCTGCTCCAGCGCCTGGGCCTGGGACCGGAACTGCAGCGGTGCGCGGTACGCCCCCGGGCCCTGGAGGTACGGGCCTTCCACGACGGCGCCACCGTGGCCCGCCAGGAGATGGGCGAGGCGTGGCAGCAGCGCTTCGGCGCCCCGTACTACACCGTGCACCGCGGCGACCTGCACCGGATGCTGTCCTCACGCGTCCCCGCCGCCCGGGTCCACACCGGCAGGGAACTGGTCCGCTTCGAGGAGACCGCCCACGGGGTCGTCCTGCACTTCGCCGACCGCACCACCGCGCACGCCGACGTACTGATCGGCGCGGACGGCGTCCACTCGGCGGTCCGCCGCGCGCTCACCGGCCCCGACACCCCGGTCTACTCCGGCAACAGCGCCCTGCGCGGCCTGGTCGACGCCGCCGACCTGCCCGACCTGGACCCCGCACTGATGTACATGTACGCAGGCCCCACCGCACGCGTCCTGCTCTACCCGGTCGCCGGGGGACGGCAGTTCACCTACGTCGTGGTCACCCCGACCGCCGAGGGCGCCGCCGAGTCGTGGACCAGCGCGGGCGACCGAACCGACCTGGAGAGCGTCCTGGAGGGCTGGGACCCGGCCGTGCGCGCCCTGGCCGGCACGGCGGGCGAGGTCCGCCGCTGGGCCCTGTACGACCGCGAACCGCTGCAGCGCTGGAGCACCCGGCGCACCACCCTGCTGGGCGACGCCGCCCACCCGATGCTCCCGCACCACGGACAGGGCGCCAACCAGGCCGTGGAGGACGCCGTCGCACTCGCCGTCTGCCTCCAGGAGGCGGCACCCGGCGCGGACGGCATCGCCGCCGCACTGCACCGCTACGAACAGGCCCGCCGCCCGCACACCACCCGCGTGCAGCTCGGCTCCCGCACCGGGCAGCGGCCCCAGGACACCGCCGCGCAGCGCCGCGTCGACGCCGGGAGCGTCGACTGGATCCTCGCCCACGACGCCGAGACGGCCCTGAACCCGGCCCAGGACACCCCCCACCCCGCAGCGGCCTGACACAACAACACAACACAACACGGCACGGCACAACACGGCACGACGTTGCACCAGCACAACACGGCACGACGCCGCACGGCACGACGCCGCACGGCACGGCACCGTCCCGGGCGCGTGCCGCCCAAAAACCAGGGGCCCCTGGCGCTCTCCCCGCGCCAGGGGCCCCGCCATGCCCCGCCCCCGGTACACGCCCGGCATAGGGACCTGATAGGGCCCCGCCCAACCATGGCCACAACCGATCACACGAAAGGTCACCGAACTGATGAGCGAACGAAACGAGCAGGGCGAGCAGACCCGGTACCGCGTCGTGCTCAACGACGAGGAGCAGTACTCGATCTGGTGGGCCGGCCGCGACCTGCCGGCCGGCTGGCACGCCGAGGGCACCGAGGGCACCCGCCAGGAATGCCTCGACCGCATCGGCGAGATCTGGACCGACCTGCGCCCGCTGAGCCTGCGCCGCCGCATG
The DNA here is from genome assembly GCF_040612315.1 of Streptomyces sp. NPDC006435. Classification (NCBI taxonomy): domain Bacteria; kingdom Bacillati; phylum Actinomycetota; class Actinomycetes; order Kitasatosporales; family Streptomycetaceae; genus Streptomyces; species Streptomyces sp. NPDC006435. The sequence goes on from NZ_JBEXPY010000014.1 coordinate 114,557, forward strand.
GACGCCACCGCCGCCTGACCGCCCCGGCCGCACTGGCCGCCGGATCCGAGGCCGGGCCCGTCCCCCACCGCGCCGCCCGATCCCGATGGAGGAGAGACTGTGAACGACCGCACGCTGTCGGGCCCGAACACCGGCGCCACCGCCGCCCGGCCCAGGACCGCCCCCCTGCTGCCCGCGCTGTTCGCCGCCCAGCGCGCCCGCACGCCCCACGCGCCCGCCGTGATCGGTGCCGACGCGAGCGTGACCACCTACGCCGAACTCGGCGCCCGCGCCGACCTGTTCGCCGCCCGGCTGCACGCCCTGGGCGTGCGCCCGGGCGACTTCGTCGGCGTGTGCCTGCACCGCACCCCCGACCTGGTCGCCGGGCTCCTGGGCGTCTGGCTGGCGGGCGCCGCCTACGTACCGCTGGACCCGAACCACCCCCGAAGCCGTATCGCCCTGGTCCTGGAGGACGCACGGGCCGGGGTGGTCCTGGCCCAGAAGTCCACCGCCGACAAGCTGCCCGCGGCCGCCCGGCTGCTGCTGGCCGAGAACGTCACCGGCACACAGCACAAGGAAGCCACCGGCGCACAGCCCGGGGACATCACCGGCGCACAGCCCGAGAACATCACCGGCGAACAGCCCAAGAACGCAACCGGTGAACAGCGCGCAGAGGCACCGCGGGCCGTCCCCGAACCGGGCCGGGCCGCCTACCTCCTGCACACCTCCGGCTCCACCGGCCGCCCCAAGGGCGTCGCCGTCCCGCACGCGGGCATCGCCAACCGGGTGCGCTGGCTGGCCCACCGCCACCGCCTGGGCCCGGCCGACCGGGTCCTGCTCAAGACGACCGTCGGCTTCGACGCCGCCGGACTGGAACTGTTCTCCCCGCTCATCAGCGGCGCCGCCCTCGTCCTCGCCCCCGAGGGCACCGAACACGACCCCGCGGCCCTGCTCGCCGCCGTCGCCGACCACGGCATCACCGTCCTGCAGGGCGTCCCCTCCGTCTACCGGCGCCTGGTCGAGGAACCCGGCTGGGAACGCGCCGGCGCCCTGCGCCTGGTCTTCAGCGCCGGCGAACCCCTCCACGCCGACCTGTGCCGCCGCATCCTCGAACGCGCCCCCGGCGTCCGCATCTGGAACACCTACGGCCCCACCGAGGCATCCGTCGACATCACCGAACACGAGTGGGACCCCGACCGGGACACCGCGGCCGTCCCCATCGGACGCCCCATCGGCAACATGCGCGTCCTGGTCCTGGACCCGGCGGGACGGCCCGTCCCCGTCGGCGTGCCCGGCGAACTCCACGCCGGCGGCATCGGACTCGCCCTGGGCTACCTCGGCCGCCCGGACCTGACCGCCGAACGCTTCGTACCCGACCCGCACAACGAGGGACAACGCCTCTACCGCACCGGCGACAAGGTCCGCTGGCGCGCCGACGGCGCCCTGGAATACCTCGGCCGCCTCGACCAGCAGACCAAGGTCAACGGCGTCCGCATCGAACCCGGCGAGGTCGAGGCCGCACTCACCGCCCACCCCTGGGTACGCGCCGCCGTCGCCGCCGCCGTGCCCGACCCCACCGCAGGCGGCAACCGCCTGGCCGCCTGGATCCAGCCGCGCGGCCAGGAACCCCGCCCCGACGAACTGCGCGCCTTCCTGCGCCGCACCCTGCCCGACGTCCTGGTGCCCGCCGTGTTCGTCACCGTCGACCAGTGGCCGCTGACCGCCAGCGGAAAGACCGACCGGGGCGCCCTGCCCGACCCCGCCGACGTCCGCACCACCACCGAACACGTCCCGGTGCGCACCACCACCGAACGGGCCGTCACCGAGATCTGGACACGGCTGACCGGCGTCCCCGCCGAACAGATCGGCGCCACCCACGACTTCTTCCAGCTCGGCGGCTCCTCACTGATGCTGACCCGGCTGGCCGAACTCCTGTCCGCCGCGGCCGGCACCCCCGTACCGCTGCGCGCCCTGTTCACCGCCACCACCGTCCAGGCCCAGGCCGCACTGATCACCCGCCCCGCCGCCCCGGCCGGCGACGACCACACCGCCGAAACGGTCCTTCCCGTACCCCGCAGGCCCGAGGGCCTGCCCCTCTCACCCGGCCAGCAGGGCATGTGGCTCCTGGACCGGCTGCGCCCCAACAGCAGCGAGTGGAACGCACCCGCCTTCCTCACCCTGCCCGCCCACTACAGCGACGCCACCGTCGCCGCCGCCCTGACCGCACTGGCCGACCGGCACGAGATCCTGCGCACCCGCTACGTCCTGCACGGCACCGAACCCGTCCAGATCGCCGACGCGCCCGGCACCCGCCCGCCCCTGCTGCGCACCGCGCACGCCGCGACCGCCGCCGAACTGAACGCCCTGGTGCAGGAGGAGTTCGCCCGGCCCTTCGACCTGGAGAACGGCCCCGTCTGGCGGGCCCTGACCGTACGCCGGGACACCGGACACCTGCACGTGATCCTCTGCCTGCACCACATCGCCTGCGACGGCTGGTCCTCCGTCGTCCTGGAACGCGACCTCAAGGCGCTCGCCGCCGCCGCCCACACCAACACCCGGGCCGACCTGCCCGAACTCCCCGTGCAGTACGCCGACCACGCCGCCCACCGCCGCGCCCGGCTCACCGACACGGTCCTCGCCCGCGAACTGGCCCACTGGAAGAAGACCCTGGACGGCATCGTCCCGCTCGACCTGCCCGCCGACCGGCCCCGCCCCCCGGTGCGCGACGCCCGCGGCGCCGTCCACCTCTTCACCGTCCCCGCCGCCCTCACCGAACGCGCCGCCGCCCTCGGCCGCAGCTGCGGGGCGACCCTCCAGCAGACCCTGCTCACCGCGTTCGCCACGCTCGTCGCCCGCCTCACCGGCCGCTGGGACGTCCCCGTCGGCATCCCCGTCGCCGGCCGCGAACGGCCCGAGACCGCCGACGTCGTCGGGTTCTTCCTCAACACCCTCGTCCTGCGCTGCGACGCAGCCGCCGACGACACCTTCCACGACGCCGTCGTACGGGTCCGCGACACCGCCCGCACCGCCTTCGCCCACCAGGAACTGCCGTTCGACCGGCTCGTCGCCGAACTCGACGAGAACCGCGACGCCGCCCGCACCCCGCTCTACCAGGTGATGTTCGACCTGCACGAGGAAGGCCGCACCGGCACCGCGACCTCCTGCGGCGACCTCGACGCCTTCCAGGGCGCCTGGCAGGCCGCCCGCACCGACCTCACCCTCGTCGTGCAGCGCCAGGACGACGGCTCCCTGCTCGGCATGGCCGAATACGCCACCGCCCTGTTCGACCCGGCCACCGTCGAACGGTTCACCGCCTGCTGGACCCGCCTGCTGGAGACGGTCACCGACGACCCGTGGACACCACTGGGCACCGCCGACATCCTGCCCGCCGCACTGCGCACCGAACTCCTCGCCCACGGACCCGGCCCCGCCGAGACGGACGGCACCGTCACCGAAACGACCGGCGGCGTCCACACCGCGATCGCACACACCGCCCAACACTCCCCGCACGACCCCGCCGTCGTCTGCGGCGACGAGACCTGGACCTACCAACGGCTCACCCGCCGCGCCGAATTCCTCGCCCACCGGCTGCGCGACCTCGGCGCCGGACCGGAGACCACCGTCGCCGTGCTGCTCGGCCGCACCCCCGACCTGCTCGCCACGATCCTCGGCAGCTGGCACGCGGGCGCCGCCCACGTCCCCCTCGACCCCGGCGCCCCCGACGACCGGATCGCCCACGTGCTCACCGACTCGCAAGCCCGCGTCCTGGTCACCGACACCGCCGGCGCCATACGCCTCGCCAGGATCCACCACGGCCCCGTCCTCACCCTGGACACGGAGACGGACACCGCACCACCGGCCGACGGCGCACCCCTGCCCGCCGCGGACCCCGCACGCCTCGCCTACCTGATGTACACCTCCGGCTCCACCGGCCGCCCCAAGGGCGTCGCCGTCGAACACCGCACCCTGCTGCCGACCCTGCGCGCCTTCCAGGCCCACCTGGACTTCGGCCAGGGCCCCGACGACGCCTACCTCGCCCTGGCCCAGCCCACCTTCGACATCTCCTGGACCGAACTGATCATGCCGCTCGTCGCGGGCGGCCGGGTCGTCCTGGCCCAGGACCACGAACTGCGCGACCACCGCGCCCAGCTGACACTGCTCGACCGGCACGGCGTCAGCCACCTCCAGGCCGCCCCCGCACACTGGCAGATGCTCATCGACGCCGGATTCGGCCGCCGCCCACTGGTCGGCAAGACCGGCGGCGAGGACTGCCCGCCCGCCCTGGCCCGCGACCTCTCGCGCAGACTGCGACGCTTCATCAACGAATACGGGCTCACCGAGACGACCATCGCCTCCACCCGGTGGGACGCACACGACACCGCACCCTCCACCCCCATCGGCCGCCCCTACCCGCACTGCACGGTCCGGGTCCTGGACGAACACCTCACCCCCGTCCCCTACGGAGTCACCGGCGAACTGTGCATCGGCGGGACCGCCCCGGCCCGCGGCTACACCGGCCGCCCCGACCTGACCGCCGCCGCGTTCGTGCCCGACCCGCACGGCGAACCCGGCGCCCGCCTCTACCGCAGCGGCGACATGGCCCGCATGCTGCCCGACGGCACCCTCGAATTCGCCGGACGCGCCGACGGCCAGGTCAAGATCCGCGGCCGCCGCGTGGAGACCGGCGAGGTCCAGGCCGTCCTGGCCGAACACCCCGCCGTCGCCCAGGCCGTCGTCACCGTCCACGACACCGGCCCCGACGCCGCACTCGTCGCCTACTGGACGGCCGCCGACAACACACCCGTACCCGGCGACAGCGAACTCCTGGACCACTGCGCCCGCAGCCTGCCCGACTACATGGTCCCCGCACTGCTCGTGCCGATCACCACCGTGCCGCTCACCCGGCACGGCAAGGTCGACACCACCGCCCTGCCCGTGCCCGACCTCGCCGCCGCACTCGCCGACGAGCCGTACACCGCCCCCGAGGGCCCCGTCGAGGAGATCATCGCCGGGATCTGGGCCGAGGTGCTGCTCGGCCCCGACACCGCCGCGGACCACCGCATCGGCTCCCGCCAGGGATTCTTCCGCAGCGGCGGGAACTCCGTGCGCGCCGCCCGGGTCATCGCCCGCATCCAGGAGGAGTTCGACGTCGAACTTCCCCTGCGCACCATCTTCGAACGCCCCACCGTCACCCGGCTCGCCGAAGCCGTGGAAGAGGCCGTGACGGCCGAGATCCAGACCCTCACCGAAGCCGAACTCGCCCTCGCCCACAGGGAGTACCAGCCGTGACCGCACCCACCGCGCCGACCCAGCCCACGCAGGAGGAGCTGCGCGCCGAGCTCCTGCGCCGCCGCCTGGCCGGACGCGCCGGGCGAGGCACCGCCACCCCCGCCCGCACCGCCGCGATACCACCCGCCGACCGCACCCGGCCCCTCGAACTGTCCTCCGGACAGCGCCAGCTGTGGTTCCTGCACCAGCTCGACCCCGACAGCCCCGAATACCTCCTGCCGATGGCCCACCGGCTGCGCGGCCCCCTGCAGACACACACCCTCCAGCAGGCCTTCGACTCCCTCGCCGCCCGCCACGAGATCCTGCGCACCCGCTACGTCCTGGACCCCGACGGCCCCCACCAGGTCATCGACCCGCCCGGCCCCGTCGACCTCGCCCTCACCGACCGGCCCAGCCTGGACACCACCGCCCGCGACGAGGCCGCCGTCGCCTTCACCCAAGCCCACGCCGCCCAGACCTTCGACCTGGCCACCGACCACCCCCTGCGAGTACGGCTGCTGCGCCTGGCCCCCGACGACCACGTCCTGCTCGTCGTCATGCACCACATCGCCTGCGACGCACTGACCCGCCCCCTGCTCCTGGACGACCTCGCCGCCCTCCACCGCGGCGAACAACTGCCCGAACTGCCCGTCCAGTACGCCGACTACGCCGCCTGGACCGCCCGCCGGCAAAACGGCCCCGACGCCGACCGCGGCCTGGACCACTGGCGCAGGCAACTCGCCGGCGTCGAACCGCTCGCCCTGCCCACCGACCGGCCCCGCCCCGCCGTACGCACCTGGGACGGCGCCACGCACGGCTTCGACATCCCCGCCACCACCACCGAAAAGCTGCGCACCGTCGCCCGCGACAACGACGCCACCCTCTTCATGGTCCTGCTCACCGCCTACCAGACCCTCCTCGGCCGCTACACCGGCAAACGGGACATCGCGGTCGGCACCGCCGTCTCCGCACGCACCCGCCCCGAACTGCGCCGCATGGCCGGATACGCGTACAACACCCTGGTCCTGCGGGCCCGCTGGGGCACCGACCCCACCTTCCGCGACGTCCTGGCCGCCAACCGCACCACCGTCCTGGACGCCTTCGACCACCAGGACACCCCCTTCGACCGCATCGCCGACGAACTGGAACCCGAACGCGACCTGTCCACCACACCGCTCTTCCAGGTCATGTTCGACCTCGCCACCGGCGAGGGAACCGACGCCCCCGACCTGCCCGGCATCACCGCCGAACCCGTCCCCGCCACAAGCTCCATCGCCCGCTTCGACCTCACCCTGCACCTGGCCGAACGCGCCGACGGCACCCTGCACGGCAGCCTCGAATACGCCACCGCCCTCTTCGACCCCGCCACCGCCGCCCGCATCGCCGACCACTACACCCGCCTCCTCACCCAGATCGCCACCGCCCCCGACACCCCCCTGCACACCCTCGACCCCATCGGCCCCCAAGAACGCGCCCTGCTCCTGGACGGACCGGCCACCCCCGTCGGCACCGACCACCCCCTCGACCCCACCGCCCTGCGCCCCGTCCTGCACACCATCCTCGAACAGGCCGCCGCCACCCCCGACGCCACCGCCCTGCGCCACGACGGCACCCCATACACCTACCGCCGCCTCGCCGAGGAATCCGAACAGCACGCCCGCCGCCTCGCCGGCCTCGGCATCGGCCCCGAGGACACCGTCGCCGTCCTCCTGGACCGCTCACCGCAACTGATCGCCGCCCTGCTCGGCATCTGGCGCGCCGGCGCCGCCTACGTACCCGTCGACCCCGGCCACCCCGACGAGCGCATCGGCCACATGCTCACCACCACCCACACCCGCACCGTCCTCACCCAGACCCGCCACGCCCACCGCTTCGCCGCCCACACCGCCCCGGACGGCGGCGAGGACGGCCTCACCGTCCTGGTCACCGACGACCCGGCCGAACAGACCGCCCGCACCACCGCCACCGCCGCCCTGCCCACCACCCACGACCTCGACACCCTCGCCTACGTCATCCACACCTCCGGCTCCACCGGCACCCCCAAGGGCGTCCTGGTCACCCACCGCGGCCTGGCCAACTACCTCGGCTGGACCGCCCACGCCTACGCGCACGCCGGCCCCGGCGGCGCCCCGCTGTTCTCCTCGATCGCCTTCGACCTCGGCGTACCCGACCTCTACGCACCCCTGATGACCGGCCGCGACGTCCACCTGCTCCCGCAGGACCTCGACACCGCCGACCTCGGCACCCTGCTCGCCCGGGGCGCCCCGTACGCCTTCATCAAACTCACCCCCGGCCACCTCGACCTGCTCCAGCAGCAACTGACCGACGACCAGATCAAGAACCTGGCCGGCCTCGTCATCGCCGCGGGCGACTCCTTCACCGCCCGCCTCGCCGAACGCTGGACCACCTCGGCGGGCCCCGACGGCACCCGCCTGGCCGCCGAGTACGGCCCCACCGAGATCACCGTCGGCAACTCCGCCTACTTCCTCGACACCCCCCTCACCACCGAACTCGTCCCCATCGGCCGCGCCATCCCCAACACCACCATGTACGTCCTGGACGAACACCTGCGGCCGCTGCCCGTCGGCGTGCCCGGCGAGGTATGGATCGGCGGCACCGGCGTCGCCCGCGGCTACGCCGGCCGCCCCGACCTGACCGCCGAACGCTTCGTCCCCGACCCCTACGGCCCGGCGGGCACCCGCCTCTACCGCACCGGCGACATCGCCCGCGTACTGCCCGACGGCAACCTCGACTTCGTCGCCCGCGCCGACCACCAGGTCAAACTCCGCGGCTACCGCATCGAACCCGGCGAGATCGAAACCGCCCTCACCGCCCACCCGGCCGTCGCCGAAGCCGTCGCCCTGGTCCGCGAGGACACCCCCGGCGCCAGGGAACTGGTCGCCTACCTCGTCCCCGCCCAGGACGCCGAACCCGACGACCTCACCCCGGCCGCGCTGCGCGCCCGCCTCGTCGAAACCCTCCCGCCCTACATGGTGCCCGCCGCCTACCTCACCCTCGACGCCCTGCCCCTGACCGCCAACGGCAAACTCGACCGCCGCGCCCTGCCCGCCCCGGGCCGCGCCGCCACCGCCGTCAACAGCACGTACGTCGAGGCCCGCGACACCACCGAGGGCGCCATCGCCGGGATCTGGGCCACCGTCCTGGGCCGCGACACCGTCGGCGTCCACGACAACTTCTTCGAACTGGGCGGCGACTCCATCCGCGCCGTCACCCTCGTCGGCGCACTGCGCGAGGCCGGCTGGGAGACCAGCGTCCGCGACATCTTCGCCCACCGCACCGTGGCCCGGCTCCGCGCCGCCCTCGGCGACACGCACACCACCGCACCGGACACCGCCGCACCGGACGGCACCGTCGCCCGGTTCGCCCTCATCGGCGAAAAGGACCAAGCCGCCCTGCCCGCCGACGTCACCGACGCCTACCCCGTCTCCCTCACCCAGGCCGGGATGCTCGTCGAGATGTACGGCCGCAGCACCGAGAACCGCTACCACAACATCACCTCCTTCCGGATCCGCGACGACCTCCCCTTCGACCCCGACGCCTTCCAGCGGGCCGCCGACCTGATCGTCGAACGCCACGAGGTCATGCGGACCTCCTTCGCCCTGGACGGCTACTCCCGCCCCCTCCAGCTCGTCCACGCCGCCGGACGGATGCCCTGCCTCTTCGACGACCTGCGCCACCTGCCCGCCGAACAACGCGAGCAGGCCCTGTGGGAGTTCGCCGACCGCGACCGCGAAGAACTCTTCGACCTCACCCGCGCACCGCTCATGCGCATGGCCGTCCACCTCCTGGACGACGAGAGCTGGTGGCTGTCCATCACCGAATGCCACCCCGTCATCGAGGGCTGGAGCTACCACTCCCAGCTGATGGAGATGCTCCGCGCCTACCACGCACTGCGCTCCGGCACCGAGCCCCAGCCCGCCCCGCCCCTGCCCGCCGTCCGCTACGCCGACTTCGTCGCGGGCGAACTGCGCTCCCTGGACGACCCGGCCGACCGCGACCACTGGCGCCACATCGTCGACACCCACGAACGGTTCAGCGTCCCGGCCGGCTGGCAGGGCGACGACGAGACCGACGAGCGCTACCGCATCGACATCCCGCTCACCGGCATCGAACCGGGCCTGCGCGCCCTGGCCACCGCCGCCGAAGTCCCCTACAAGAGCGTCCTGCACGCCGCACACAGCAAGGTCCTGTCCCTGCTCACCCGCGCCGAACGCTTCCGCGGCGGCATGGTCGCCGACGCCCGCCCCGAACAGGCCGGAGCCGAACGCGTCTCCGGCATGTACCTCAACTCGGTGCCCTTCCCCTACGAACGCACCGCCACGACCTGGGGCGAACTCGCCCGGCAGGTCTTCGCCCGCGAGGTCGAGCTGTGGCCGCACCGCCGCTACCCCATGCCCGCCATGCGCACCCCCGGCGGCGAGTCCCACCTCATCGACGTCCTCTTCCACTACCTCGACTTCCACCAGGTCGACACCGAACTCATCGACATCATGGCCAGCCGCGACGACAGCCCCAACGAGTTCCGGCTCGTCGTCGGCACCCCCGTCCGCGGCCACCTGTCCATCGCCTCCCGCACCCGCACCCTCTCCCGCGGCCGCGCCAGACGCCTCGCCGCGCTCTACACCGCCGTCCTCACCGACATGGCCCGCACCGGCGCCGACGGCGACGCCCGCGGCGCCTACCCCGACAGGCACGAGCGCGCCGCCCTGGCCGCCCCCGCCCTGCCGCACTCCGACACCCCCGCCGACGTCCTCACCGCGTTCGAGGCCCAGGCCGCCCGCACCCCGACCGCCCCCGCCCTCTCCCACGGAACGGCCACCCTCTCCTACGCCGCGCTCGACACCCGCGCCGAAGCCGTCGCCCACCACCTGCGCACCCTGGGCGCCGGCCCCGAGACCCGCGTCGCCGTCCTCCTGGACCGCGGCTTCGACCTGGTCGCCGCACTCCTGGGCATCTGGAAGGCGGGCGCCGCCCAGGTACCCCTGGACCCCTGCACCCCCGATGCCCGCATCACCGCCACCGGCTTCTCGCTCGCGGTCACCGAACGCCGCCACGCCACCCGCCTGGGCGACGTCCCGCTCCTGATCACACAGGACATCGAGGACACCCCCGCACCCGCCCGGAAAACCGCCGCCCACGACCCGGACCGGCTCGCCTACGTCCTGCACACCTCCGGCTCCACCGGCACCCCCAAGGGCGTCGAGATCAGCCACCGCTCGCTCTCCCACTACCTGCACTGGGCAATCGAGCAGTACGCCGCGGCGGGCACCGGCGGCGCACCGTGGTTCACCTCCGTCGGCTTCGACCTCGGCATCCCCGCCCTGTACGCACCCCTGATGACCGGCCAGACCGTACGGCTGCTCCCGCAGACCCACCGGCCGCAGGAGTTCGGCGCCGAACTCCTCAAGGGCGCCCCCTACTCCTTCGTCGGACTCACCCCCGGCCACCTGGCCCTGCTGGAAGCCCAGCTGACCGACGCCGAACTCGGCTCCCTGGCCGCGCTCGCCGTCTGCGCGGGCGACGCCTACCCGGCCGCCCAGGCCGACCGCGTCGCCGCCCGCATCCCGGCGGGCGGCATGACCCTGGCCGCCGAATACGGCCCCACCGAGACCACCGTCGCCGCCACCGCCCTGCGCGTCCTGCCCCGCCACCGCGACCGGCACCCGGGCCCGCCCCGCCCCGCCGCACCCGCATCCGGCGTACGGGCCGGACTCCAGCACGCCGACACCCTGCACGCCCCCGAACGGCCCCGAAACCCGCACACCCTGGTGGCCCTCGGCTCCCCGATCCCCGGCACCACCCTGCGCCTCCTGGACGACGCACTGCGACCCGTCCCCGACGGCACCGCCGGCGAGGTGTACCTCGGCGGCGACGGACTCGCCCGCGGCTACGCCGACCGCCCCGACCTGACCGCCGCCGCATTCCTGCCCGACCCCTACGGCCTGCCGGGCGCCCGCCTCTACCGCACCGGGGACCTGGCCCGCCGCCTGCCCGGCGGCGCCCTGGAATTCCTCGGCCGCACCGACGACCAGGTCAAGATCCGCGGACACCGCGTCGAACCCGGCGAGGCCGAGGCCGCACTCGCCGCCGACCCCTCGGTACGCGAAGCCCTCGTCGCCGCCGTCGACGCCGCCGACGGCAAAAAACGCCTGGCCGCCTGGGTCGTGCCCGCCCAGGGACACACCGTCCTGGTACCCGCACTGCGCGACCGCCTGCGCACGGTACTGCCCGCCGCCGCCATCCCGGCCACCGTCACCGCCCTGCCCGCCCTCCCGCTCGGCGACAACGGCAAACGCGACAGAGCCGCCCTCGTGGCCCGCGCCGCCACCGCCACGGACACCCCCCACCAGGAACCGCGCACCGACACCGAACGCCGCCTCGCCGCCGTCTGGGCCCAGGTCCTGGGCCTCGAACAGGTCGGCGTGCACGACGACTTCAGGGACCTGGGCGGCGACTCCCTGCTCGTACCGCCCCTGCTGCTCGCCGCCCGCAGAGCCGGCCTCCCGCTCGACCTCGCGACGGCACTGCGCCACCACACCGTGGAACACCTGGCCGCCGCACTCGACGTCCGCACGGCCCACGACCCGGCCCAGGAAGGCTGAACCATGCGCCATCTGATCTCCATCGACGACCTCACCGACGCCGAACTGCGACGGATCGTGCACCGCGGCGCCGAGTTCTCCGCCGGCTCCGCCCGGCGCCCCGCACCACTGGACGGCCAGGTGGTCGGCGTCTACTTCGCCAAGACCTCCACCCGCACCCGCACCGCCTTCTCCTCCGGAGCACTGCGCCTGGGCGGCTCCCTCATCGCCTACGGACCCGGCGACCTCCAGCTCAACACCGGCGAGACCACCGAGGACACCGGCCGGGTACTGTCCGGGATGCTCGACGTCCTGGTCGCCCGGACCGCCGGACCGGAAGCCGAACTGCGCGGCTGGGCACAGCAGAACACCATGTCCGTGGTCAACGCCATGACCGCCGGGGAACACCCCACCCAGGCCCTCACCGACCTCACCACACTGCTGCGCCACTTCGGCCGCATCGAGGGCCTGCGCATCCTGTACGCGGGCGAGGGCAACAACACGGCCGCGGCCCTCGCACTCGCCCTGACCCGCTTCCCCGGCGTCCACCTGGAGATCCGCACCCCGCCCGGCTACGGACTCGCAGGGACGGTCGCGCACCGGGCCCGCGCCCGGGCCGCCCGCACCGGCGCCACCCTGGTGGAACGGCACGACATGGACGAACTGCCCGGCGGCTACGACGTGATCTACACGACCCGCTGGCAGACCACCGGCACCAGCAAGCCCGATCCCGGCTGGCGCGACACGTTCGCCCCCTTCCAGGTCACCCCCGCCCTGTGGGCCACCAGCCCCGGCGCCGTGTTCATGCACGACCTGCCCGCCCACCGGGGCGAGGAGGTGGCGGCCGAGGTGCTGGACGGACCGCACAGCATCGCCTTCGCCCAGGCCACCAACAAGATGCACAGCGCGATGGCGGTACTGGAGTTCGTCCGCACCCCCGCGAAGGCCGAAGAGCCCGCGGCGGCCCCGGACCGCACCCTGGTGGCCGCACGATGAAACCCGCGACCGAGCCCGCGACCGACCCGGCAGTGCTGCCATGGCTCCCGGCAGCACCACACAACAACACCGAAACCGAAACCGACACCGAAACCGAAACCGACACCGGCACCGGCACCGGCACCGGCACCGGCACGGACGCCGGTGCCGTACCGGGGGAGGACCACCGCCCGGCCGAACAGCTGCGGCCCGCCCCGGACGGGAACCGGAACCGGAACGGGAACGGGAAGGGGAGCGGGGGAGGGGAGGAGGGCGGGGGGACCGCGCCGCCCCCGCCCGTACCGCTGCGCCGCAACCGCGACTACCGCCTGCTGTGGGGCGGCGCCGGCCTCTCGCTGCTCGCCGGACGCGCCACCGCCGTCGCCTACCCGCTCGCCGTCCTGTGGGCGACCGCCTCGCCCGCCGACGCCGGACTGGTCGGCACCGCGCTGCTGCTCCCGCAACTGGTGGTGCAACTGCCCGCGGGCGCACTCGTCGACCGCTGGGACCGGCGGCGCATCCTGCTGGCGGCCGGACTGGGACAGGCGGTGGTGACCGCCGCGGTCGCGGCGCTCCTGCTGAGCGGGCACATCTGGCTGTGGGCGCTGCTGGCCGCCGCGTTCGCCGAGGGCACCCTGGGCGTGCTGTTCCAGCTGGCCGAACGGGCCGCCGTGCCCGCCGTGGTGCCGCCCGAGCAGATCGGCGCCGCCATGACCGGCAACGAGGCCCGCACCCGGGCGGCCGCCATCACGGGCCAGCCACTGGGCAGCGCACTGGTCACCCTCGGCACGGCACTGCCGTTCGCAGCCGCGGCCCTGGGCCAACTCGCCTCCACCGCCTGCCTGTTCAAGGTACGCGGGAAACTCCAGCAAGAACGCCAAGACACCCGGGAGACCGCCCTGGCCGCCGAGGTCCGCGCCGGCCTGGCCTGGATGTGGCGCCAGCACTTCCTGCGGGCCGTGATGGCCGCCATAGCCGTCTCCAACCTCCTCTTCCAGGGCCTCAACCTGGCCGTGATGTCCGGCATCCAGTCGGCGGGCGGCACCGAGTTCCAGGCAGGCGTCGTGCTCTCGCTCAGCGGAGCCGGCGGCCTGGCCGGAGCCCTGAGCGGCGGCAGATGGACCGAACGCCTGTCGATGCGCGCCCTGGTCATCGCCGGACTGACGGTCTGGGCCCTGCTGATGGTGCCCGTCGCCGTGCTCCGCGACCCCTACGCCCTGGGCACGATCTTCGCCCTGAGCGGCTACGTGGGCGGAGTGTTCAACGTGGCCGGCGGGGTCTACCTCGTACGGATCGCCCCGGACAACATGCGGGGCCGGGCCAACTCCCTGGCCATGCTGGTCGGCGGCGGCGCCATGGCCGCCGGCCCCGTCGCGGCCGGCTTCGCCCTGGAGGGCATGGGCCCCACCCGCACGATCCTGGCACTCAGCCTCGCGATGGCCGCGACCGCCCTGGCCGCCCTGATCTCCCCGGCCCTGCGCCGGGGCCCCTTCGCGACAACCCGCTGAACAACCCCCCGGGCGGGCCCCGGGAACACCGCACCCCGCACAGGTGCCCGCGGGGGACCGCCGCAACCGCGACGGCCCCCCGCGGGCACCCTTGCGGGAACATCACCTCCCGGGCGAGGCCCGCCCCGCACGGCACGCCGCCGCGACGAGCACCGCGACCACCGCCGCCACGACCGCACCGGCCAGCCAGGCACCGGCCATGAGCGTGGCACGGTCGGGCTCGAACAGCGCCTGGCCCCGCCGCGCCTGCCACAGCAGCAGAGCGGTCACCGCGGCATGGCCCGCACCGCAGACCACGACCAGGGCCGTGCGCGTGCCCTCGCCCCGCAGCAACGGCACCCGCACCGCGAGCATCCCCAGCCCCACGGCCACCAGAGGCAGCAGCTGCAGCGCGTGCAGACCCACGAAGTGCGCCACCCGCAGATCCCCGCCGCCCGTCGCCCAGCCGGTCAGCGGCAGCCCCGGACACCCGTCCGCCACCCCGACACCGTGCGCACCCAGAACGGGCGGATCCTGCCCGGCGTCCAGGGCCCGCTGCTGCGCGGCCGTGGGAGTGGTCATCAGATACCCGACCGACATCCCCGCCAGGGACACGAACAGCCCCAGCGGAAGGGCCCACGCCATCGGCCGGTCCACCCTGCGCTGCCACAGCAGCAGGACCCCCAGCAGCAGCGTCATGGCCCAGCCGGCGTACGCCGCCCCGCCCATCGCCTTGACCAGCACGTCGTCGAGCGTGGACGACACATTGAAATGACTGCGCTCGCCCCGCACGGCCTGGAACGTGATGACCGACATCTCCGGGACGATGAACAGCACCACCAGAAGCGTGCCGACCCGCCGCAGGGCACGCCGCCGGCGCTCCATCAGACCGATCATCCACGCCAGAGTGATCGCGTACAGGCCGAAGGACACCGCGAACTTCAGGGGTTTGAGCCACACCCCCTCACCCAGCACGGTGCGTTCGTCGAGGAACAGACCGCCCGCGGCGACGGCCGCGAGCAGGGCCATGGCCGCCGCGCACCGGGCGAGGGGGCCGTGTAATCGGGGCGGATTCCCCTCGCCACCGGTGTCCCTGAGCCGGACCCGGGCGTTGGTGAGCGTGACCACAGTGTCTCCTTCACTGGTGGGGGCAGTGACCGGCTGCCGGCCCGCACACGGGGCCGGAGAACGGCTCGGCGCTGCGCACGGCCGTTTTCCGGAAGAACGTAATCCGTTGCCCTATCGTCCCGGCATCACAACGGCTTCCACCCCCGCCCGCACCCCACATGACCAGCCAATACACCCTGCCGGGACGGTTATAGGACGCACATAGCGCACCCCGCGAGCATCAGTGCAACACCGCACATCAGCACACCGACACACCGCACACCGACACACCGCACATCGACGCACCGCCCACCGACGAAGGAGACCCACCGATGCCGCACAACACCATGGACCGCCGGGGCGTCCTCAGGGCCGCCGCCGGCATCGCCGGGGCGGCGGCCGCGGTGACGGTGGCCGGCACCCTGCCGGCCGCCGCACACGGCCGGCCCCACCGGTTCCCCGAGGTCCCGGGCATGGTCGGCGACCGCCGCGCCAACGAGTTCTGGTACGAGTACGACGAGCGGTTCTACTACAACCCGACCCCCGAACTCTCCGAGGCCGTCGACGTCATCTGCAAGCCCTTCGGCGACTTCACCAAGATCGACTCGGGCTGGGCCGCCACCCGCACCGGCGGCCGCTACCCGCGCAGCTACCTGGAGCTCATCCGCCCCAACCGCGACGCCTTCCAGCTCCTGTCCGACGCCCAGCGCGAGGTCTACCGCGAGTTCTACCGCCACGACCCGCAAGGACTGGTCCACGCCTTCCAGCTCTTCGGCCAGGGCGTCCTGTTCGACCCGC
The DNA here is from genome assembly GCF_040612315.1 of Streptomyces sp. NPDC006435. Classification (NCBI taxonomy): domain Bacteria; kingdom Bacillati; phylum Actinomycetota; class Actinomycetes; order Kitasatosporales; family Streptomycetaceae; genus Streptomyces; species Streptomyces sp. NPDC006435. The sequence continues at coordinate 130,773 of NZ_JBEXPY010000014.1, forward strand.
GCCGCCCGGCCGGCAACAAGGTCCACATGATGAACTTCACCCCGCCGGACTTCACCCACGCCTACCACCGCTGGCACCCCTTCCTGGCCGGCTTCCGGCTGCTGGACATCGACGCGCAGTGGTGGACGCACATCAACCGCCTCGCGGGCACCGCCTGGGAACTGCAGTCCCTGGGCCGGCCGGTCACCGACGCCAACGACAACAAGCCCCTGCCCCGGCGCACCGTGCACGGCATCACCCGCAAGTGGATGCACCGCAGCCCCCGCCAGCTCGACCGGGCCTTCGACACCTACCCCTACCCGGCCGACCTGGGCACGTTCTAGCCCCCGGGGCCACGGCCCCACCCCCGTACGACTCAGGAGGCACAGCCCACCATGCCAGCCACGACCGCAACTTCACCCCGCATCGGCGTCTGGATGATCGGCGCACGAGGCTCGGTCGCCACGGCCGCGACCGCCGGCGCCGCCGCGATCGCCGCGGGCCACGCCTCCCCGGACGGATGCGTCACGGACCTCCCCCCGTTCCGCGACGCATCACTCCCGGCCCTCGCCGACCTCGTGTTCGCCGGACACGACATCGTGTCCGTCCCCCTGACGGCGAGGGCCGGGCAGCTCGCCGCGGCGGGCGTCCTGCCCCCCGCACTGCCCGCCACCGTGCACGACGCCCTGGAAGCCGCCGACCGCGAGATCCGCGACGGATCACCCCGCCCCGGCGAGACCCAGGCCGCCACCGCCGCACGCCTGGCGGCCGACATCGCCTCCTTCCGCGAACGGCACGCCCTGGAACAGGTCGTCGTCATCAACGTCTCCTCCACCGAACCACTGCCCGACCCCGACCCCGCCCACCTCGACCTCACCCACCTCGAAGCCGCCCTCGCCACCAGCACCGACCTGCTCCCGCCCAGCTCCCTGTACGCCTACGCCGCCTTCCGCGCCGGCTGCGCCTACATCAACTTCACCCCCTCCGCGGGCGCTTCGCTGCCCGCCCTGGAACAGCTCGCCCGCACCTGCGGCGTCCCGCACGCCGGACGCGACGGCAAGACCGGCGAAACCCTCGTCAAGAGCGCCCTGGCCCCGATGTTCACCCAGCGCGCCCTGCGCCTGCGCTCCTGGTCGGGCACCAACCTCCTGGGCGGCGGCGACGGCGCCACCCTCCAGGACCCCGCCGCCGCCCGCAGCAAGACCGAGTCCAAACAGCGCAGCCTGGAGGAGACCGTCGGCCACCCCGTCCAGGGCCAGGTCCACATCGACAACGTCCCCGAGATGGGGGAGTGGAAGACCGCCTGGGACCACATCTCCTTCGAGGGCTTCCTCGGCGTACGGATGTCCATGCAGTTCACCTGGCAGGGCTGCGACTCCGCCCTGGCCGCCCCGCTCGTCCTGGACCTCGCCCGGCTGGCCGCCCACGGCCGCCGCCGCGGCGAGGCCGGCGCACTGACCGCGCTCGGCTTCTTCTTCAAGGACCCGGCCGGCTCCCGCGAACACAACCTCACCCTCCAGTACGAGGCCCTGACCGCCTGGGCCAACGCCCCCGTCCCGGCCACCGCGGGCAGCCCCCGGTGAACACCTCCCCGGCCCTCTACGCGGAACTGGTCCGCGCCCCGGCCGCACTCACGGTCCCCGGCGACGTCGTCGCCGGGGCACTGGCGGCCGGCCGCCCCGGCGCCCTGCGCACCACGGCCCTGGCCGCCTCCTCCGTCACCCTCTACTGGGCGGGCATGGCCCTCAACGACTGGGCCGACCGCACCCAGGACGCCACCGAACGCCCCCACCGCCCCATCCCCTCGGGCCGCCTCACCCCGCGCGCCGCCCTGGCCACCGCCACCGCCCTCACCGGCGCAGGCCTGGGCCTGGCCGCCCTCGCCGGCGGCCGGCACACCCTGCTGCACCGCACCCTGCCGCTGGCCACCGCCGTCTGGGCCTACGACCTCGGCCTCAAACACACCGCGCTCGGCCCCGCCGCCATGGCCGCCGCCCGCGCCCTGGACGTCCTGCACGCCACCGGCCCCGGCCGGCTGCCCGCCGCCCTCCCGGCCGCCGCCACCGTCGCCGCACACACCTACGCCGTCACCCGCCTCAGCCGCCACGAGGTCGACGGCGCCCCGGCCGGCGAACCGGAACTCTCCCTGGCCACCACGACGGCCATCACCGGCGCCGGCACCGCCCGCCTCCTCACCGCGCCCCCCGCCGCACCGGCCACCACCGGGCACCCCGCACCCCACCACCCCGCCCGCACCCTGGTCACCGCCACCGCCCTGGCCGCCTACGCCGGCACCTGCACCCGCGCCCAGAGCGCCGCCGCCCGCAACCCCTCACCTCCCCGCGTCCGCGCCGCCGTCGGCGCCGGCATCCACGCCCTGCTGCCCCTCCAGGCCGCCCTGATCGCCCGCGCCGGAGCACCCCTGCTCGCCCTGCCGTTCGTCGCCGCCCTGCCCCTGGCCGGCCGCCTCGCCCGGAAGGTGTCCCCGACATGAGCACCCACCACCCCGCCCCGCCCGGCGGCCTGCGCCTGGCCTACGGCACCAACGGCTTCGCCGACCACCGCCTGCCCGACGCCCTGCGCGTCCTGGCCGACCTCGGATACCAGGGCGTCTCCCTCACCCTGGACCACCAGCACCTCGACCCCTACGCACCCGACCTGCCCCGGCAGATCACCCGCACCCGGCACGCACTGGAAGCCACCGGCCTCGCCGTCGTCGTCGAAACCGGCGCCCGCTACCTCCTGGACCCCTGGAACAAACACCGCCCCACCCTGATGTCCGCCGAACCCGAAGGCCGCGAACTGCGCCGCGGACTGCTGCGCCGCGCCATCGGCATCGCCGCCGAACTCGGCGCCGAGGCCGTCCACTTCTGGAGCGGCACCCCCGACCCGGACACCACCCCCGAACAGGCCTGGCACCACCTCGTCGAGGGCTGCGCCGAAACCGTCGCACACGCCGACGCCACCGGCATCGACCTCGCCTTCGAACCCGAACCCGGCATGCTCGTCGCCGACCTCGCCGGCTACCGCAGACTCCACCGCGCCCTCGGCCGCCCCGAACGCTTCCGCCTCACCCTGGACATCGGCCACTGCCGGTGCCTGGAACCCCACACCGTCCCCCGCTGCATCGAACTGGCATCCGACCGCCTCGCCCACGTCCAGATCGAGGACATGCGGCGCGGCATCCACGAACACCTGCCCTTCGGCCAGGGCGAGATCGACTTCCCCCCGGTCCTGCACGCCCTGACCACCGCCGGATACCGAGGCCTGGTCTCCGTGGAACTGCCCCGGCACAGCCACGCCGCCACCGCGACCGCCCGCCACAGCATCGAGTTCCTGCGCACCGCAGCCCGGCCGAAGGAGACCGAACCGGCATGACCGCACCCACGATCACCCCGCCCCCCACCACCGTGCACCACCCCCTGACCCTGCGCGCCCTGGCCGAAGGACTCGGCTCCGCCCTCGGCCACGAACACCGCACCCGCCTGAACCAGGACCTCGCAGCCGTCACCGAACAGGGCCCCACCGCCCTCGACAGCCGCTTCCCCGCCGCCGGCCGCCGCTACGGCCGCACCCGGCTGCCCGGCTGGGCGGGCTGGCACATCGAGGACGCCGTACGCACCCGCCTGCTCGCCCGGCTCGACCTCCACGCAACCCCACTGGCCCAGGAAGCCACCCGGCGCTACCGCGACGGCGACGCGGCCGAACGCCGCGGCGTCCTGCACGCCCTGCCCTTCCTGCCCCTGGGCCCCCACGCCGTCCACCTCACCGACGACGCCCTGCGCACCAACGACAACCGCCTGATCGCCGCCGCACTCGGCCCCTACGCACAGGCCCACCTCGACCAGTACCGCTGGCGCCAGGCCGTCCTGAAATGCCTGTTCACCGGCATCCCCCTGGCCAAGGTCGCCGGACTGCACGAACGACGCGACGCCGAACTCGCCCGGATGGCCACCGGCTTCGCCGCCGAACGCCGCGCCGCCGGCCGCACCGTACCCGCCGACCTGTGGCTGATCGCCACCCACGACGGCTGAGAAACCACCCCACCCGGCCCCGCACACGAGGACCGGGCCACACCCACCCGACGGAGACCGGCCATGCGCATATTCGACCCGCACATCCACATGACGTCCCGGACCACCGACGACTACCGGGCCATGTACGACGCAGGTGTACGCGCCCTGGTGGAACCGGCCTTCTGGCTCGGCCAGCCACGCACCCACCCGGCCAGCTTCGCCGACTACTTCGACGCCCTGCTCGGCTGGGAGCCCTACCGCGCCGCCCAGTTCGGCATCCGCCACCACTGCACCATCGGCCTCAACCCCAAGGAGGCCAACGACCCGCGCTGCACCCCCGTGCTCGACCTGCTGCCGCGCTACCTCGCCAAGGACTCCGTCGTAGCGGTCGGGGAGATCGGCTACGACACCATGACCGACGCCGAGGACCACGCCTTCCGCGCCCAGCTCGCCCTGGCCGTCGAATTCGCCCTGCCCGCACTGGTCCACACCCCCCACCGCGACAAGGCCGGCGGCACCGCCCGCTCCCTGGCCGTCATCGAGGAATCCGGCATCGAACCCGGCCACGTCGTCCTGGACCACCTCAACGAGGTCACCGTCACCGAAGTGATCGACACCGGCTGCTGGATGGGCTTCTCCGTCTACCCCGACACCAAGATGACCCCGCAGCGGATGGTCGACATCCTCAAAAAGTACGGAACGGAGCACATGCTCGTGAACTCGGCGGCCGACTGGGGACACAGCGACCCCCTGCTCACCAGGATCACCGCCCAGGCCATGCTCGACGCCGGTTTCGACGAGGATGATGTCGACCGCGTCATGTGGCGCAACCCGATCACGTTCTACGGGCAGTCGGGCAGGCTTGACCTGGACGGTTACAACGATGTACAGGCCGCGGGGCTGTACGCCGGCAACTCGATCGCCCGCGGCGGCAGCTGAGGGCGATTCATCATGCGTCTGCACCACCCCGACTCCACCACCATCCACCTCGCCTACTGCACCAACGTGTACCCCGCGGAAACCCTCGACGGAATCACCGCCCAGCTCACCGACCACGCCGAACAGGTCCGCCGCCACCTGGACACCGACCTCGTCGGCCTGGGCCTGTGGCTCCCCGCCGACGTCGCCCACCACCTCGCCGCCCACCCGGACGACACCGGGAAACTGCGCCGCACCCTGACCGCCCGCGGCCTGGAGACCGTCACCCTCAACGGCTTCCCCTACCGCGGCTTCCACACCCCCGTCGTCAAACGCGGCGTGTACTTCCCCGACTGGTCCGAACCCTCCCGCCTCACCTACACCCTCAACCTCGCCCGCGTCCTGGCCGCCCTGCTGCCCCCCGACGCCGCCCGCGGCTCCATATCCACCCTGCCCCTGGCCTGGCGCACCCCCTGGACCGGCGTGCAGCGCTCGGCCGCCGCCCGCCACCTCGACGAACTGGCCGCCGGACTCAAGCAGATCGAGGCCGAGACCGGCCGCACCATACGCGTCGGCCTGGAACCCGAACCCGGCTGCGTCGCCGAGACCACCGCCCAGGCCGCCCACGCCATCGCCGGCGCCGACCACGACTGGATCGGCCTGTGCCTGGACGCCTGCCACCTCGCCGTCCAGCACGAGGACCCGCACGACGCCGTCACCGCCCTGGTCGCCGAAGGCGTACCCATCGTCAAACTCCAGGCATCCTCCGCCCTGGTCGCCGACACCCCCGCCGACACCGAGTCCCGCAACGCACTGCACCCCTTCACCGAACCCCGCTTCCTGCACCAGGTCCGCGAACAGCTCCCCGACGGCACCCTGCGCGGCTGCGACGACCTCGCCCCCGCCCTGGCCGGCGCCCTGCCCGGCGACGCACCCTGGCGCATCCACTACCACGTCCCCCTGCACGACCAGCCCGAACCACCCCTGCGCAACACCAGCGACGCCCTCCAGGAAACCCTGCGCGCCACACTCGGCGGACCGCACGCCCTCACCGACCACGTCGAGGTCGAGACCTACACCTGGGACGTCCTGCCCGCCGGACTGCGCCCCACCGGCGCCGCCGGCATCGCCGCCGGCATCGCCACCGAACTCGAATGGACCCACGGCGAACTGACCCGCCTCGGCCTCACCGAGCACCCCGGAGCCACACCATGACCACCCGCCAGGTCGCCGTCCTGTGCACCGTCGGCCTCACCCCCCGCCTCCTGGACCAGATGCCGCACATCGCCGCCATCGGCCAGGAAGGCTTCACCGCCCGCCTCGACACCGTCTTCCCCGCCGTCACCGCCACCGTCCAGGCCACCCTCACCACCGGACTGCTGCCCCGCGACCACGGCGCCGTCGCCAACGGCTGGTACCACCGCGACCACGGCGAAGTCATGATGTGGCGCCAGCACAACGCCCTCGTCCACGGCGAGAAGGTCTGGCAGACCGCCCGCCGGAAGAACCCCGACCACACCACCGCCTACCTGTGCTGGTGGTGGGCCATGGGCGCCGACGTCGACACCGTCCTCACCCCCCGCCCCGTCTACCACTACGACGGCCGCAAATCCCCCGACTGCTACACCAAACCCGCCGCACTGCGCGACGAACTCACCAAAATCCAGGGCGAATTCCCCCTCTTCCACTACTGGGGACCCACCGCCTCCATCGCCTCCACCCGATGGATCGCCCGGGCAGCCCGCCACATCAACGACACCCGCCGCCCCGACCTGTCCTTCATCTACCTGCCCCACCTCGACTACGACCTCCAGCGCTACGGCCCCGACAGCCCCCAGGCCCTGCTCGCCGCCCGCGAGGCCGACACCGCCATCGCCCCCCTCCTGACGGACCTGCGCGACCGCGGCACCACCGTCGTCGCCCTCGCCGAATACGGCATCAGCCCCGTCTCCCGCCCCGTCGACATCAACCGCGCCCTGCGCCGCGAAGGACTCCTGTCCGTCTACACTCAGCGCGGCATGGAATACCTGGACCCCTGCACCTCCCGCGCGTTCGCCGTGGCCGACCACCAGGCGGCCCACGTGTACGTCGCCGACCCCGCCGACATCCCGCGCGTGCGCGACGTCCTCAAACACACCGACGGCATCGACGAGATCTGGGACCGCACCCAGCAGAACACCTACGGCATCGACCACCCCAACGCGGGCGAACTGGTCGCCGTCGCCGAACCGGACGCCTGGTTCACCTACTACTACTGGCTCGACGACACCCGCGCCCCCGACTTCGCACGCGGCGTCGAGATCCACCGCAAGCCGGGCTACGACCCGGCCGAACTCTTCTTCGACCCCGCCGACAGGGCGGTGAAGGCGAAGGCAGCACTCACCCTGCTGCGCAAGAAGGCCGGGATGCGCGCACCGCTCACCGTGGTGCCGCTCGACCCGGCCCACGTCAGGGGCAGCCACGGACGGCTGCCCCAGGACCACCGGGACGGGCCGCTGCTGCTGTGCTCCGACCCGGGCCAGGAACGGGACCGCTACCACGCCACCGAGGTCAAGGAACTGCTCCTGCGCCTCAACGGACTGGCCTGAGACCGGCCGTATCGATAAGGATCGAGAGGAGGCCAGATGACACCTCGGCGGAACACCGCGATCAGCGAGGTGCGCATACCCCGCCCGGCGCTCGAAGCGGTCGACCGGATGCGGGAATCGGGCGAGATCCACGTGTGGTGGTGGCCGCTCGGCACCAGGACCGACCCGGCGGACTACGCCGTGCTCGACGAAGTGGAACGGGGCCGGGCCCAGCGCTTCCACGCCGAGGCGGACGCCGCCGCGTTCACCGCCACCCGGGCCGGCGCCCGCCGGGCCGTGGCCGCACTGCTCGGCATCGAACCGCACCAGGTCGGCTTCGGCCGCCGCACCTGCCCCGGCTGCGGCGACCGGGAACACGGCCCGCCCGCTGTGTCCGACCCGCCGGTCCCGCTCGCGGTCAGCCTGTCACGCACCGCGGGGGCCGGAGCCTTCGCCATACGGGCGGGCGACTGGGTGGGCGTGGACGTGGAGGCCCGCCGGCCGGTCGAACCGGCCGGCCTGGCCGACATGGTCCTCACCGCCACCGAGAGCGCACACGTCCTGGGCCTGCCCGAGGGCCCGGCCAGGGACGCCGCCTTCCACCGGGCCTGGACCCGCAAGGAAGCCGTGGTCAAGGCCGTCGGCCTCGGCCTGCTGGGCATGGCGCTCAACACCCTGGACGTCCACCCCGCACAGGACGGGCCCGTACAGGTGGTGCACCGCTACCGCGGTGAGGAAACACGCTGGCAGGTGACCGACCTCGACATCGGCGAGCGCTGGGCGGCCTCCGTGGCCCGCCCGGCCGCAGACCCCGCCGGACCGGTCCACCTCCACGCCCCGGCGTGAGAGCCGGCTTCGCGCCGCGAGAAACCCCCCCTTCCCGCGGCGCGAAGCCATGCCCGAAACCCTCCGCACCCCCCACCCCCGGAGCCCCCATGGCCCTCACCCAGCACACCACCCCCACCCCCGCACCCGCCCCCGAACCGGCCCCCGCTCCCCGCAAAGACCCCCCGCACACCCCGCCCCCCGGCCCCGCACCCCTCCTCGCCGCCACCCTCACCGCCACAGCCCTCATCACCACCGCCGCCCTCGCCGCAGGCCCCGTACGGACCTGGCTGGACACCATGGCCGGCGTCGCCGCCCTGGTCTGCCTCTCCGGCTCCGTACTCCTCGGCCTCACCAGCACCTTCCGCGACCTGCTCACCCCCCGCCACCGCCAGTACGCCCAGCACCTGCACCGCACCGCCGCACTGGCCGGAATCGCCTTCCTCCTCCTGCACATCACCGTCAAGATCGCAGCCCACCGCATCACCCCCCGCGACGCCCTCCTCATCGGCCCGCCACCCACCACCGCAGCCGACTTCTGGCTCGCCCTGGGCACCCTGGCCTGCCACCTCTTCCTGCTGGCCGCCGCCACCGGCATCTGGCGCGGCCTGTTCGCGGCCCGCCGCTGGATCCGCCCGTTCCGCATCCTGCACGCGTCCTCCTACGCCGGCTGGACCGCCGCCGTGATCCACGGCCTCACCGCCGGCCGCACCCCCGCCCCCTGGGTGACCGCCTCCTACGCCGCCTGCCTCACCGCCACCGCGGCAGCCCTGCTCCTGCGCCGCAGACGCACCCCCTCCCACCGCAGGACACCCGCCCAACCGCACCGAACCACCCATAAATAGATCGAATATAGAAGTACGGAACACGCTCGACCCGATGCCTTATACGCTCAAAAACCATCCCTCTGAGACCCGGAACCACACTATGGAGAGGACAGGTCGCAACATGGTGACCGAGACGAGCCGCCCTTCCCGAAACAACGGCTACAACACGGTCAACCGGGGGCACGCCCTTCGACTGGCCGACGTGACGAAGGTGTACGGCAAAAGCGGCAGAGGCGTACGGGCCCTGGACGGGGTCTCCGTAGGGATCGAGCGCGGCTCCTTCACCGCCGTGATGGGCCCCTCCGGCTCCGGCAAATCGACATTCCTGCACTGCGCGGCCGGCCTCGACAAACCCACCACCGGCCAGTCCTACATCGGCGACACCCAGCTCAACGACATGAACGAGACCCAGCTGACGAAACTGCGCCGCCAGCGCATCGGCTTCGTCTTCCAGGCCTTCAACCTCATCCCCTCCCTGTCGGTCCGCCAGAACGTCGAACTGCCCCTGCGCCTGGCCGGCGAGAGCCTCGACAGGAACTGGCTCGACGAGATCCTGGGCCGCGTCGGCCTGGGCGGCCGCGCCTCCCACCGCCCCGCCGAACTCTCCGGCGGCCAGCAGCAGCGCGTCGCCATCGCCCGCGCCCTCATCACCCGCCCCGACGTCATCTTCGGCGACGAACCCACCGGCGCCCTCGACACCGTCACCGCCAAGGAGATCCTCTCCCTGCTGCGCACCTGCGTGGACGAGACCGGCCAGACCGTCGTCATGGTCACCCACGACCCGGTCGCCGCCTCCTACGCCGACACCGTCTTATTCCTGGCCGACGGCAAGATCGCCGGACAGATGGACGCCCCGACCGCCGACCTCGTCGCCGAGCGCATGACACACCTGGGAGCGTGGGCCTGATGCTGCGCTACGCACTGCAGACCCTCAAGGCCAGGAAAGGCGGCTTCATCGGCGCCTTCCTCGCCCTGTTCTGCGCCGCCGCCCTGGTCACCGCCTGCGGCATCCTCCTGGAGACCGGCCTGCGCGGCACCATCGCCACCGAACGCTACGCCGCCGCCCCGGTCATCGTCGGCGCCGACCAGAACGTCCACCAGACCACCGTCAAGAAGAAGAAGGGCAAGGTCAAGCAGAAGCACAAGGCCAAGCCCCTGGCCGAACGGGTCTGGCTGCCCGAGAAGACCCTCCAGACCCTCGCCGCCCTGCCCGGCGTGCGCAAGGCGGTGCCCGAGACGAACTTCCCCGCCTACGCGGTCGGCCCCCAGGGCCGCATCGTGCCCGGCATCGACAACAAACCCTCCTACGGCCACGCCTGGTCCTCCGCCGAACTGACCCCCTTCCGGCTGACCGAGGGCAAAGCACCCACCAGCCCCGGCGACGTCGTCCTGGACCGGGAACTGGCCACCCGCACCGGCCTGAAGACCGGCAGCAGCCTCGTCATCCAGTCCACCGGCGCCCCCACCACCTACAAGATCAGCGGCATCGCCGCACCCCAGGACGGCGACCTGCACCAGCAGACCTCCCTGTTCTTCTCCGACGAGACCGCCCGCACCCTGTCCGGACGCCCCGGCCAGATCACCACCGTCGGCCTGCTGCCCAAACCCGGCGTCTCCCCGTCCGACCTCGCCGACCAGGCGAAGAAGGCCCTGGACGGCGACGGCCGCAGGTACGCCGTCGCCACCGGCGGCGAACGCGGCCCCATCGAATTCCTCGACGCCGGCAAGGCCCGCGTCAAACTCGTCTCCATGGGCGGCGCCATGGGCGGCACCTCGCTGCTCGTCGCGATCCTCGTCGTCGTCGGCACCTTCGCCCTGTCCATCCAGCAGCGCTACCGCGAACTGGCCCTGCTGCGCGCCATCGCCGCCACCCCCAAGCAGATCCGCCAGCTGATCGGCCGCGAGGCCCTGATCATCGGCGGCCTCGCCGGCGGCCTCGGCTCGGTGGCCGGCCTGCCCATCGCGTACTGGCTGCACAGCAAGTTCATCGACTTCAAGGCCATCCCCGACACCCTCGAACTCACCTTCAGCTTCGTGCCGTTCGCCGCCGCCGTCGGCGCGGCCCTGCTCGGCGCATGGGTCGCGGCCCGCATCTCCGCCCGCCGCACCGCCCGCATCCGCCCGGCCGAGGCCCTGTCCGAGGCATCCATGGAACAGCGCCACTTCGCCTGGGGACGGCTCGGCGCGGGCATCCTCGTCCTGGCCCTCGGCATCGGCGTGGTCGTCCTGCTGGGCTTCCTGCGCACCGAACCGGCCTCGCAGCCCGTCACGTTCCTGTCCGTCGTCGTCCTGGCCGTCGCGGTCTCACTGCTCGGCCCGGTCATCGCCCGCATCGCCGTCGCCGTCCTGGGCATCCCGCTGAAGATCTCACGCGTCGGCGGCCACCTCGCCACCGCCAACGCCCGGGCCAACGCCAAACGGATGGCCGCCGCCGTCACCCCCCTGGTCCTGCTCATCGGCATGGCCTGCACCGTCCTGTTCGTGCAGACCACCATGGGCGACGCCGCCACGGCCCAGGCCAAGGCCGGCAACAAGGCCGACTGGGTCGTCGCCTCCGAGGGCCCCGGCGTCCCCGCCCGGGCCACCGACGCACTGCGCACCGTGCCCGGCGTCACCCAGGTCACCGAGATCGTCCGCACCCAGGTCCGCGTCGGCCTCGACAAATACCCCGCCCAGGGCATCTCCACCACCGGCCTCACCACCAACTGGGACCCCGACGTCTCCCGGGGAAGCCTCAAGGACTTCGGCGACAGGAGCATCGCGATGAGCGACGTCTCCGCCGACCACCTCGGCAAGAAACCCGGAGACACACTCAAGGTCACACTCGGCGACGCCACCGAAGTCGAACTGAAGGTCGCCGCCGTCTACGAACGCGGCCTGGGATTCGGCGACCTGACCATGTCCCACGCCCTGGTGGCCCGGCACGTCGACAACCCGCTGGCCTCCTCCGTCCTGGTCAAGACCGCCGGCGACGGCAAGGCCGGCCGCGAACAACTGGCCGGCGCCCTCGAACAGTTCCCCGGCATCGGCATCCTGGACCGCACCCAGGTCGACGACCTCCAGGCCGAGGTCCAGCAGTCCAACGCCGAGGTCAACTACCTCGCGATGGGCCTGATCATCGCGTTCACCGCGATCGCCGTGGTCAACACCCTGGCCATGTCGGTCTCCGAACGCACCCGCGAGTTCGCCCTCCTGCGCCTGGTCGGCACCACCCGACGCCAGGTGATGTCGATGCTCAGGATCGAGTCCGCCCTGATCGTCCTGGTCGCCGCGGTCCTGGGCACCGCCATCTCCCTCGCGGTCCTCACCGCCTTCAGCATCGGGATGACCGGCGCCGCCCAGCCCTCCCTCGACCTGCCGATGTTCCTGGGCGTCCTCGGCCTGGCCGCACTGCTCACCGCGGCGGCCACCCTGGTCCCCGGCCGCGTCGCACTCGGCGGCCGCCCCGCCGACGTCATCAGCGCCCGCCAGTGACACACCCAGGGACGCACCGGCCGGACCCCGCGCCCGGCCGGTGCACCCCCCAAAAAAACACCGCACGACACAACGGCCGAGGGGCCGGCCCCCACCACCGGGGGCCGGCCCCTCGGCCGACGACGAACACCGGGGCACACGGCCCCGCTCAGCCCAGGACCGCCCCGTTGCCCGCCCGGTCCACCCGGCTGCGCCGGTGGTCCAGATGCGCGTACACCCGGTGCAGCCAGCGGTCCGCACCGTCGTAGGACGGAGTGAACGACGTACGCCCGTGCACCGCCAGACGGTTGTCCACCACCGCCAGGTCACCCACCCGCAGCGACAGCGCCGACATCGTCTCCACGAACGCGTCCCGCAGCTCCGCCATGGCACCCCGGGCCTCGTCGTCCAGCGGATGCGTGGCGGAGAAGTCCACCAGCACATTGGGATCCGCCACATCACCGTTCAGCACCGCATGAGCGGGCGTCACCCGGTCCAGCGCACCGAAGGACGGCGGCGGCTCGGTCAGGAACCGCGGCTCACCGAGCACCGCCCGCGCCCGCGCGGAAAGCAGCGGAAGCGCCCGGCGGACGGACGACGTGCACAGCCTCGCGTCCCCCGTCGGATCCTCCCGCACACACAGCAGACCAACGAAATCCGGACGGTTGTCATGGAACGCGTTCTCGATGTGCAACTCCAGAAGAACAGAACCCGCATTGCTCTGCGAGGCCTCACTCCCCGGCACCGGAACAACATTCTGGACCAGCGCCCCGGTCTTCTCGTTGCGGAATGCCACGACCTCCCCGAGATGAAGCATCGCGGTGGTGATGACGGAAGCAGCGACGGTCGGCACACGCTCCACCGACCCCTTCACCGCCGGAGTCGCCGGCAACGGATCACCCGCGACCACCGGCAGACCGCGCAGCAGCAGCACCCCGTCGGGGCCCGCATCGTGCCTGAACGCGCGCAACGCCGCGAGAATCCGGTGCGGAAGCCGCACAGAAACCTCACGCGCAGCCTCCAGCCAGCAAGGATCATCGATCCTGCCGCCCGCGGAATCCTGCGCGACCAACTGCCCGGCGACAGCGGCCACCGCACGCCGCTCGGCCTCGGTCAACTCCACGACAGTACCGGCCGCAGCCGCCGAGAGCGGCACGGAAAGCGTATGGGTCTTGGACATGCGAATATCCCTCGGATCGTTCGGAAATTACCGAACCAGTCTCCAAGGGACCGCTATCGCAACCCTACGGGGAATTCACACACGGACACATATAGACGGCCCGTAGCCGCCCGGCGGACGATCGCCCCGTGGCATTTCTGTCCGCACGCCCGGCCACGCGGACCGACCGGAAACCACAGAACAACAAAAAAGAAAGACCCGAAAAGCCGGAAGAAGCCGGCACGGACATGAAGGAATGGGGGTCAGCCCATGCCGTTCACACACGACACACCGAAGAACACCGGGACCGGGCAGCCGTCCCGGGCCGCACCCACAACACCCGACCTCGCCGGCGCCGCCCACATCTGGTGGTGGCAGCCGCCGCAGCAGGTCGTCCCCGACGACCTCGCCCTGCTCGGCACCGACGAATTCCACCGCGCACTGGGCCTGCTCGCCGAACGGGACGTGGCCGCCTTCGTGCACACCAGGGCCGGAGCACGCCGCGCCCTGTCCGAACTGCTGCTCGTACCACCGCAGACCATCGAACTGGGCCGCCGCCGCTGCCCCGGCTGCGGAGACCTCGGACACGGCCCGCCGGTCATCGAACACCCCCAGGTGCCCTGGGCGGTCAGCCTGTCCCGCACCGCGGGCTGCGGCGTCTTCGCCCTCGCCGAAGGACACGCCATCGGCATCGACGTCGAAGAGGTGCGCCCCATGCGCCGCACCTCGCTGTACGACTCGGTACTGACCGACAACGAACGCGCCCACCTGCTCTCACTGCCCCCCGGACCACAACGCGACACCGGCTTCCACCGGGTCTGGACCCGCAAGGAAGCCGTCGTGAAAGCAGCCGGACTGGGCCTGGTGGGCACCGCACTGAACCAGCTGGAGACCTGGCCGGCCCGGCCCGGACCGGTCCGCGTCCTGCACACCCACTCCGGCCGCACCACCGTCTGGTCGGTCCAGGACCTGCGGCTCAACGACCACGTCGCCGCCGCCGTCGCCCGCCCGCCCTGCGGCACCACCCCCGGACCCGTCCACATCCACCACCTCCCCGCCCCGCCCGGACAGCCCGGCGCACCCCGCACCGAAGGAAACCGGCCCTCATGACGACGCACCCCCTGCAAACCGCACCACCCCGCCACCACCCGAACCCCGCCCCCGCCGAAGGCCCCGGCCCGCTCGACGACACCGCACTGGCCGATTACTTCGCCGACCTCACCGCCGCCGTCGAACAGGCCGACCCCGGACCCGCCGCACCCGGCGGCTGGGAGGAACGCGAACGCGTCCGGGTCTGCGTCTGGGTCCGCACCGCCTACGAACACCCCCTGTCCGCCGCCGTGTTCGACAGCCCCGACGGCACGGTCGCCCACCGGGCACGCGCCGCCCAGGCCGCCGAACTCGGCTTCCGCATCGACGTCGGCCGGGGCCGCGCCCTCCCGGCCAAACCCTCCGCCGAGGTCCGGGCCGTCGCCGCCGTCGCCGCGATGTGGGCGGTCACCGCCACCGCCCTCGCCCCCACCACACCCCGCCCGCCCCGCGAACGCGTCGTCGCCGACGCATGGACCGTGGTCCGCGAGACCATCGCACCCGCCCTCGTCCCCGAGATCCCGACCTACTCCTGGACCCGCGGAACATGGTGAGCCCCCGCACGACGACCGTCCCGTGAACGGCACGGCCACCCGCGCCCCGGCCACCGCGGTCACCCGACCGCGGTGGCGCCGTCACGCACGGCGGACAACGGAGCGAAAGCGGCCGGATCCGGCGCCGCCGCGTACAGCAGAACCAGCTCATGACACCGGTACAACGGCAACCCCTGCGGATCGAGCCCCGACAGATCCAGCAGCGCGGTGTCCACCAGTAACTCCAGCACCCGCTCCGCCTCGTCCTCCAGCACCCCCAGCCGCACCGAGACGTCCCGCGCCGAGAACGGCTCCGTACCGGCACCCGACAGCATCGCGAGCGCCTGCGGACCGGCAGCGGCCAGCCGCCGCACCGACGGCAACAACGCCCCGCGCACGTCCAGATCACCGAACGACAGCTCCGCGAGCCGCTGCGCCGGGTCCGCGAGCCGGTTCGCGAACCGGCCGGCCGGCCACGACGGCCGCGCCGCCATCCGCGCCCCCACCACGGCCAGCGCCAGCGGCAGCCCCCCGCAGTGGGCGACCAGGTCGTCGGCGGCATCCGGGTCCTTCGCCGGCCGCTCCGCACCGGCCGCCGCCACCAGCATCGCCAGCGACTCCTCGTCACCCAGCGGCGCCAGGGCCACGGTGTCCGCCCCGGCCACCCGGGCCAGCCGGGACCGGCTCGTGATCAGCACGGCCGCCTGCGGGCTCGCGGGCAGCAACGGCGCCACCTGCAGATCACCGGCCGCGTCGTCCAGAACGACCAGCAGCCGCTTGCCCGAGGTCCGCGCCCGGTAGAGCCGGACCAGCTCGTCCCGGTCCAGGGCCCGCGAGGAACCCTCGTCCAGACCCGGCTCGCCCAGCGCACGCAGCAGCCGCACCAGCACCTCACCGGCATCCTTGGGACTGCCGTCGCGGTGGCACAGCTCGGCGAAGAGCTGACCGTCGGGGAAACGGCCCGCACTGTCCTGGGCGGCCCGCACGGCGAGCGCCGTCTTGCCCACCCCCGCCATCCCCGTCACCAGCAGACGCCGGGGCCGCTCCGCCCGCTGTGCCAGCCGCGCGGCCAGCAGCGACCGCTCCGCGGCCCGGCCGACGAAATCACCCTCCGCAGCGGGAAGCATGGCGGGCACATCGGACCGCCCCCGCGCCGCCCCTGCACCCCGCAGCCGCAACTCCCCGCCCAGCACGGCCTGGTACGTCGCCCCGAGCACCTCGCCCGGATCCACCCCCAGCTGGTCGACGAGCACCTTGCGCCCCTCGTAGTACGTCTGCAGGGCATCGGCCTGCCGCCCGCACCGGTACAGCGCGGTCATCAGCTGCGCCCGCAGCCGCTCCCGCACCGGATGCTCGGCGACCAGCCCCGTCAGCTCCGCCGTCACCTGCTCGTGCATGCCCAGCGCGAGATCCGCCTCGATACGGTTCTCCAGCGCCAGCATCCGCGCCTCCTCCAGCCGCGGCAGCTCGGCCTCCAGGAGGAACTCGGTCACGTTCGACAGGGCCGGACCGCGCCACCACCCCAGCGCCTCGCCCAGCAGCGCCTGCGCATCGGCGTAACGCCGCTCCCGCAGCGCCTCCCGGCCGAGCCGGTCCAGCCGCTCGAACTCGACGACGTCGATGAGGGCCCCGGGCGTGCGCAGGATGTACCCCGGCTGGCGCCGCACGATCTCGACCCCGTCGCCCAGCAGCTTGCGCAGCCGCGACATGTACGTGTAGATCTGCGCGTTCGCGGTGACCGGCGGGTCCCACCCCCACAGCATCGCGCTGAGCCGGGAGTCCGAGACGACCCGCCCGTGCGCGAGCAGCAGCGCGGCGAGGACCGTGTGCACCTTGGAACCGGACAGCGCGATCCAGTCCCCCTCACGCCGGGCCTCCACCGGCCCGAGAATCCGGAAGTCCATGCGGCAAACCCCTTTCAGGTCTGAGCCTCCTGCATGGAACCCGAAGGTAGGCGGCACCCTTATCCATGGGTTATCGCCAAAGCCCGCACACCGATACCGCCCCCGGAGCGCGGCCTTCCGGGCACGGCACCCGCAGGCCCGTACCCCCTTCGCCGCACCGCCCGGCCTGCGAGAATCACCGGCCGGAACAGAAGCGGGAAGAAGACGAGAAGCGGACAAGGAGAGAAGGGGAATGGGGGAGACGGAGACGACGGGGAAGGCGGGGGACGCGGTGACGGACCCGCACGCACGGGCCGAGGCACCGGTCGTGCCGCTGCGGGACCGCGCACTCGTCCTGGAGAGCGAACGGGCCCGGCGGCTGCTGGCCGAGGACCGGTGGCGGCTGTCCCCGGCGGACGCCGAGGCGGTGCGGGCCGTCCTGGCCCGCCTCACCGCCCCGCTGCCGGCCGGACGGGACGCCGCCGCACGCGGAAAGGAACGGACGCACCGGGACAGACGGCTCCAGCGCATCCTGCGCACCACCGTCCACCACCTGGACGCCGGGGCCGTCAGCCCGTCCGCCGCCGCTCTCCTGGCCGCCCTCGCCCGCGCCCTGCTGCCCTGGCACGGCTTCCCCGGCCCGCCCGCCGCGGCCGCGGCCCCCCGGTACGAAACCGTGCCGGGAGCGCCGCCGACCGGGGCGGGCGAGGCCCTGCTCCCGGGCCTGGCCGGCCTGTTCACCGCCCTCGCCGCGACGAGCCGGCCCGGCGACGCGGGGCTCACCCCGCCCGTCGAGCCCTGGCGGGCCCGCCACCCGGGCAGGTTCCGCCACTTCACCCGGCCCGCGAGAGGGGTGTGGGCGGCCGGGACCGTGTGCTGCCCGCGGTGCGGGGGCAGCGACGGCCCGTGGACGGTGACCTGCGACTGGCGCCGGGCCGAACTGGGCTGCCCCTGCGGCGCGGTGCACCGCGAGCACGGCCTGAGCCTCTCGGAGATCTGGCTCGCACTGCCCCGGACCTGACGGGCATTCACCCCCGCCCCGCCCCGCACAACGGCAAACGGGCGGACGGGGCCTCAGCGCAGCCCGTAGTAGAGCGAGTTGTGCGCGACGTCCGGCAGGTAGAGCACGTCCTTGCCGTCGGAGTCCCGCTGCACCGCGAGCCGGTCCGCGCTCACGCCCGGAGCGGCGGACTGCGAGGTCCACGTCCCGTCCGCGGCCTGGGTCGCGGCGAAGACCCGGTCGGTGCCGGTGCCGGTGATGTAGTACACCCGCTTGGTGTCCGTCGCGTTCCAGGTGATGCCCAGGGCCGCCGCGGTCTGGCCGCCCGCGTACACGGTCTTGCTGACCCAGCTGCTGCCGCTCGGGTAGGCGTAGTACACGCGGAAGTTGCCGCCGCTGTCGGCCGAGCGGTAGCGGTAGGCGACCTTCGGGGCGGAGCCGTCCAGGGTGAGCTTGGCGCTCTGCACCGCCGGGCCGGTGTAGGCGTTGTCGATGCTCCACTCCTCGCCCGCGGTGAGGTCCTGGATCACGTCGGAGGTGGCGGGGGTCGCCGGGGTGGTGACGGCCGCGCCCGTGCTGTCGGCGAAGGCGCCGGTCGCCGGGTCGTAGCGCAGGTAGGACAGCTGGTGGCGGAACGCGGTCGCCGGGGCCTTGGCCCACTCGTACAGCAGGTGCACGCGCCCGGCGGAGTCCACCGTCAGGTCGTCGGGGTACACGGAACGGTTCAGCGCCCCGGCGAAGGTGGCCACCGTGCTCCAGCGCGCCGCGGCGTTGTCCCAGCGGTACAGCTTGCCGGGCCGCTGGTCGGCGCCGGAGCCGACCCGGGCGGCCAGGTACAGGTCGCCGTTGGGCGCGGTGGTCACGACGGGGTAGGTGATGCCCACGCCCTGGTCGGGCAGCTCGGCCGCGTGGTCGGTGACGTCGGTGCCGGGGGCCTCGGTGCGGAAGTAGCGCCAGGAGTTGGCGTGCATGGAGGCGAACACGTGCAGGCGGCCGCTGCCGTCGCGCGCCACGGAGGGCTGGTTGTGCCCGTTGTCGTCGGGGAACTCGGCCTGCTGCCCGTCGCCGTTCAGCAGCGGCAGCCGGCTCCAGACCCCGTCGGGGTCGCGCCGGGCGATGGCCGGACGGTGCGTGGCGGCCGTCGAGCCGGGCTCGTTGAAGGCGAAGTACGTGTACTGGCCGCGTCCCTTGTACGTGGCGACCGGCGTCCACCAGGCGGCCTGGTTCGACGAGTCCATCGCGTACGGGACCTTCTCGATCACCGTCGCCGCCGCCGCCACACCACCGGCGCCGTCGGCACTGCCGGCATGGGCGGCCGGCAGTGCCGTGAGCAGAGCGGCCAGGGCCGCGGCCGAGGCGGCGTACGCGCGTGCCGTGGGACGTCGCAAGGTGAACTCCTTCGCGGGCGTGGGGTGAGGCGGACGGGAACGGA
The DNA here is from genome assembly GCF_040612315.1 of Streptomyces sp. NPDC006435. Classification (NCBI taxonomy): domain Bacteria; kingdom Bacillati; phylum Actinomycetota; class Actinomycetes; order Kitasatosporales; family Streptomycetaceae; genus Streptomyces; species Streptomyces sp. NPDC006435. The sequence goes on from NZ_JBEXPY010000014.1 coordinate 150,454, forward strand.
CCTTGCAGGTTGGCCCGCCCCCGTCCGCTGCGCCGGGAGCCTACAGCGAATCCCGGATGATGAACAGAAGTTGCACAATGCGGATTCAAAATACGTCTTGAGGAATGCGTGTGCGGAACGCCCGAGGGCCCGGTGCGGACCGCAACGGTCCGCACCGGGCCCCCGGGGCGCCGGCCGAGAGTTCAGCGCTTGATGAGGTCGGTGACCTCCTCGGCGGCCTTCTTCATCGCGTCCTTGGGCTTCTCCTTGCCCACCAGGACGGCCTGGACCTGCTTGGCCACGGCCTCCTCGATCTGGGCGTTCTGCGCGAACTGCCAGAACGGGCTGCCGGTGGCCGTGTCGGTGATCTTCTCGGTCCACTCGGTGGTGAAGGTGTCCTCGGCGACCTTCGGGTCGGACAGGCCCGCGGTGGTCGACGGCGGCAGGGCGCGCTCGGTGAAGTACTGGGTGGTGGTGGCGCGGTCGGAGGTGGCGTGCAGCGCGAACTGCGTCGCCGCGTCCTGCCCCTTGCCCTTGACGATCGCGATCACACCGCCCCACAGCAGCGCCTGCGGCTTGTCACCGGCGCGCAGCACCGGACGCTTCATCGGCTGCATCGCGTCGGCCAGCGTCTTGTCCTTGGACTGGGCCGCGGTCACGCCCTTGCCGATGATGGCGTCGTCGTAGAAGGCGGCCTTGCCCTGCCCGAACAGGGCGCGCGCGTCGAAGCGGTCCACATCCGCGGCGATCAGCTTCTCGTCGTGCAGCTTCTTGTACCAGGTGACCGCGTCGACGGAGGCGTCGTCGCCGATGGTGACCTTGTTGCCCTCCAGCAGCGTGCAGCCGAAGGTCTGCATCCACGGGAAGATGTCCTTGAGCTGCGCGACCTTGGTGGCGGCGGCATAGGGCACGACGCCGCCGCCAAGCCCCTTCAGCTCCCGCAGCGCGCCCTCGAACTCCTCGATGGTGGTGGGGTGCTTCTTGATGCCGGCCTTCGCCAGGAGCTTGGAGTTGGCGATCACACCGATCGAGCCGGTGTTCCACGGCAGGCCGTACTGCTTGCCGTCGTACATGCCGCTGTCCAGCGCCACGTTGGTGTAGCCGCCCTTGAGGGCCACCGCGCTGAGGTCGGCGAGCTTGCCCATCTGCGCCACCGCGGCCAGCCAGGCGATGTCCAGGTGCACCGCGCCGGTGGTCTCCCCGCCACCGAGCTTGAGGGTGAGCTGGCTCAGGTACTCGTTGTACGGGTACGAGACCGCGCGGATCTTGGAGCCCTCGGCCTTCTCCCACGCCTTGATGATCTTCTCGATCGCAGGCTTGGCGGCTTCCTCGTTGAGCGACCAGGAGGTGAAGTCGAAGTCCTTGGACTTCGTGTCGCCTCCGTTGGAGGAGGAGCTCGCGCCGGACGGCGCGCAGGCGCCCAGCACGCCGGCGCCTGCCACGCCGAGCGCGCCGATGCCGAACATGCGCAGCGCGCCGCGCCGGCTGATGCCAGAGGTGGTCATGGTGTCTCCATGGATGGGGGAGTGGGCGGAAAGGGGCAAGCAGGTGGGGGGAGGGGTGCGGGGGACGGGGCCCGCGGACTTCAGCTCTTGACCGAGCCGGCGGTCATGCCGCCGACGAGGTAGCGCTGGAGGAACATGAAGGCGATGACCACCGGGACCGACACGACGAGCGAGGCGGCCATCAGCTCGGGCCACGCGGTCTGGAACTCGCCGATGTAGGTGGAGACCAGGCCGGGGGGCAGGGTCTGCTTCTCCTTGTCGGCCAGCGTGACGGCGAAGATGAAGTCGTTCCAGCCGCGGACGAAGGCGAACAGGCCGGCGGCGATCATCCCGGGCGCGGCCAGCGGCGCCACCACCGAGTGCAGCGTCCGCCACCGCGACGCGCCGTCGATGGAGGCGGCCTCCAGCAGGGCGTCGGGGATGGTGTCGAAGATGCCCTTCAGCATCCACACGCACAGCGGCATCGTGAACGTGGTGAAGGACAGCACCAGGGCCGTGTACGTGTTCAGCAGCCCGAAGCTGGAGAACACCGCGTACAGCGTCACCAGCAGCAGCGCCTGGGGGAACATCTGGGAGGCCAGCACCAGGTGCATCAGCGAGCGCCGGCCCCGGTAGCGGAACTTGGAGAACGAGTAGCCCATGTACGTGGCGACCACCACGCTCAGCACGGCGGTGATCGAGGCCACGATCAGGGAATTGACCAGGTACGAGATCAGCTGCTCGTTCTCGGCCAGGGCCGTGAAGTTGTCGAAGGTGATCTCGGTGGGGATCAGCCTCGGCGGGAACTGGAAGGTCTGCTCGGGGCTGCTCAGGGCGGTGGCCAGCAGCCAGTACACCGGCAGCATGCCGAACGCGCCGATCACCAGGACCGCGCTCCAGGCGGCGATCCGCGAACGCAGCAGGTCCTTGCGGATGCGGCGCCGCGAGGTGCGCCCGGCGGGCGCGGCCTGGGTGCGGTGCCGGCCGGTGCGCGACAGCGGGGTGGTGGAGGTGGTGGAGGTCATCAGGCGTCGCCCTTGCGCTCGGTGATCCGGATGTAGACGACGACCAGGAGCAGCAGGAGCAGCATCCACAGGCCGCCCAGCGCGGTCGCCCGGCCGATGTCGAAGCCCTTGAAGGCGGTCTGGTACACGGCGGTCGCGAAGGTCTCGGTGGAGCCGGCCGGGCCGCCGCCGGTGAGCACGTAGATGGTGTCGAAGTGCTGGAAGTTCCAGATGAACTCCAGCAGCAGCACGATCGAGGCGACCCCGCGCACCTGCGGCCAGGTCACGGCGAAGAAGCGCCGTACCGCTCCGGCCCCGTCCATCGCGGCCGCCTCGTGCAGCTCCTTGGGCACGGTCTGCAGGCCGGCCAGGAGCATCACCATCATCCAGGGGAAGCTCGCCCAGGTCTTGGTGATGATGACGGCGAGCATGGCGGTGCCGGGCTGGCCGAGCCAGGAGATCGACTCCTCGATGATCCCGGCCTTCATCAGGATGCCGTTGAGCACGCCGTAGTTCGCGTTGAAGATCCACATCCACAGGAAGGAGACCACCACGCCCGGGATCACCCACGGGAACAGGAACAGGCCGCGCAGGAAGCCGCTGCCCTTCAGGCCCGAGTTCAGCGCGAGCGCGAGCGCGAAGCCGATCACGAAGGGAAAGATCGTCGCGCCGACGGTGAAGATCATCGTCTGCTTGAGGATCGTGAGGAAGTCGCCGTCCAGCCAGTGCGCGAAGTTCTCCAGGCCGACGAACTCACGGCCCGGAAGCCGCAGGTCCTGCTTGAAGAAACCCGTGAAGAGCGCCGATATCAGCGGATAGATGATGATCGTCGCGAACAGGGCGAGCCCCGGTGCGGTCAGCAGCAGTGCGAACGCGCCGTTGGAGAGCCGCCCGCCGGACCGCCCGCGGCGCTCGGCGGCTGTGCGGGGGGGTGCGGCCTTGTGAGGAGGTGCGGCCGTACTCATGGATGTGTCCTCTCGAACGGTGCGGGAGCGGTGGTACGGGGCATGGCACGACGGGCCGCGCGCCGGAGGGCGGGCGCGGCGCGGCCGGGCACGGGCGCGAGCGCGCCCCGTCCCCTGTCCCGGCCGGGTCCCTGTGTGAATGCCATGCATGCTCCATTGAACGCAAGTTGCAGCATGCGGGATCGTTCTCCATATCGCGCGACGACGTCAACCCTTCTGGCTGGCGAAACGCCGGTTCCATAGCAGGACGGCGGCATCGCCGAACAGGTCGAATCCAGCCGTCGGCCCACGGCGACGGCATCGTCGACTGCGCCGGAAATCTACAGCACATCCCACTAGCTGGATAGTGGTTGCACAATATGCATGTGATGTACGTTCAAGGCGCTCCGCTACGCCGGAGAGTACCCGAGCTTCACACCAAGGAGGCCGCCCCGTGCGGGAAGAAGACGCCCACTACGACATCGCCGTCATCGGCGGCGGTCTGGCCGGGACCTGCGCGGCCATCGCGGCCGCCCGCCTCGGCCGACGCGTCGCCCTGGTCAACAACCGCCCCGTCCTGGGCGGCAACGCCAGCAGCGAGATCCGGGTCTGGGTCTGCGGCGCCACCGCACACGGCGTCCACCGCTGGGCCCGCGAGACCGGCATCATGGGCGAGCTGTACACCGAGAACCAGTACCGCAACCCCGAAGGCAACCCCTACTACTGGGACCAGGTCGTCCTCGACGCCGTACGCGCCGAACCGAACATCGACCTCTACCTCAACACCGACGTACGGGAAGCCCACGCGACCGGCCCCGACGACGCACGCGAGATCCACTCCTGCACCGGCTGGATGATGGGCTCCGAACGCCGCATCACCTTCCACGCCCAGCAGTTCCTCGACTGCACCGGCGACGGCCTGCTCGGCCACCTCACCGGCGCCCACCACCGCATCGGCCGCGAAGCACAGGCCGAATTCGGCGAACCCTGGGCCCCCGAGGAAGCCGACGGAGCCCTGCTCGGCTCCACCATCCTCTTCCACACCAAGGACACCGGCCGCCCCGTCAAATTCGTCCCCCCCGCCTACGCCCGCGACCTCGCCACCACCCCCATCCTGCGCAACCGCGTCCTGCGCACCGGCGACAACGGCTGCGACTACTGGTGGATCGAATGGGGCGGCGAACTCGACACCGTCCACGACAACGAACGCATCCGCGACGAACTCCAGGCCGTGATCATGGGCATCTGGGACCACATCAAGAACTCCGGCCAGTTCCCCGACGCCGAGAACCTCACCCTCGAATGGGTCGGCAGCCTCCCCGGCAAACGCGAATACCGCCGCTTCCTCGGCGACCACGTCCTCACCCAGCAGGACATCCTCGAACAACGACAGTTCACCGACCGCGTCGCCTTCGGCGGCTGGTCCGTCGACCTCCACCCCGCACAGGGCATGTACGCCGACGAACCCGGCGCCCGCCAGCGCTACGCCGACGGCATCTTCCACATACCCCTGCGCTCCCTGTACTCCGCCAACGTCACCAACCTCCTGTTCGCCGGACGCAACATCTCCGCCACCCACATCGCCTTCGGCGCCACCCGCGTCATGGCCACCTGCGCCACCCTCGGCGAAGCCGCCGGCACCGCCGCCGCACTGTGCACCACCGAGAACCTCACCCCCCGCGAACTGGCCACCAAACACCCCGACCTGGTCCGCCGCACCCTCCTGCGCCAGGACGCCTCAGTCATCGGCCTCGCCGACGACGACCCCGACAACCTCGCCCGCACCGCCCGCGTCACCGCCTCCTCGCACCAGAACCGCCTGGCCGCCGAACCCGCACCCGCCACCCCCGGCGAGCCCCACCCCCTCACCCGCGACCTCGCCCTGCTCCTCCCGGTGGACCCCGCACTCGACACGGTCGACCTGCTCGTCCACGGCGCCCCCGGCCAAACCCGCGAACTGACCGTGGAACTGTGGAGCACCGGCCGCCCCGAGAACGCCGTCCCCACCGACCGCCTGCTCACCACCACCGTGACCGTCCCGGCCGACGGCCCCCACTGGGTCACCGCCCGCCTCGACCACCACCCCGACACCCCGCACAACGCCGTCCTGATCGTGCGCGCCTGCCCGGACACGGCCCTGGTCCTGCTCCCCGAACGCACCGACGGCGTCCTCGCCCTGCGCAGCAAGGCCGAAGGAGACGCGGCCGTCGACCACGACATCCCCGAGGAGGACGGCCAGCTCGTCCTGGAATGGCAGGCCCGCGGCCTGCGCCGCCACACCTTCGCCTTCCGCGCCACCCCCGACACCGCCGCCTTCCTGCCCCAGCGGGCCGTCGGCGGATACCAGCGCCCCTACAAGGGCCCCCAGATGTGGTCCTCCGCCCCCCTGCCCGACCCCGACCGGGCCGAACAGTGGCTGCTCCTGGACTGGGACGAACAGCAGCAGCTCACCGAAACACGCGTGGTGTTCGACGACGACGTCGACGAATACCTCAACAACCTGCACCGCCACCGCACCCCGTTCGAGATCATGCCGGAACTGGTCCGCGACTACCGCATCCAGAGCCGCGAGCCCGACGGCACCTGGCACACCCTGCTCACGGTGACCGGCAACCGCCGCCGCCACCGCGTGCACCACCTCGAAGGCCCCGACGGCGGCCCCGTGCGCACCGACGCACTGCGCCTGGTCGTGGACGCCACCCACGGGGCACGGCACGCCCACGTGATCGCGTTCAAGGCGTACGGCGCGTAACCGGCAGACGAAAAAAAGGGGGGTGGTGAAGGCCGCAGGGCCTTCACCACCCCCCCTTTTTCCTTTCCCGTCCGGGCGCCCGAGGGGCGCCCGCGGAGCTGCGGGGTGCGCGGCGGGTCAGAGGGCGCCGAGCGCCTGACTGATGACGTCGGCGGCCTCGATGACCTCACGGGTCAGGGCCAGCCGCTGCCCCTCGGCCTCGGTCCGGCCGCCCAGCAGGGAAGTGGGCCCCCACAGGGAGATCGCGGCGACGACCTCTCCCGAGGCGTCCCGGACCGGCGCGGCGAGCGAAGCCCGCCCCAGGGCACGCTCCTCGGCCTCCACGGCGTACCCGGTGCGCCGCACGGTCTCGATCTCACCGTCCAGGAGGTCATGGCTGGTGGTCGTGTACTCGGTGTGCGCCGCCAGCGGCTCGGGAAGCAGCCTGCGGCGCTCCTTGGGCGTCAGCCCGGTCAGCAGGCACTTGCCGATACTGGTGGCGTGCAGCGGGGCACTGTGCCCGGCCTGCGTGTACGACTTCGGGGCACGGGACCCCTCGAAGTTGCACAGGAACATCAGCTCGGTCCCGCGCCGGATGGCGACGTTGGCCCCCAGCCCGGTGCGGCCGGCGAGATCCTGGAGGACCATGCGGGCGGCCCGGTGGACGGGATGGCGGTTCAGGGCGGTGGCGGCGAGCGGAAGCATCCCGAGGCTGAGCCGGTAGAGATTGCTGACCGGATCGCGCTCGACCATGTCGAGGCGCTCGAGGGTGGACAGGAGCCGGGACGTGGTGGAGGAGCCCAGCCCGGTCAGCTCGGCGACATCGGAGACGCGCAGTTCAGCACGGCCGGAGTCGAGTGCACGCAGCACCGAGACCGCTCGTTCGACACTCTGGTTCGTACCGGCGTCGGCCGCCCGAGTAGCCATGACCCTCCTCATTTTGCAAATCGCTTGCACAATCTGCATCAGCATACCGTGCCAGTTCCGGGCCGTTCCGGAAATCCACCGACCCGCAGCCGGAACAAATACAGCCCCCACCCCCCACCCCACAAGGCCCCCGCAACCACACACCACACCCACACCACCGGCACAACACCCCACCCCACAAGGCCCGGACCCCGGCAACCACACACCGCACCCCTGCCGCCCGCAGCACCCCTCACCCCCGCCCCCCGGTCCCCGCCCGCCCCCCGAACACCTCCACGAGCCGCTCGAACAGAACCCCCGCACAAGGATGGGGATCACGGCGCGGGGTGAGCACATGGACCCCCCGCACCGGAGGATCGACGAGAGCCACCGCGACGACATCCGACCGCAGCGCACGGACCAGCACCCCCGGCACCAGCGCGACCGCATGCCCCGTCGCCACCAGAGCCAGCTTGCCCGGCAGATCCGCCGCAGCCAGATCGATCCGGGCACCGACCCCCGCACGGGCCGCCCACTGACGCAGCAACGCCGCCGAACCATCGTTGTCCTCGGCCCAGACCTCCCCGGCCAGCGCCCGCATGCCCACCGGCCCCCGCCCGGCCAGCGGATGCCCGGCAGGCAGAACCACGACCATCTCGTCCAGCCCGAGCAACCGACGCTCGACCCGCACATCCTGCACCGGCCCCGGCGGCGCATCGGTGACCACCGCGACATCCAGATCACCGGCGACCACCCGGTCGTGCAACTGCGCACTCAGCCCCGGCAGCAGACTCCACCGGACGGACTCCGACTCCAGCAGCCCCCCGATGGCCTCCGGAACGATCCCCGCAGCCAGCGAAGGCGTCGCCCCCACCGCCAACGGCCGGACACGCACCCCGTCCCGCACATCACACACCGCCCGCACCGCCCGGTCCGCCTCATTGAGCACCACCAGGGCATGACGACGGAACACCTCACCGGCCGCAGTGGGACGCACCCCACGCGCATGACGCTCCACCAGAACCACACCGAGCTGCTGCTCCAGCCCCGCCACCTGCCGGGAGACCGCCGACTGCGTGTGATGGAGCTCGGCCGCCGCCGCCGACAGCGAACCGAGCCGGCACACACTCACAAAAGTCCGCCACACCGTCAGATCCACGACGCCAGTATGCCCACCAGCCATGCGAGTTGCGCATACCGGCCCTGCGAAACCTGCGCTTGTCGCAACCACACCGGTGCACGACCCTGACACCCATGACCACACCGCACACCGTCGCCGTCCTCGGCCTGGGACGCATGGGCAACGCCCTCGCGACACGACTGACCGCCCGCGGCCACGACGTCATCGGCTGGACCCGCTCCGGAAAGAACCCGGCCGCACACCGCACGACCGGCGACCCGAACGACGCCGTCACCGAGGCCGACCTCGTACTCCTGTCCCTCTTCGACGGCCCGGCCTGCCGACAGGTCCTCGACACCGTCCGCGACTCACTGCGCCCGGACACCATCGTGCTGAACACCAGCACCATCGCCCCCGCCGAAGCAGCCGAACTGGCCCTCCAGACAGGCCCCTCCTACATCCACGCCCCCGTGCTCGGCTCCGTACCGGCCGCCACCGCCGGCACCCTCCACATCCTCACCGCCGCCACCCGGAACACGTTCGACCGGGCCCGGCCGGTCCTGGAAACACTCGGCACCCCCCTGCGCGTCGACGACGCCCGCACCGCCGCCGCACTCAAACTGATCGCCAACAACAGCCTCGCCGGCGCGGTCCTGGCACTGCGCGACTCACTGCGCCAGGCCGACGCCCTCGGCCTGCCCCGCAACCAGGCACTGGACATCCTCGAACTCGGCCGGCTCGGCGCACTGGTCGCCCCCAAACGCCCCCTCCTCACCGGCGAACCGGCCACCACCCCCGCCCAGTTCACCATCGGCGCACTGACCAAGGACATGAACCTGCTGGCCGCCGCATCGAACACCCCCCTGCGCAGCGCGGCCGGCCTCGCCCACACCCCCACCGACCCCGAAGCCGACATCGCCACCGCAGCCACGGCCCCCGCCGCACCCGACACCGTGCTCGCACCCCTGCACGCCTACATCCGCACCCACGCCACCGGCGACCCCGCCCACCTCCACGACGCGTTCCTGCCCACCGCCCACATCGAAGGAATCCGCGACGGCGCATTCGTCTCCTGGTCCCTGGAGGAGTACCGCACACTCTTCCCCGGACACCCCGCCCCCGACGAACCGGCCCGCACCCGCCGCATCGACACCCTCGACGTCCACGGCACCGTCGCCACCGCGACCATGACCCTCTCGCACGGAACGGACACCTTCACCGACATCTTCCTGCTGGTCCGCACCGACAACGGCTGGCGCATCGCCAACAAGGCCTACCACCAAAACCCCTGACGGAACATCACCCCACCGGCACGGCTCACACGCCCCCACGCACCCTCCCGCGCACCGCGTCGAGCGCAAGGGACAGCAGCCGGCGCACCTGCCCGGCGGCCCGAGCCGCCGCCCGGTGGACGCGATCGTCGCCCACGGGGACACCGAAACCATCCACCGACGCGTACAGCAACACCTGCGGGCCGGAGCCGACCACGTCTGCCTGCAGATACCGACCGCCGACCCGGCCGCACCGCCCCGACGAGAATGGCGCGAACTCGCCCCCGCCCCCACACCCCGCCAGACCACCGGAAACGAACAGCACCGACCCCTCCCGGCCGGTGGCGGACCCGACACCACCCGGGCAGGCTCACACCCATGACCTCATCAGTGATACAGAACGTGGCGATCGACTGCACCGACGCCTACCAACTGGCCCTGTTCTGGAGCCGCGCACTCGGCAGCCCCCTGCACCCGGAAGCCGAACCCGGCACCCCGGAAACAGCGGTGATGCTGCCCCAGGGCCCGCTGCTCCACTTCAACCAGGTGCCCGAACCCAAAACCGCCAAGAACAGAATCCACCTGTGCCTGCGCCCGGAGACCTCGCGCGAGGAGGAGGTCGAACGGCTGCTCGGCCTCGGCGCCACCCTCGTCGCCGACCGCCGGGAACCCGACGGCACGGGCTGGGCCGTCCTCGCGGACCCCGAGGGCAACGAGTTCTGCGTCCTGCGCAGCGCGGCCGAACGCGCCGCGACATCCGTGCCCTCCGCACCGGCGGGCTGAACACCCGGCTCGGGCCGGTACGGGGTCAACTCCCGTGACGGGGCGGCCGGCCGAGGTCGAGCGCCCCGGCCAGCCGCTCGACCGGATCACCGGGAAGGCGATGGCGGGACCGGCCGGCCGGCCACGTGGAGATCCCGTCGTCCGCCCACCGCGGGACGACATGGAAATGCAGATGGGGGACGGACTGCTCCGACCCGGGCCCGCTCGCACTCAGGACGTTGACACCCGAAGCGCCCAGCCCCGTCCGCATGGCCGCCGCCACGCGCTGGACCAGCACCGTCGAAGCGGCCAGGACATCGGGCGGGGTGTCGAACACACCCGCGTAATGACGGGTGGGAACCACCAGCGTGTGCCCCGGCGCGAGCGGGTCCAGCGGGGCGAAGGCGCAGGCCTCGGGTTCCCGGGCCACCCAGCGGGCGGTGCCTTCGCTGATGAGCCGGCAAAAGACGCAGTCCATGCCGCCCCACCCTGTCACAGCCGCCCCGGACCCCGTCGGCCGGCCGTTTCCGGGCCGGGAGACGGGAGACGGGGTCGGGGGCCGGGGGGGGGAGGGGTGGGGTGGGGGCTGGGCGGATTCGGGGCGGCGGGCCTAGCCGGTGACGAGCGCGACCAGGAAGCCGTCGTGGCCCTTGGAGCCGACGGTCTGGAGCGCGGTGGCCTCCAGACGGGGATCGGCGCCGACCAGTTCGGTGAAACGGCGGACGCCGTCCACCCGCGCGTCACCGGTGTCCGGGGAGACCACCGCGCCGTCGCGCACGACGTTGTCCCCGACGATGAGGCTGCCGGGCCGGGTCAGCCGCAGGGCCCATTCCAGGTATTCCGGGTTGGACGGCTTGTCGGCGTCGATGAAGACCAGGTCGAACGGTTCCGTACCCTGCTCCCGCATCTCCTCTGCCAGTTGCGGCAGGGTGTCCGCGGCCCGGCCCTCACGCACTTCGACCACATGGCCGAGCCGGGCACGGGCGATGCTCGCGGCGGCGGTCGCCGCACACACCGGGTCCGCCTCCAGCGTCACCAGACGCCCGCCCTCGGGGAGCGCACGGGCCAGCCAGATGGTGCTGTACCCGCCGAGCGTTCCGATCTCCAGCACCCGGCGGGCGCCGCCGAGCCGGGCCAGCAGGTGGAGCAGCTTGCCCTGGTTGGGAGCCACCTCGTGCGCGGGAAGACCTGCGGCGACGGAGCTCTCGCGGGCGGCGGTCAGCGCCTCGTCCTCCTCCACCAGATGCCCGTTGAAGTAGGCGTCGACAGCCGACCAGGTATCCTGCGACATAGTGAGTTCCTTTTCGATACTTACTGTCTGACCAGTGCGAACACTACCCCCTCCGGGGCCGCGGCGAACCCGTGGGCAACCGCGGCAGCCCGCATGCGGCCGTCAGGCGGGAACCGGGGCGGGAACCTTGCGGGCCTTGCCGGTCTCGCGGAGGAACAGCAGGCCGGTGAGCGCGACCAGCGCCGAGGTCAGGCCGTGTATGCCGAACGCGGCGGCGACGGAACCGTGGTGGGCCAGGACGTTGACCATGTCGCCGAACGGGGCGACGGCCTCCATCAGCAGGACCCAGCCCAGGGCGCGGCGGTGGCCCGTCACCAGCAGGATGCCGATGACCAGGCCCATCGAGAATTCGCGGATGCCCTTCATGACGAGGAAACCGCCGCCGTCGCCGTCGGGCCAGCTCGGCAGGCCGACGCCGGGAGTGGACGCCCCGGGGGCCAGGATGAAGGACAGCCCGAGGTAGAGGACGAACAGGGTGCAGGCGATGGCCAGGGCGGTGTTGACGTTCTTCAGCGACACGGTGTTTCTCCTTCGAGGTTCGGCGCGGGATTCAGTGGCGGGTGCGGGCGCCGTCGGCCTCACGTCCCGGCGTGGTGCGGATGCGCGACTGCCCGGGGGAGGGGGCGGGGCTTCTCCGGCTGCGGCTGCTGCACTCCGGGCACGCGGCCGGCTGCCGGGCAGGTGGGTCCGTGGGCTCAGACGAGAGCGGTGACCAGCAGGGCGAAGGCGGCGATGATGACGGCGACGCGGACGTAGTGCCAGCGCTCCCAGCGGTTCATCTGCTCCTTCCAGTCCTCGGGCCGGTTCTCGGGGGTCCACGTCTTGTTCCGGTCGTTGATCGGAACGAGCAGCAGGAGCGACATGACCACGCTCAGGAGCAGGAGCGCGCCGGCGGTGACGACGAGGCCGGTGCCGTGGTGGTGCCACCCTGCGGCGGCCCAGGCGCCTACGAGGGCGAGCGAGCCGATGTACCAGACCGGCATCACGGCGCCGAGCATCCGGCCCCCGTGGGCGTGGCCGAGCTGACGGCTGTCCTCCGGGAGGGCGTTGAGGATCGGGCCGATGACGAAGGCGACGGAGAACTCCACCCCCACCATCACGCCGACTATCACGGTGGTGACGATCTCGAGCGCGTTGAGCATGACGATCCTCCCGGGATCTAGCATTGCTAGCTGATGGGTCAACGCTAGTACTGCTGCCGCTCGAATGTCTAGCGATGCTAGGATCGAGTCATGTCGGTACAGGAACGCAAGCAACGCGAACGAGCCGAGCGCGAACGCCTCATCGTGGCGACAGCCCGCGAACTCGCCGAGCAACAGGGCTGGGACGCGGTCACCACCCGCCGGCTCGCCGAACGCATCGAATACAGCCAGCCCGTCCTCTACAGCCACTTCCGCGGCAAACGCGAGATCATCGGCGCCGTCGCCCTCCAGGGCGCCACCGAAATGGCCGCAGAAGTACGAGCCGCAACCGCCACCGCGGACGGCCCCCGCGAGCGGGTCACCGCCCTAGCCCGCACCTACCTCGACTTCGCCGCACGCAACCCGGCGGTCTACGACGCACTCTTCCAACTCGACGGCGGCCTCGCATACGCACAGGAAGAAACCCCGGAACCCCTCAAGGACGCCTTCGCCGCCCTGCAGGAGTGCCTCGAAGGAGCCGCCGGGAACGGCATCGCCCCAGGACTGTTCACCGAGGTGTTCTGGGCATCCCTCCACGGAGTGGCGACCCTGACCCGATCGGGACGACTGCCACCGGAAGACACCGAACGGAGAGTGCAACTACTGGTGGACCGACTCGCCAAGATCTGACACACCCCGGCCGACGGAACGCTGTTCCGCTCGGAACACGGGAGCCTTCGGCGACAAAGCCGCTTGAAACGTTGCCCCGGGCGAGGAAGGGTCTGTGACCATGGAGTACTTCTGCTACCACCGAGACCGGCCGGACTCCCGCGCATTGCGCGAAGAACTGCTGGAGAAGCACTGGTCCTACATGGACCGGTACACGAAGGAACTGATCGCCCGCGGCCCGACCTTCGCCGACGACGGTGAGACACCCACCGGAAGCGTGCACATCGTCGACCTGCCCGACCCCGCCGCTGCCCGCACATTCGCCTTCGACGAGCCCAACTACCAGGCCGGGGCATACCGGGACGTGCTGCTGCGCCGATGGCACAACGTACTGGGGCGCACCATGTGGGACTTCCCCGGTGACCGAAGCAGCGGCAACCAGTACCTGCTCCTCGGCCTCGGCGAAGGTCCCGCCGCAGACCTCACCCCACCACCCGACCAGGACGAACTGATCGCATACGGGCCGCTGCTGTCCGACGACGGCGACACATGGCTCGGCACAGCCGCACTGCTCCGGGCCCCGAACCCGGACACGGCACGCGCCACCCTGACCCCGGACCGGTACGCGACCATCGAAGTCCACAACTGGGAGCCCGGTGGACGCCGATGAACCACGAGGGCACCGGGCCGACGCCATCCCCGAAGCACATGGACCTGGGACAGGAGCGGTGACGGTGACGATGCGGACGGTCCCGTTGGTGGGCGGACCGGTGGAGCTACGGGGTGCGCTGGACCTGGAGACCACAGCGGCAGGGGTCATGCCGCGCCGGTTACCGGCGTGGACCAAGGAGCAGTACCAGAACCCATCGGTCTACGGAGTGACCGTGATGCCTTCAGGGGTGCGGCTGGTGTTCCGCACCGATGCACGCGCACTGGAGTTGGAGGTACTCACCTCCACCGGCCGACTCGCCACCGACCCCCACCCTCGCCCAACCGGCATGCTGGAGCTGTTGGTTGACGGCATCCCGGCCGGACGCCGGCAGACACCGGTGGGCAACGTGCTGAGAATGGCGGGCCCCGGAGCCGCACAGCGACTCATCCCGGGCAAACCCGGAACCGTACGGTTCGCCGGACTGCCGACCGGCATGAAGAACATCGAACTGTGGCTCCCGCAGCAGACCCCCACGGAACTGGTGGCACTGCGCGCCGACGGCGACGTGCTGGCACCGCTGCCGGACGGGCGCCGCCGCTGGGTGCACCACGGCAGCTCCATCAGCCACTGCATCGAGGCTGACGGCCCGACCGGTACCTGGCCGGTGGTGGCAGCCACGCTCGGAGAGGTGGAGGTGATCAACCTCAGCCAGGCGGGCAACGCTCTGCTGGACCCCTACGTCGCCCGGACGATCCGCGACACGCCCGCCGACCTGATCAGCCTGAAGGTGGGCATCAACATCGTGAGCCTGTCCGCCTTCCGGCTGCGGACGTTCGGCCCGGCAGTACACGGATTTCTGGACACGATCCGGGACGGCCACCCGGACACCCCGCTGCTGCTGATCTCCCCGGTGAGCTGTCCGGCCCTTGAACAGGTTCCCGGCCCGACCAGGACCGGACCGGACGGGAGGATCACCGCCCTGGGCAACCCGGCCGATGTGGCCGACGGCGCACTGTCGCTGGCGGTGGTCCGCACCGAGCTGGCCCGGATCGCCGCGGTACGACAGACGTCTGATCCCCACCTCCACTGTCTCGACGGACGAGCACTGCTCGGCCCGGATGAGACAGCCGACCTGACCGACGGCCTTCACCCCACCGCCGCCGCGTACCGCCGAATGGGCAAGCGCTTCGCCGCCCACGCCTTCGCACCCCACGGCCCCTTCCACTGAACTGTTCGTAGTCCCTCGTGCGACGGCGGACACGCCCCCCTCCACGCGCCGCCAAGCCACCACCGACCCAATGCCCCTGCGGATGATCCGCAGCAGCCGCCGACCCCACCGTCATCGATCCCATGCCGCTGGAGCGTGTCAGACACAGGAGGAACCGTTGGGGCCGACCGGCGAGCACCTTGCCCGTGCTTCCTGACCGGAGGACGCCATCAACTGCCACGGTCGGCTCTTGCGAACCGCGTCCGCACCCTTGTGCCGCAGAGTTGCCGATTGTGGTGCCCATATGCACGATCTTGTCCCCGGGTGGGGAGGAGACCCATAGCATCGTCTGTCATGGCTACAGTGATCTTGACTGTCGGGCTGGCGTTCATCGGCTATCTGGTGACCTATTTGAACGGATTGCGCCTTGCGCAGCGGCAGGCCCGGCTCGCTCGTGTCAACCAGCAGTTGAGCGACTTCTACGGGCCGTTGTTCGCCCTCATGGAAGCCAACAGCCGGACCTATGACACCTTCTCGGAGAAGTACGCTCGCCCCGACGGTCGTGATCCCTTCCGCCATGACACACCACCTACCGAGCAAGAACTTGCGGAGTGGCGCACCTGGGCCACAACCGTCTTCATCCCCAACATCAAGGCGATGCGAGACGTGGTGGTCACCAAGGCCGACCTCCTCATCGAGGAAGAGATGCCTCCCGCCCTCCTCCAGCTTTGCGCCCATGTCTCGGGCTACGAGATCACTGCTGCCCGATGGGCCCAAGGCAACTACGAAGAGCACCTGTCACTCATATCCTTCCCCGGCCGGGAACTCAGGAAGTACATCCGTGACAGGTTCACACAGCTCAAGAGCGAGCAGGCGCGTCTGTTGGGACACAGCCGAACTGCCGGCGGAAACTGATGAACGTGCCCCGTCGGGTGATGAGGCGAACTCTGTTGGTATTTACGGGACAGTCCCTGGCTTGTTTTTTTATGGGCTGGCGTTGAATGTGGATTGAATTAGGTTGGTGTTTTCACGGTCCAGCGGGTGTGAGGGCAGCCTTTGCCTGATCTTTCGTTCCGTCGCAGAGACAGAAGAACTGGTACGAAGGCCGCGGTGGTGAGTCTGGAGCATCAAGACGTCCCGCAGGAGGTGTATGCGGAAGTGCCAGGCTTCCGGACGGGGGTTGTACGCGTGCATGACCGCGCGGGGCGACACGCTGCTGTGCACGGACGGGCCGGTACGCAGGCTGGTCGGCCCGGCGCTCGCGTCGGAACATCGCCGTGATCACGTGGCTCCGTACGGCGGGTGGTCGGCTGGTGCTGGCAGTGGATGTCTCACGATGGCTGCGCCGGACGCCAACAGGTGTGCTGCCCGGCTCTTTTGTCTCACGTTCGGCCGGGGTGACCATGGAGCAGATTCGCGAGGTCGTCGAACGGATGGATGCAGTCGGCCAGTGGGAGCCGGGCGGCCCGGAGGTCCTGGCCGTGCTGGACGCCGGATACGACGTTTCGGGCATCGTCCACCTGTCGGCCGGACTGTCCGTCGAGATCCTGGGCGGCTCCGTTCGGATCGGGTGATCCGACGACCAGCACCCTCACGCGAAAAGTTTTTCCTGGCCAACCTCATCGAGCACACGTCTCGCCTGTTCAAGCAGTCGACCGGTGGACCCGACTGGTGATCGCTGCCTGTGCCCGGTCCCGGCTCGTCCGGCCGCCGGCCGGTGGCCTACGACGCCCCTGGGAGAAGCCGGCCGGGCCGAGAACAGGCTCACCCCCCTGCCCGAGTCCGACAGGGGCTCAGGAACCTGCGCATGGAGACCGGCACTCCTTCCAGTGCACCGAAGCCGTCACACCCGGGCCTGACCGACCGCCGGGCCCCGAGGAACCGTCGCCCCGCCACTCGTCATGACGTGGGCGGAGTCCTCGCGACCGGCAAGGCGTACAACCGCCCGGCCCACCACAAGACCGGCACCAAAACCCGTCGAAAAGGATAAACAACAGGTTCGGCACCAGCCACTTTTCCGTTGCTCCCTGTATTTGGAATCCCTTGCCAGAAAAATTTCCCTCAAGGGGCGAACGAGAATTTACAGGAGCTCACCGACTCCATTTTTATAAAGCGTCAAACTGATTACTTTTCCCACCATTTCTGTCGTGAATGAATTTTTCTGACGAAGTGTCAGAAAAATTCATCCGGTCTCGAAAGCAGCGTGTTCTCAGATGGAATCAAGGCGTGAATACGGGCGCACCAGGAAGCTCAAGACCAGATCATTTCTCCAGGCGAGCGAGTGCCAGATCTCGCCAGAATTGACGAAACGTCAGATCTAACCCCCCAGCACCGCATGACTCCCCGTCACCAGGACCACCCCGCCCCGTAGCCAGCAGCCCGCGAAGCGGGCCAAAGAACAGCCGCGGAGCGGCTGTTCAGGTCTGCGTAGCAGACCGTCACATCAGGCGCGGAGCGCCAGATGTGACCCAGGGCCACGGAGTGGCCCAACACCCAGGAGCGCGGAGCGCTCCTGGGAAGTGACGCGTAGCGTCACCGCGTCGCGTCTGCGGAGCAGACCGCGCGTCGGGTCAGGCCGGTGCCCTGCGCCTCGGCGTGGCCCGTGCGCTGAACGAGGCCGACGTGGACAACAACCGTCCCACGCTGAAGAAGGCCGGCTT
>NZ_JBEXPY010000015.1:0-158590 GCF_040612315.1 Streptomyces sp. NPDC006435
GGGGGGGGGGGCCGGCGCCTCCCGGGGTGGTCCTCTCTTTTCCGGTCTCCCCCGCCGCCCCCGCCCGGGGGGGGCCGGGGGGGGGGGCCCCCCCGCCCCCCCCCCCCCCCCCCCGCGGCGGGGGAACGGCCCCGGGCCGCAGGGGGGTTCACGGCGTCCGGCCCGGGGCGGGCGGTGTCAGGACTCGGCGGGTTCCGGCCAGCGGATCCGGGTGGCGCACAGGGAGACCAGGACCGCCGAGGCGGCCACCGCCCCCATGCCCCAGACGAGGCTGCCGGCCTCCGCTATGAAGCCGATCACCGCGGGCCCGGCCAGCAGGCCGGTCGTCCCCATGGCGGCGACCAGGGCCAGCGCGTCCGTGCCCTGCCCCGCCGCCGCCACGTAGATGCACGGTGTGACGGCCGCGACGCCCAGTCCGACGCAGGCGAACCCGATCAGTGTCGGCACCACGCCACCGGCCAGCAGGGCGAGCGCCAGCCCCGTACCGGCCACCGCGCTGCCGACGCGGACGATCCGTCCGTCGCCCCAGCGGCTGCGCCAGCCGTCGGCGAAGAGACGGGCCAGCACCATCATCCCCGAGACGACCGCGATGCCCAGGGGCGCCAGTTCCGAAGCCGCCCCGACCACATCCTCCATGTAGAGCGCCGACCAGTCGTTCATGGCGCCCTCGGTAACGGTGCCGAAGACCATCGCGCAGCCCATCCAGATCGTCACGCGGGACGGCATGGTGAGCCTGCGGCGGCTCTTCTCCGGGGCCGGCCGCTCCGGGGACTTCGGGTCCTCCGTGAGCAGTCCCCCGCGGGTCAGTCCGACCAGCAGCAGCAGAATGACGGCGGCCACCCCGAAGTGCACCGCGACCTTTGGGGTCAGTGCGTTCACCCCGGAGGCGAGCAGTGCCGCGAGCAGGGAACCGGCGCTGAACACGGCGTGCAGCCTGGCCATGGCGGTGCGCTGGTGGGCGGCTTCGAGCGCCGCCCCCTGGGCGTTCATCGCGACGTTCAGGCTTCCGACGGCGACCCCGTCGCAGCAGATGACCAGGAGTGCGACCGGGTAGTTGGGCGCCACGGAGAGCGCCGGCAGGAGCAGGGCCAGGAAGCCGGCCGACACGAGTGCGAGCCGTCGCGATCCCAGGCGTCTCATCAGGACCGCGACGAGGGGGAACGAGGCCGCCGCGCCCGCGCCGCAGGCCATCAGCAGCAGGCCCAGTTCCGCTTCGGTCAGGTCGAGTTCCGCCTTGATCGCGGGGAGCCGGGAGGCCCAGGTCGCGTACTGGAACCCGAGGAAGCAGAACAACGCCCCGATCGCCAGTTGTGCTCGGTGGAATTCGTCACGGACACCAGCCATGTGCAGTCAGCCCACTTCGTCTTTCGGAGGTACCCCGTGTGCCGTCATGCCGGCGAGGTTCGTTCTTCCGGCCCGGACTCCCGGCACCGTCCTGGACATGTACACCGCGCCCGGCCCGTAGCTCGTCGGCGGCCGGACCTCCCGGTGGGCCCGGTATCCGTGCGCCGCCCAGAAGGTGTCGCTGCCGCGGACCGCGACCAGGGACACCTCCTCGTACCCCTTCGATCCCGCCGTCGCCGTGAAGTGGCGCAGGAGGTTCTTCGCGAGTCCTCCGCCGCGGAACTCCGGGGCCACGACGAGGTCGTGCAGGTGCAGGTTGCGCGAATGGAAGACGATGCCCTCCCTCCGGTCCAGGTCGGGGTACTCGAACTTCGGGTAGGGCAGGGCCAGCAGGTATCCCGCGACCCGGCCGGCGTGGTCCAGGACGAAGCAGGTGGCCGGTGAGGCGTGGGCCCGGGACCGCAGCGCGGCCCCGCCCTCCGACAGTCCGTCGGCGGTGTACTCCTCGGCCTCCAGTGCGGTGATGCCGTCCCAGTCGTCGTCGGTGATGTGCCGTATACGCACGTGGTGATCTCTCTAGTCGCCGCGCGTCCACGCGTACGGAAGCGGATCGAAGCCGTTGAATCCCCGTGTCATGTATCCGGTCGCGTAGGCGCCGCTGGAGAGGATCCACACCGGGTCCCCCGAGGCGACCTCCCTGGGCACCGGGACGCGGTTGTGCTCGTGGGCGAAGGCGTCGTCGCTGTCGCAGGTGGGGCCCGCGACGACGGCCGGTACGTGGTCGCCGTCGTCGTGCGAGGGGAACAGCAGCCGGTACTGCAACTGGTCCATCTCGTAGAGGCCGTTGAACTTCCCGCAGCTCAGGTACAGCCAGTTCTCGCGTGCGCCGTCGAGCTGCTGCCGGGACGACAGCCGTGCCACGTGTGCCCTGATCGCACCGTGGTCGGCCACCAGGTGGCGGCCCGGTTCCATGAGGAAGTCCAGCGGTGCCCGCGACACCGCCGCGAGGTGTTGTGTCCCCTCGCGGATCACGGCGAAGATCTTGTCCACCGGCGGGTCCAGGGGCCGGCCCCTGTCGTCCAGGTAGCCCAGTGCGGGCAGTCCGCCGCCGAGGTTGACGTGGTCCGGGAGGATGCCCCGCCGGTTCAGCGCCGTGAGCAGGTCGGCGAGGGCCTCGAAGGTCTCCTGCCACGCCTGCGACGTCATCTGCTGGGAGCCGACGTGGACGGACAGCCCGGCCGGGGTCAGACCGGCCGAACGCGCCGCCTCCATCACCAGCACCGCGTCGGCGGCCGAGCAGCCGAACTTCCGGCTGAGGCCCCAGAGCGCCCCGGCCCCGCTGGTGGCCAGTCTGCAGAAGACCCGGGCGCCGGGGGCGTGGGCCGCGATCGCCGCCACGTCCTCCAGGCTGTCGGTCGCGAAGGTCCTGATCCCCATGCGGTGGGCGTCGGCGATGTTCCGGTCCGACTTGATGGTGTTGCCGTAGTGGATCCGGTCGGCCGGCACCCCGGTGCGCAGGGCCTGGGCCACCTCGTTGGGGCTCGCCGCGTCGAAGCCGGAGCCCCGCTCCGCCAGGCAGGCCAGGACCTCGTCCACCGGGCATGCCTTCATGGCGAAGCGGACGGAGATTCCCGGCAGTTCGCGCAGCAGCGCTTCGTACTGCGCCGCTATGCCGGTGAGGTCGAAGATGATCCGGTCGTCGTCGGCCGCCGTCAGCGCGGCGCGCATGTGTGTGTTCAGCTGCATGATGGTCCGGTCCGCCTACCGGTCCGACGGGCAAAGGCCGATGGACCCGTCCGACGGTTGGAGACCGGTGGACCCGGCCGTCGGTTGGACGTCGGTGGACCCGGCCGTCGGGTAAAGGCCGGTGGCCCTGCTCGCCCGCACCAGGGATTCCCAGTTCCCGGTCAGCAGCGCGAAGTCCTCGATGTCCGCACGGGCCTCTTCGAGCAGCCGTCGTCCGCCCGCCGCCAGGACCTCGGCGAACTCGGCGTACCTGCCGCCCAGTTTCCGGTAGGAGCGGTTGAGGACGTCCAGCCGGTGCACGTTCTCCGCCCGGTCCATCAGGGCGCTCCGCCCGGCGAGCTCGGCCACCGCCGCGGGCCGGACGCGGTGCCGGTCGTCGAGCAGCGCGGGACCGGCCTCCGCCATCCGTTCGTAGATGAAGTTGAAGTAGAGCATGGAGAGGAAGAACTTCACGAACCGCAGTTGGTAGGCCGTGAACCCGGCGTCGGTCCTGCGTTCCGCGGTGTAGAAGTTCACGATGTTGCGGTTGTGCAGGACCCCGGGCAGTGTGCTGTCGTGCACCAGGTGCATGAGGAAGTAGTCGCTGCCGATGGTGTCCGTCGCGGGCGGCAGCGGCACCCGTTCGTACACCTCGTCCAGGAAGCTGATGTTGCACATGTCGACCCGCATCGGATCGACTTGGGTGAGGACCGAGTGGTCGCGGACGAACGGGTCGGTGCCGGCGCCCTTGAAGGACTCCTCGACGAGTTCCCTCCTCTGCTCGTCCGACCAGTGTCCGGGGGCCCACAGGCCGACGACGTCGTGGTAGACGTCGCCGTCCAGCTCGGCGATCTCGCCGATGTCCACCGACAGTTCGCCGACGAAGGAACTGCCCACCATCGCCACGGGTTTGTGCGCGTGCTCGGGGTCGAGCGCGGTCTCGGACACCCCGGCCGCCGCTTCGGCCGCGGTCCTGCCGAGCGAGGCGAGTTCGTGGTGGACGGGGAAGACGGTCTCGCCGTCCAGGACCTGGTACGTGCTGTCGGAGTCCCGGCGGTGCACCGACCGGCAGCCGAGCGCGGCGGCGATCAGGAACGCCCGGTTGGTGCAGGCACCGTAGGAGACGCCGTCCGGGAGCATGAGGTCGAGCGTCAGGTCGGGCTTGGCGACACCGGAGCGCCGGATCACCCGCCGCAGGAAGTCCCGCTGTTCCGCCTCGCCGAGGTGGTGCACGACCACGTGCGGGGCCCGGCGCTCCCCGGCGACGACCCGGGCGTGTTCCGCGAACTCCCGTTCGTCCGAGGAGTCCAGGATCAGCAGGTGCACCTCGACGCCGAAGTGTTCGGCCGCGTGGTCCGCCTCCTCGCCCACGGCCGAGATCGTCGCGGCGCAGGCCCTGTTCGTCGGAAGGGTCAGGCAGATTCGGCGCATGCCCGCTCTCCGGTCGACCGCTCGTCGTCCTGCCCGCGCCAGGACTTCAGTCCCAGCAGCTTCTCGCCGAGGTCGTTCAGCGTGGCAGTGCCGTACCTGATGGATTCGTGCTTCGTCACGTCGCCGACGAGCGTCCCGTTCCACTCCGGGGTGGCGAGACTGCGCCACGACTCGATCCGGGAGCGCCGCAGTTCGTCGTGCGACTCCAGCGCGGGCATCATCGAGAGGTACTGGACGGCGCGGACCTCGTCCCGCGAGGTGTTGCGAGCCACCCCGTGCGCGAGCAGGCCGTTCCAGATCAGCAGGTCACCGGCCCGCAGCTCCGGGCGGATCACCGGGAACTCCGCGCGGTCGGTGTCCGGCCTGATCGGGTCCCGGTCCGCGGGCTGCCCGGTCTTCCACTCCTCGAACCGGTGGAAGAGTTCCGGCGAGCACTGGAAGCCGCCGGCCTCCGCCCGGGTGTCGTTCAGCGCGATGATGCCCTGGACCCGCTGGGGCAGGACGCCGAGCGTGGTGTCGACGTCCCAGTGCAGCTCGATGTCGAAGCCCTTGTCGGTGGGCGCGATGAGCGCCCGGTCCCGGTTCCCGACGTTGGGCGGGTTGAGGTTCAGCCGGTCCAGGGTCACCCACAGCTCTTCGCAGTCCCACACGTCGACGAAGGCGTCGTAGACGCGCTGCGTCTGCCGGCTGTCCCAGATGAGCTGGTGGTGGTACGCCTCGACGAACCCGTAGACGTGCAGTTCCCGGTCCAGGTCGTCCCGGAAGGGGCGGTCCTCGTACCAGGTGTCGGGCCGGGCCGGGTCGAGTCCCTGGAAGTCCCAGGTGAAGTCGAGCAGGCGGCGCGCCGCGGCGGCCGGGATCGCCTCCCGCACGATGACGTAGCCGTAGGTCTGCCAGAACTCGAAGTCCGCCTCGGACAGCACCCGCAGTTCCCGCGACTTCCGGATGTCCCTCAGCGGTGTCCGTGCCAGGTAGGACTCGCCGTCCGAGCTGAAGTACGGGCGGTCCGAAGGGGATCGGTGCAGATAGGAGTCGGGCGTCGTCATGCATTCACTCCAGGGCTCGGGTTCTTCGTGGCTGAACGGACCGACCGCTCCCCCTGCGGTACGGGTCCGGGCGCTCCACCTCGGTGGGCGCCGGTGACGGCCTCGGCGCCGTCGTCGTCGAACGGCGTCGGTACGGTGCGTCGGGCCGTGCGACGGGTGTGGTCCAAGTCGTCCGGGCGACGGGCCGGCCCGCTCACCGGCCTCGTGCGTCCGGTGCGGCGGACGGGTCGGGAGGCGGTGGGGCGGGCGGCGCCGCGTCGCGCGTCAAGGGCGGTGGCCGACGGCTCTGCCGGTCCGGTGGGTCGTGGCGGTGCCGTCGGCTCCGTCGGTGTCGTGGTTCGCGCTCGGCCCTGCGGGCGGATCGGATTCCAGGAAATGAACGTTTCCCAGTGCCTTGCTCACGTCTTCGCGGTCCTCCGGTCGAGCAGTTCCCGCCTCGACTCTTGTCGAGCCCCGGAGACCCGGCAAGCCTTTCGGCGTACGCCGAATCGCCCCGGCGGCATGCCGGATCGACTCCTCGCTTTCCGGCGTAATCGCTGGTGGGAGACGCGGGATCACGCTTCTGGACATCGGGTGGCACGGTGTTTCGGCCATGCTCGTCGCCGGGCCGACGGGGTCGCGGAAAACACAACACCGGGCGCGGCGCCAAGCGCCGGCCCGGTGTCATGTTGTGGTGGGCCGTCGGCCAAGTGCCCGGTTGCGATGGGCCCGCCGTCCCGGTGGCCGGTTGTGACGGGCCGTCGGCCCGATGGTCAGCCCTGTGACGCCTGTTGGCTCATCAGGCACTGCGTCAGCGTCATGCCCGAACGGTTCAGCTCGTACAGGACGCGCGTACCGGCCCGGTGGCGTTGCACCACACCGGCCGAGACGAGTGCCGAGAGGTGCTGGGAGACCGTGCTCGCGGCGAGCCCCAGGTGGTCGGCGAGCGCGGAGGTGGTGGTCGGTTCGGCCAGTTCGCGTACGACCGAGGCGCGTCCCCGGCCCAGCAGGATCGCCAGACGGTCCTCGCGCCGGTCCTGTGCGGCGCCGTCCCGCTTCGGGCCGGTGTGCAGGATTCCCGCTCCCCGTGCCGCGAAGGAGACCGCGGTCCGGCCGCCGGCGGCCGACCACCAGTGGGTGCCGTCCGTGAACATCATCGGCACGGCGGTCAATCGGCCCGTGCCGTCGGTGCGTTCGAGCGGCAGCCCCAGTTCGTGGAGGAGCGCCGCTCCCCCGCTCATCGCCAGGGTGCGCGAGCGGAAGAGGATCTCCTCCTCCAGGCAGCGTGCCAGACCGGCCTCGCGCGGCTCGACCGCGACCCGCCAGAAATTCGCGAAATCCGCTGCGAGATAACGGAGTTGACTCTCCGGCTCACGGATCAGCGCGGCGATCACGGGGTCCTCGACCGCCGCCGGGTACTCCCGGACGATCTCGTCGCGGACCGGGGCGGCCGGGGTGCGCGCCAGGTCGTCCAGCTCCTCGGTGATCCCCGCCCGTCGCGAGGCGATGCCCGCCCCCAGGAACGAGGGAACGCGCCCCCGCCGCCGGGCCAGGGCGACCACGGACCTCAGACGCGGCGTCAGCGCCCCGTGCGCCTCGCGGGCCCAGGACCGATGGGGCCAGGGGACGTCGGGGCCGTACCGGGTCAACAGCGCGACGGCGCCGAACGCCTGCCACAGATCGCACAGCGCCAGCCGTACGTCGGGCTGCTGTCGGTCCATCAGCCCTCCAGACCCGCATGCCGACGCACCGGGAAGCGCACCCCGGAAGTGAGCTGACAATACGTCAATTCCCATCTCCTGAAGCCGAGTTCACTTCGAATGAGCGACACTTCGGCACCAGAAGCGCATGGCGAATCGAACATGAACCCCGCCCACCCATCGTGGTCCAGACCAATGATGCATGAGCTTTCGACACCCGCACGGCGACTGTCAAGAACGTTGTGCCCCAGGTCACACGACCATCGCTCGGGGCGAGCGCACGGGCACGGAAGGTAGCCCCATCTGGTCTAGACATGTTGCCTGAAAGTGTGTTGACTTCACGCAGGGAGACACCCCTCGAAGGGCCCTCACCAGGTCAACTGTCCTCCGGGAGAAAGCTGTCGGTCCCTCTCCCGTCACTCCGCCGCAACCCTCGTCCGGTCCGCGGGGCACCCCCGTCGGCGCGGTCGCGACGGGATCGGGCCACCCTCCGGTTCACGCCGTCCGGGGACCGGCGGACGCCTCGCCCATGGCCGCGGCGACGGCCTCCAGGACCTCGACCGGACGCAACAGGTCCTCGTGCCCGATGGGCTGCCTGCCCGTACGGGCCATCTCCAGGAACGCTTCGAGGCCCGGCACGCAGTAGTCCGCGCCGGGGACGAGCGTCCGCTGGACCATGGCCTCGCGGGTGGAGGCCATCGCGTGGAACGGGATCTGCTCCGTGTCGCCCGGCCGGACGAGGTTCACGACGACCCGGGTGCCGCCCGCGGTGAACGACGCGGTGACGGTGGTACCGGTGAGGTCCGTGCGGATGCCGGAGACCGCTCCGGGCGCGAGCCGGAGGGCGATGTCCACCGTGTGGATCCCGTAGAAGAAGATCCCGTCGTACTCGCTGTCGGGGTCGGCCGGCCCGGACACGACGACCAGGTGCGGCGCGCCGTTCGCCGCCGACCGGGCCGCCAGTTCCTCGGTGTCGGGGATCCAGCGGAGCGCCGAGGACGAGGTGAGCGGCGCGCCGTGGGCGAGCGCGGTGTCGATCATGGCCCGGGCGTCCTCGACGGTGCGGGCGAGCGGCTTGTCGACGAACACCGCGAGGCCCTCGGCCAGGAAGGGGACCGCCAGGTCGCGGTGGCGCGTTCCGTACCGGTCCGCGACGACGACGGCGTCGACCAGTCCGAGCAGTTCGGTGGGCTCGTCGACGACGGTCGTGATCCCGCCGGTGGCCGCCAGGGCGTCGTTGCGCGGGCCGTGTCCGCCGCTGAGCGCCACGACGCGCGCGTCGCCGCCCGCCCCGTCGACGTTGAGGTGGCGGACGATCTGGTCGACGTGGCTGCTGTCGGTGCCGACGATCCCGATGCGCATCCGGAGACGTTCCCTTCATCGGTGGCGGCGGCCCGCCCGCCCGTGGTGCGACACCGAGTCTCGCACAGAGGGCGCACGGCCCCGGCCCGCGGTGCCAGCAGGGGCGGTACGGAGTGGCAGCAGGAGCGGTACGCGGTGACGGCACGGGCGGTACGGGCGGACGGCCCCGTGCGCCCGTACCGGGCCGTTCGCGCAGGTGACCGACACCGCGCACCGGCCCCTGCGCGCGGGCGTGCGGGCGTGCAGAAAAAGCGGCGTGGTGCACCGGGCGTCGCACCCGGTACGCGCGGGCGCGCAGGCGTGCGCGCGGTGCTCCCCGCCCCCTCCGGGCGTGCTTGTCACCACCCCGGGCCAGGCATTACTGTCACCACGCCTTGGTGAACGGGAAATCCGGTGTGATACCGGTGCGGCCCTCGCCACTGTGATCGGGAAGTCCGGCTCCAGCCCCCTGCGGGCAGCCACTGGGTCCTCGGACCCGGGAAGGCGGAGCACGGGCGGTGGTACCCGTCAGCCAGGAGACCGGCCAAGGCGCGTCAACCATCCACGAGGTGCTGGAGAGGGTCTACTGAGCCATGCACATAGCCGAGGGCTTTCTGCCTCCGGCGCACGCGATCGCCTGGGGCGTCGCGTCCGCGCCGTTCGTCGTACACGGAGTACGGTCACTCACCCGTGAGGTCAAGGAGCACCCGGAGAGCACCCTGCTCCTCGGCGCCTCCGGTGCCTTCACCTTCGTCCTGTCGGCCCTGAAACTCCCTTCCGTCACCGGGAGTTGCTCACACCCCACGGGTACCGGACTGGGCGCCATCCTCTTCCGGCCGCCGATCATGGCGGTGCTCGGCACCATCACCCTGCTCTTCCAGGCGCTGCTGCTGGCCCACGGCGGTCTGACCACGCTCGGTGCCAACGTCTTCTCGATGGCGATCGTCGGCCCCTGGGCCGGATACGGGCTGTACCGGCTGCTGCGGCGGTTCGACGTGCCGCTGATGGTGACGGTGTTCTTCGCCGCGTTCGTCGCCGACCTCTCCACCTACTGCGTCACCAGTGTGCAGCTGGCGCTGGCCTTCCCCGACCCGAGCAGCGGATTCCTGGGCGCGCTCGGCAAGTTCGGTTCCATCTTCGCCGTCACCCAGATCCCGCTCGCGGTGAGCGAGGGTCTGCTGACGGTGGTCGTGATGCGGCTGCTGGCGCAGTCCAGCAAGGGGGAACTGACCCGGCTGGGCGTGTTCCCGACTCGCCGCGCGGACCGGACCGGCACGCCCGAGGAGGTGGCCCGATGAGCCGTAACGCGAAGATCAACGCCCTGCTGCTGCTCGTCGTGGCCGCGCTCGCGGTCCTGCCGCTGGCACTCGGCCTCGGCGACCACAAGAAGGAGCCGTTCACGGGCGCCGACGCCGAGGCGGAGACGGCGATCACCGAGATCGAACCGGACTACGAACCCTGGTTCTCGCCCCTGTACGAACCACCGTCCGGCGAGATCGAGTCGGCGCTCTTCGCCCTCCAGGCGGCGCTCGGCGCGGGCGTCCTCGCCTACTACTTCGGGCTGCGCCGGGGCCGCCGCCAGGGCGCGGAACTCGCCCTGACGCAGGAGCAGGCGCGACGGGACGCCGAAAGCACGTCCGTCGGCACCGGGGACTCCCCCGCCGAAGGAGCCTGAACCCGCGTGCTGCCGATCGACGAGGCGGCGCACAGCAACCGCTGGCGCCGCCGTCATCCCGTGGACAAGGCCGTGCTCGGACTCGGGCTCACCGTGCTCGCGATCTCGCTGCCGCCCTGGCCCGGCGCGGCGCTCGTCCTGGTGACGGCGCTCGTGCTGCTGGCCGGTCCGGCGGGCGTGCCGGGCCGGCGGCTGTGGCGGGCGTACCGGGTGCCGTTGGGTTTCTGCGTGACCGGGGCGGCCACCCTGCTGGTGCAGATCGGCGGCCCCGGCGGGTTCGTGTCCCTCGCCGACGGCGGGCCGGTCCGGGCGGGGGAACTCCTGCTGCGCACCTCGGCCGCCTCCCTCGGGGTGCTGCTGTTCGCCTTCACCACACCGATGTCCGACCTGCTGCCGCGCCTGGTGCGGGCCGGGGTGCCCGCGCCGGTCGTGGACGTCGCCCTGGTGACGTACCGCATGAGTTTCCTGCTGCTCGACTCCGTGCGCCTGATCCGTCAGGCGCAGGCGGCCCGGCTCGGGCACACCACTCGGGCCGCCGCCTGGCGTTCCCTGGGCGGGCTCGGCGCCACCGCGTTCGTCCGGGCCTTCGACCGGGCGGCGCGGCTCCAGGCCGGGCTCGCCGGCCGGGGCTACGACGGCACCCTGCGCGTCCTGGTGCCCGAGGCCCGGGTCTCCGCCCCCTTCACCGCGGCGAGCCTCGCGCTGCTCGCGGCACTGACCGTCCTCACCCTCGTACTGGAAAGGCCGCTGTCATGAGCGAGCCCGCCGCCCTGGTCGCCCTGCGGGGCGCGTCCTTCTCGTACGAGGACGGGCCGACCGTGCTCGACGGGCTCGACTTCGAGGTGCGCGAGGGGCGCGCGCTCGCGCTGCTGGGCCGCAACGGCAGCGGCAAAACCACGCTGATGCGGCTGCTCAGCGGCGGGCTGCGGCCCCGTACGGGGCAACTGACCGTCGAGGGGAACCCCGTCACGTACGACCGCAAGGGACTGACCCGGCTGCGCACGACCGTGCAGCTGGTGGTGCAGGACCCCGACGACCAGCTCTTCGCCGCGTCCGTCCTCCAGGACGTGTCGTTCGGCCCGCTCAACCTTGGCCTGTCCGACGCCGAGGTGCGGGCGCGCGTCGACGAGGCGCTCGCCGCCCTGGACATCGGCGCGCTGGCCGACCGGCCCACCCACCTGCTGTCCTACGGGCAGCGCAAGCGGACCGCGATCGCCGGCGCCGTCGCCATGCGGCCCCGGGTGCTGATCCTCGACGAGCCGACCGCCGGGCTCGACCCGGACGGCCAGGAACGGCTGCTCGACACCCTCGACCGGCTCCGGGCGAACGGCACCACCGTCGTCATGGCCACCCATGACGTCGACCTCGCCCTGCGCTGGGCCGACGACGCCGCGGTCCTCACCCCGTCCGGCGCGCACATCGGCCCGGCGCCCGCCGCCCTCGCCCGCACCGATCTGCTCCGGCAGGCGGGGCTGCGCCTGCCGTGGGGCGTAGCGGCGTCCGAACTCCTGCGCACGCACGGCCTGTTGACCGAAGGCGCCACCGGTCCGCGCACCCCGGAGGAACTGGCCGCACTGGTGCCGGAGGCCACGGCCGACCACTGAGCCGCCGTGGTACGAACCCCGGGCTCATCCGCCGCGCCGGGCCCGCTCCCCCAGGTCCGCGAGCAGATCGTCGAGCACCGCCTCCTCCTCGACCCGGATCCCGTGCTCGGCGAGGGCGGCGGCCAGGGCCGGGTCCCACGGGGTCTCGGCGGGCGCGCCGGTCAGCCGCTGCGGCTCCGTCACCCCGGCCAGAGCGGCCAGGTAGTCGGCCGCCCCGAAGCGCCAGGGCCGCCACGCGACACCGCGCCCCAGCGCCGCGGCGATGCGCATCCCGCCCCAGTCGAAGTCGCCGTGGTGGAGGAACCCGGCTCCTCGCGCGGACAGGCCGCGCAGCAGGGCGAGCGCCGCCGCCGAGGGCTGCCCCTGGAGGCACACCATGGGCGGGCACTGCGGGCCGAAGGTGTCGGCTGCGGCGGACAGGACGGCCGGGTTCTCGCACACGTACACGGCCCCCGTTCCCGGGAGGGCGCCGCTCGGGGGGTGCCGGGTGAGCGAACGCAGCGTCAGGACGGCGGGCTCCCCCTCGTCGGCCGCCCAGTCGAGGGCCGGTGTCCCCCGCAGGTTGAGGGTCAGGACGGTCGACGACACGTCGTCCCTGAGCAGCCCCGCCGACGCCCATGCCTCCCGCCGCCACTCGGCGCCGGAGCCGTCCGGGAAGCCCGTGAGGGCCCGGAGCCCCGACAGGACCAGGGCGGCGAGCGGGGTTCCCTCGTCCAGGGCGTGGGCGCCGGAGAGATGGCGTGCCGCGAACGTCGCACGTGACACCGGAGGAACCGCGGGCAGTGCGCGCAGCGCCCGTGCGGCGGCGTCCACCAGTGGACCGGCGGCTTCCGGGGTGCGTGCGAGCCGCCGTACGAGGCCGTCCCCGCGGACCCGTTCCGCCCAGTCGGCCAGCCCGGGGTCCAGGGCGGCGAACGGCGCGTACGCGTCCTCCCAGGCCCGTTCCTCCCGGTCCCGCACCTCCGCGTGCAGGGCGACGGGCCCGGTCAGGGCCACCACCGCGGCCTCCAGCCCGTCGGGACCGGCCCCGGACCGGCGCAGCACCTCGTCCACCGCGTCGAGGCGTACCGTCAGGGAGCGGCCCGCGCCGGGGGCGCGCCCCAGCAGCCTTTCGGCGGCCTCCCGTTGGAGCTCGTCGGGGCGGGCCAGGGTGACCGTGCCGGTGAGGGGCCGACCGGCGGCCATCCGTCGGCGGGCGCGTTCCAGGAGCCAGGCGAGGCCGGGGTCGCCGAGCAGCCGTCCGAGGCGGTCGGTGTCGAGGCCGTCGAGGCCGTCGGCGCCGGGGCGGCCGGTGTCGGAGCGGGCTGCGTCGGGGCGGCCGGTGCCGGGACGGCCGGAAGGGCTCACCCCCACAGGGACTCCTGTTCTCCCCGGTCCTGCGCGGCGGTGTTCCCCGTGCCCGGCACGCCGGTTCCTCCCGGCTCCTGCACAGCAGCGTCCCCCGTGCCCGGCGCGGCGCCGGTTCCTCCCGGTTCCTGCGTGTCACCGGTCCACGCCGTCCCGGTGGCCGTTCCCCCGGCGCCCCGGTCGCTCCGTTCGCGGCCGTCGGGCTGGAGGGGCACCGTCGTCGTACGCGGTGCGGTTCCCGGCTCGGTGCCGCGCCGCCGGTCGAAGCCGTCCCATTCCCAACGGGTCACCAGGACGGCGTCGATGTCGTCGACGCGGGAGAGCTGCGCGATGGCGATGCCGGGCACCTGCGGGTAGCAGGCCCATTCCCGTTCGCTGGTCATGACGACGTCGAGGTCGAAGGCGCGCAGCAGGCCGAGGCACTTAGCGCGGGAGTCGTCGTCCACTCCCGCGAACGCCTCGTCCAGGGTGACCAGTCGTGGGGCGTGCGCGCCGCCCGCGCTCGCGTAGTGGGAGGACGCGGCGGCGAAGAGCGGTACGGACGCCGCCAGGACGCGTTCGCCGCCGGAGGCGGGCCCGGTGGCGGGCACCCACTTGCCGTGCTGGTGCCGTTCGACGCCGAACTCGTGCCACGCCCGGTAGTCGAGGGCGGCGGTGAGGTCCTCCTGCCAACTGCCCGCGCTGTCGTCGGCCTGGCGGCGGGCGATCTGCTCCTGGAGGAACACCCCGACCGCCGCCCGGTCCTGCGGCGACCAGGCGTCGGCCGACTGGCGCAGCCGTTCCCGGGCCTGGGCCAGGCCCTGCGGGGCCCGGCGGGAGGCCCGCCACACCAGGCGCAGCTTCATGCCGGTCGAGGTCGGGCGTTCCTCCAGCTCCCGGTTCATGGCGCGCACCCGGCGTTCGGCGGCCCCGATCAGTTCCTGGAGCGTCCCGGCGACCTCGGTGATCAGATGGGTCTCCAGGATCTCGCGTTCGTGCGCCGACAGGAGGCGGGTCAGTTCGGTGACCTCGGCGGCCAGCGCCTCGGCGAGTTCGGGCACGGCGCGCCGCCGGCCCTGATAGACGATGTCGACCCGCATGCCGTCCTCGCCCGGACGGGCCGTAGCGGTGTGCCCGTGCCGGGAGAGCGCGTCCTGGAGCCGCCCGAACTCCTCGCTCAGCCGCTTCTGGACGCGTTCCCAGGCCGCGTCCGAGTCGTCGGTGGAGGAGAGCCGGGACTCGATGGCACGGGCGAGGTTCACGGCGGGGGTCGCCGCCCACGTACCGCCGTCGTCGTCCGGTACGGCGACGTCGGGGAGGGCGACGGCGAGCAGCCCGGTCGAGACGAACCGCTGGAGCGCCGCGACGGCGCGCCCGCGCGCGGCGGTGGCGTCCGTGACGTCCTCCTCCAGCCGCTCGATGCGCCCCTCGGCGTGCCCGGCCCGCCGGTCCGCGTCGCGGATGTCCGCCTGTGCCCGCTGCTGTTCGTCCGCGCAGGCGCGGGCGGCGGTCGCGGTCTCCTCCAGCCGCCGCTGGAGTTCGGCGACGGCCGCGCCGACGGTGGAACGGAGCGTGCGCAGGTGTTCGTCCGCCGAGGCGGCCAGGCGGGCCGCCTCCGCGGTGCGTTCCGCGAGTTCGAGGGCGCGGTGTTCGGCCCGGTCGGTCTCGGCCCGGTCGCCGGTGACCGCGTGCTCGGCGTCCGTGCGCTCGCGCAGGGCCGGCCACAGCTCCGCGAGGTGGGCGGTGTGATCGGCGAGTGCCTGGCGCACGAGGGCCAGTGCCTCCCGGTCGGTGGGGAGGTGCAGGTCGGTGGCCGTCCCGCCGAGTTCGGCCGCTCTGCGCTCCGCCTCCCCGGCCGCCCGGTCGAGTTCGGCGGCCCGCTCCCGCTGCCGGGCACGGGCCCGCCGGACCGCGTCGGTCGCGGCGGTGACCCGCGCGTGCGCGTGGCGCAGCTCGTCGTCGCCGGGTACGGCCGCGAGTTCGGCGTCGAGCACCTCGCGGCGCCCCGCCACCGCGTGCAGCTCCCCGGACAGCCGTTCCCGCTCCGCCTCCAACTCGTCCCGTTCGAGGTGCAGTTCGGCGATCCGGGCGCGGCGTGCCTGTTCCCGCGCGCCCTCCCCCACGTACTGGGCGCTGTCCTTGGCCCAGCTCCCGGTCAGCGCGCCGACGCGGAAGCTCCCGTCCGTGGCGACCCAGGTGCCGTGGGCCCCGGCCCACCGGGCGCCCTCCGCCGGGCCCGCACCATCCTCGCCGCCGACCAGCCCGATCGAGGCCAGCAGGCGCTGGACCACTCGTTCCCCCACGGCTGCGGCCCCCGCGTCGGCGTGGTCGACCGCCGGGCACAGCACCCGGTCGAGGCCGTTCCCACCGGGCCGGTCCACGGGCGCGAGGAGTACGTCGAGGCCGCTCCCTCCGGACGGGTCCACAGGTGCGAGGAACACGTCGTGCCCGTTCGCCGCGACCGCGGAGCCGTCCGGCCGTACCCAGGCGTCGAGGAGCCCCGACGCCTCCAGGGCGGCCTCCAGCCCGGCGCGTTCGGCCCCGGTGACGTGCGGACGGAAGTCGACCAGCCGCCACAGCGGGGCCCCGACGCCCCGGGTCCGGACATCGGGGGTGCGGGTGTACGGAGCCGAGGGGCCCCGCTGTCCGCCCGCTTCGAGCGCGGTCAGTTCCCGTGCCACCAGCCGCTGCCGTTCCGCCGTCGCCGTCTCGCGGTGGGTCAGGTCGGCGGCCCGGTCGGCCAGGTCGGAGGCGAGGACGCGGTGGGTTCCGGCCGCGGCGACGAGCGCCGGGTGGGGGCCGTTCAGGTGGCCCGCCCACTCCTGCACCGCGTCGAGCACCCCCGGCAGCCCGGCCGGCCGCAACTCCGCGCACCCGGACAGGTGCTCCCGGACGGCCGCGACGAGCGCGCGCCCGGCCTGCGCGGTTCCCTCCTCGGCCCGGGCCAGCAGCTCCCCGGCGTGCACGGCCTCCTCGTCGGCCTCGTCGGCGCGCAGCCGGGCGGCGTTGTGCGCCTCCCCGGCCCGTTCGGCGTGCTCGGCGAGGGCCTCCACATGACCGACGGCACGCCGCCTGCTCGTCGTCGCCTCGTCCGCCGCGCGGCGCAGCACCGTGACGGGGGCGTCCTCGGTCCGCGGGACGTCGAGCCGGGCCGCCGCGGCGCTTCCGGCCACCCGGCCCAGGACGTCGTCCAGCGCCTCCTGCGCGGCGGTCAGCCGGTTCGTCGCGGTGCCGAGCCGGCCCAGGGCCCGGGTGTGTGCCTGGTCGGCCGTCCGCCGGTCCTCCTCGGCGCGCGTCAGGTCCGCAGCCGTGCGGGAGGCGTCGACCGCCGCCTGGTCGAGCGCGCGGGCGTCGCGCATTTCGGGCCCGGTCCGCAGGGCGGCGTCCTGCGCGTCCAGCCGCGCCGCGCGCTCGTCGAGCGACGCGGCCCGTTCCTGGGCCTTCGCCCGGTCCGCCACGGCCTGTTCACGGGCGTCCTGCGCCTTGAGGAGTTCACGCTGGATGTGCTCGTAGCGGGCGTGTTCGGTGCGGGGCAGCCGGGCCCGGCGCCGGGAGGCGATGCGGGCGTAGCGCCGGTAGTGGTCGAGGAACCCCGACGACGCCTCCTCGGCCTCGCGGGCCGCCCGCAGCTGCTCCTTCTCCTCGTCCAGCGACCGGAACGCCTCCGCCGCGTCGGCGACGACCGCCTGGTCCATCGGCGGCAGCGCCTCCGTCAGCGCCCGGGACAGGGCCGCCTCGTTGGGGCGCTTGGACAGTTGGGGCTGGCGCAGCTGGATGAGGAGGTCGACGAGTGCGCCGTAGCGCTGCTCCCCCAGTCCGAAGAGGGCCTCGTCGACCGCCCGGCGGTACGTCTTCGCGGTGTCGTACACCATGCCGCGGCTGCCGACGGCCTCCGCGAGCCGGTCCCGGGACAGGGCCGTGCCGGTCGCGTCGAGCAGGTCGAGTCCGGCGCCGATCCGCTGGTCGGTCACCGCGAACCAGTGGCGGGCGATGCCGCGTCCGGTGACGGCCTTCAGCCCGCAGAGCAGGGTACGGAAATGGGGTTCGCCGGTGGTCCCGTCGAGCCGTCCGAACTCGATCCAGGTGTAGCCGAGCCGTTCGGGATGTGGGTGCTCACCGCCCAGCAGCAGGTTCCACTCCATCCGTTTGCCCGGGTCGCCGTCGGGCTCGACCCGGCGGGCGGAGAGGTCCCCGTCCAGCAGGAACGGCAGGGTGAGGGCGAGCACCTTGGACTTCCCGGTGCCGTTGTTGCCGCGCAGCAGCAGCCGGCCGTCGCGGAACCAGAACTCCTCGACGTCGTAGTGGAACAGGTCGACGAGCCCGATGCGCAGGGGCCGCCACCGGCCGGGGGCGGGGTGGGGGAGGGCGGGGGCCGGGAGCCCGGTCGAGGCGCGGTTCACCTTTCGTCCTTCACGATCGTGTCCGGTGAGGTGGGAGGGTGCGGACGGTTCGGTGGTGTCCCCGGTTCCCTGATGACGGCCTCGCCGACCGCGTACCGCGCGAGGGCCGGCCGCGGCACGACGCCCCGCTCGGTGTGCTCGGCGAGTCCCAGGGCCACCAGTTTCTCCAGGGCCTGTGCCACCAGTACGGGTTCGGCACCCGGCTCCCTGGCCGACTTCGCCCAGAAACCGCCGTGTTCCGCGGCGAGTTCGCGCACCCGTCGTGCCAGCTCCGCCGGTGCGACGGGCCGCCCGGCTTCCGCCAGGTGCTGGGCGAGCAGCAGGGTGACGTGCCCGTGCGTGCCCTGTTCCGGCATGCGTACGTCGGTGAGGTCGTCCAGGGGGTCCACCATGGCGACGCCCTCGGCGCGCACCTCGGGCACCAGTCCGGTCAGTTCGCCGATCCGCGCGGTGATGAAGCCGCGCTGCCGGGTGAGGTAGGCCAGTTCGTCGTCGGTGAGGTCGTCGTAGTAGAGCACCGGGTCGTCGAGGAGGAGGCGGGTCAGCTTCCAGCGGATCGCGCGGAACCTCAGCTCGTCGCTGTCGAGGGCGGTCCGCGCCGTCATCTCCACCAGCCGTTCCTCGAACTCCTCGGCCTCGACGAGGGAGGGGCCGCGCAGGGACGCCGGAATCCCGGCCAGCACACGCCGCCGTACGTCGTACAGCACGTCCCCGGATCCGCTGATGTACGCCTCCTCGTCGCCCGCCACCCTTCGCAGCACCCCGGCCCGCAGCAGCAGTCGCACGACGGCTGCGAGGTCGAGTCGTTCGTCGCGCCGCTCCAGGGTGAACACGATCCCGGCGGCGACCAGTTCGGGGTCGGCGGCGGCCAGCACGATCTGCTCGGCGAGCCTGCCGAGCGCCACTTGGGCCTCGCCCCGCTCCAGCGCGGCCAGCGCCAGGCAGAGCAGGACGTAACGGCGCCTGGTGAAGGGCAGCGCGTTCCGGGTGGCCTCCCGGGCCGGATGCGTGACGTCGGTGAGGGTGCCCGGCGTCTTGCGCAGCCGCGCGGCGTCGGCGTCCGTGCGCAGCGTCCAGCCGACGTTGCGCTCGAACCACCCGCGCAGTTCGGCCTGGTGCCGTCGCACCAGCCGGAACTCGTCGGCGTACGGCCCGTCGGCGGTGAGCAGCGGCTCCTTCAGCAGGGCACGTGCGGCGCGTTGCAGGTCGGCCCGGCGCTGGCCGTCGAGGACCTCGGCGAGCGGCCCGGTCACCGCCCCTCCCCCGGCCCCGGCCCCGCAGCCGTCCCGACTCCGGCGGACGTGGTTGCGACCGGCATGGGTGCGGCCGACACTGGTGCGGCCGGTTCGGCTCCGGCGGACGCGGATGTGCGCCCGGCGGGCGGCCCGAACCGGATCTCCTCCGTGAGATCGATGATGTCGATCAGGTGGTCGGGCCCGCTGAACACCCCGTCGGGCGTGCGCACTTCGGCCGTCGAGCCGTCGTCGAGCGCGGTCAGCCGGATCTCCATGGAACCGTCCCCGCTGGTGGCCACGGTGGTCGTCGTCTCCGGCCGCCAGGTGGCGAGGGCGTCGCCGAGCAGCCGCAGGAACAGCTGGAAGGCGACCGGATCGAGCTCCCCCAGCCGGGACAGCCGCACCGGCCCGCCCGTCGCGAGCCGGTCCCGGGCCGCCCTGACCTCCTCGGACTGCCTGGCGGCGATCTCGGCGAGCCGGCGCTTCGCCGCTCCCCGGTCGGCCACCCGGCGCGGCTTGCCACGCCGCTCGTAGCTGCCGGTACGGCGCAGCTGGGGGCTGATCCGCAGCGGTCGCGCCCCGGCCCACGGCGTCGAGGCCGGTTCGGGTGCGGCCGTCCGCTCGGCGAGGGTGTCGCCGTCGAC
This sequence comes from Streptomyces sp. NPDC006435, assembly GCF_040612315.1. Taxonomy (NCBI): domain Bacteria; kingdom Bacillati; phylum Actinomycetota; class Actinomycetes; order Kitasatosporales; family Streptomycetaceae; genus Streptomyces; species Streptomyces sp. NPDC006435. The sequence continues at coordinate 19,451 of NZ_JBEXPY010000015.1, forward strand.
GGTGAGGTGCCGGGACGGGTACAGCCCGAACGCCACCCGCCACAACCGGTGCCGCGCCGCGTCGTCCGGCGCCTGGGCGAACCACCGCGCCAGCGTGCGGAAGTCGGCCGAACGGTCGGACCGCCCGGCCCGTCGCTCGTTCAACTGCCGTACGACGGCGAGGAGTTGCGGAATCGAACCGAGCGCGCGCCCCCGCAGCAGCCGGGCCTGCGACTCCCGCCCCTCCCCCGAGACGAACCACTGCGCGAGCCCGGACCACCGGTCCGCCCACCGCTCGTACGCCACCGCCTCCGCGTGCTCGGCGTCGTCGGGGGAGGCGTCGACGGCCTCCCGGGCGGCGGCGATCCGCAGCAGCGGCCCCACCCGCCCCTGGTCCTCCAGTTCCCCGATCAGCAGGGCGATCCGCCCGCCGAGGGTGATCAGGTCCTGGATGAACCGCTCCAGGTACTGGATCAGCCGGTCCTTGTACGCGAGGAACGCCTCGACCTCGATGTCGTGCAGATCGATGGTGCGCTGGAGCGACCCCATGAAGGCACGGGCGTTGTCGGCGAGGTCGGTGAAACGCGCGGTCAGCACGGAGAGCGCGACGTACGCCTTCGCCGGATCGGGCTCGTCCTGCGCCGCGATCACCAGCAGCGCCCGCAGCTGTGTGACGATGTCGTGCAGCGCGACCGCCTGGAGCTCCCCGCGCCGCCCCAGCACCTCGTCGTACGCCCCCAGCGCCGCCTCGACCGCCTCACCGGCCCGTGTGAGCTGGTAGATGAACCGCCTGCGATAGAAGTCCTCGACCGCCGTCACCCGCGCATGGTCCGGATCGGCCCGCAGGTTCCCCCAGACGACGAGGCTGTCCAGCGCCTTCGTCACCGCCTCGACGTCGGCGGGCCGACTCTCCGCCTCCAGGGCGGCGTACACGTCCTCCGGCCGCAGATGCACGGCGAACCGTTCCTTGGCGGCGAGGAAGGTGCGCATCACCTGTCGGTAGAGGGCGGCGTTGGGGACGGTGAGATGAGCGAAGGGACTGTAGTCGACGACGGACGGACCAGACGCCCGGACGACCGCCTCCCGGTTCCGCTCATGGACCGGCTGCCGGTCCCGCGCGCTCCCCCGGTCGCCGTCCTCCAGCATGACCATGCGGTTCGTCGCCCCCACCCTCGCACTCGCGTCGTCCCGGATCGTTCCGAGTCGTTCCGGATCGTTCCGCCCTTCCCGACCTCCCCACCCTACCGACCGTGATTCCGCCGTGCCGATCGAGTGACGGTCAGTACAGGGCGACCTCGCACCAGACGGTCTTGGTGCACGGGTCGCCGCCGGTGGTTCCCCAGCGGGTGGACAGGGCTTCGACGAGGAGGAGTCCCCGGCCGGTGTCGAGGTCGGCGGACGGCGGCGGAATCGCGCCGGGGGAAGGCGGACGGCGCTCGGGCCTCGCGTCCGTCACCTCGATGCGGAGCGAGGTCCCGTCGGGGCCGAGGGTGAGCCGCAGCCGGAAGTCACGCCCCCGCACCCGGCCGTGCCGCACCGCGTTCGTGGCGAGTTCGGCCACGAGCAGCGTCACCGTCCGGTTGGCGTCACTGTCGTACGGCCGGCCCCAGCGGTGGACCTCCTCGGCCGCGAGACGCCGGGCGAGACGGGCGCCGCGCGGGGTGGCCGAGAGCCGGATGACGAAGTGGCCGGTGGGGGCGGGGAGTTGGAAGCCCTCCGGACGAAGTGCCGAGTGCGGCGCCGCCGAGTGGCCGATATCACGATTCATGTCACTCAGCGTGGTCGGCCACCTCTACGCCGACCAGTGACGACGTCGGTGCGCGACGTCACTGTCCGGGTGCTGTCCGGGCGGTGCGGCGTTACGCGGGGCGCCGACGAGCAGTTGGGCACGGACGGAACGGACGTGGAGGTGCGCGAACGTGGGTGTGACGGGGCAGGGAACGCAGGGCGGCGGTGACGGGATGGAGCCGTACGACGGCGACGACGAGGAGTCGGCGGCCGTACTGCGGACGGTCGGCCGGGTCGTGAAGACGTGCCGCGAACGAAAAGGGCTCACCCAGGCCGATTTGGGCGCGGCCATCGGTTACAGCGAGGAGCAGGTCTCCTCGGTGGAACGGGGACGGCGCGCACCGAGCGCGACGTTCCTGGAGAAGGCCGACGAGGTGCTGGAGGCCGGTGGGTTGATCGTCGGGCTGAGGAAGGAGGCGGAGGAGGCCAGGTTCCCGAAGAAGGTAAGAGATCTGGCGAAGCTGGAGGCGAAAGCGGTCGAGGTCTGCACCTACGACGACTCCGTCGTCCACGGCCTGCTCCAGACACCCGACTACGCAAGAGCCCTGTACGAGATGCGACGTCCGGCGTTCTCCGAGGAGGAGGTGGAACGGCTCGTCGCCGCACGACTGGCGCGTCAGGGGATCTTCGACCGGCAGCCCGCCCCCGTCTTCGCTTTCATCCAGGAAGAGGTGACGTTGCGACGCCCGATCGGGGGCAGAATGGTGATGCGGAAGCAGCTCGAACACCTGTTGGAGGTCGGCCATCGGCGGAACGTGGAGATCCAGGTGATGCCCACGGATCGCGAGGACCACGCCGGTCTCGCGGGGTCATTTCAGTTGCTCCGGCTCAAGGGCGGGGACACCGTGGGACACAACGAGGTTCAGCTCACCAGTCGGCTGATCTCCCACCCCGGGGAAGTCCAGATCCACGAGATCCGCCACGGCATCATCCGGGCCCAGGCCCTCACACCCCGTGAGTCGCTGGCCTACATCGAGAAAGCGCTGGGAGAGACATGATGACCAACCCCCCGACAGGGAACAGTCCCGTGCTGAACTGGTTCAAGAGCAGCTACAGCACGAACGACGGCCCGGCGTGCGTGGAGGTCGCTTCCGCCCCCGGCACCGTCCACGTACGCGACTCGAAGCACACCCGGGGCCCCCAACTCGCCTTCGGCCCCCGGCAATGGGCCGCCTTCGTTTCGTACGCCGCCGATCAGCACTGACACACTGCCGCACCGCACCGCCGATGCCCCGCGCCCGGTTCCGTACCGGGTGCGGGGCATCGCCGTAGCGCTGTAGCGCCGTGGCGGTCGTCGAGGGCCGTGGCGCTTCGGCGCCCCGGCCCGCATCGGCGTCGCGACCCGCGCGGAGAGGACATGCCGAGGTAGCCGCTCGGCCCCTCGGAGCTGCCCCGACGTCTCTGGTGCGAGCATCGCCCGCCCGGTATCCAGGGAAAGTCGAATTCCGTCACCGGGTTGGGGAACGCGTGCACGATCGCGACAGGACGAGGACGACCGGCACCGATACGAGACGAGCGCCCCAGCAGCCCGCCGAACCGGAGACGGTTCCGGGGAGCCTCATGGACCTGCAGGCGACTGTCGGGAACGACGCCGTGGTGCAGATGCTGCGGCGGGCCGGGCAGCTGTCCGCGGAGCAGCACGGGCACGGTGTCGACCACGGGCATGCGCAATCCGAGGTGGTGCAGCGTTCCACCGTCCATGACGTATTGCGTTCGCCCGGACGCCCCTTGGACGAGGCCACCCGTATCGACATGGAGGACAGACTCGGCGCGGATTTCTCCGACGTCCGCGTCCATGACGACACCGCCGCCAGGGCCTCGGCCGCCGAGGTCGGTGCCCGCGCCTACACCTCCGGCCACCACGTCGTCATCGGCGACGGCGGCGCCGACGAACACACCCTCGCCCACGAGCTCACCCATGTCATCCAACAACGCACCGGCCCCGTGGCCGGCACCGACAACGGCGCGGGGCTCAGGGTCTCCAGCCCCACCGACCGGTACGAACGCGAAGCGGAGGCCAACGCCACAAGGGCCATGCGCCCCGCCCCCGCACCGACCGCCTCGGCCCGACCAACGGGAAAGGGCCGACCGTCGCGCCCCGCCCCGGCGGTGGGGCCGAGGAACGTGCAGCGGACGAAGAACAACCAGATGTCGACCAGCAGCGTCTACGGGCGCGTCGCGGCCGGCGAATTCGGAGAACCCGCCGCCGAGGACGACGTCCCGGGAATAATATCGCTCACCCCTGCCCTGCTCAGATCCGATCTGAACCTCGCCAAAATAGCCGAGAGGTACAGAACAGGATTCCCCGAAGACGCCACCGGGATCGAAAGCAGGTTCGCCCTGGTGATCGGGGTGAACTGCTGGGAAGGAGAAAGCGGGAAAGAAAAATTACTCAGGGAAAAAATTAAAGAATTCGAAGGAGTATGGAAGAAGGACGCGTTCAAGGTAGAAGTCATCGGGTTCTCCTGGAGCAACCCCGTGGCAAACGAGGGCAACAAAAAGGAGCAGAACATAATCCCTTATGGCAGCATCAGAGAAAGGATCATGCGCGACGAGGCGGTGAAGCGGCTGATCATTGGACTGAGGAAATCCGGCAGAAAACACGTCTACGTGCACACCAGCGATTCCGATACCCAATCGTTCAAGACCCAGGCCGGGCCGCTCTTCTCCTCCGCCAGCAGCCAGGGCGGACCTTTGGGCGGCACCGACCCGATGGACATATTCAGTGGTGGCTACACGGGCCTCGACCCCAATTCAACCCCCGAAGAGAAAGAGGAAAAGAGCACCAAGTCCGCCAAGAAGGTCAAGAAGGTCAAGAAACCCAAGAAGCCGGAGGAATTCGAACGGGACCTCATGTTCTGGAACGCCGCCCAGGTGGACCTTGCCATCCGGGACGCCATGGCCCGACAGAAACCGAGCTCCGTCTACTACCCCGAGCCGAACACCTTCGTGAAGGTTCACGATGAACTGGACGAGTTGGAGGACGGCATCTCCTTCGAACAGGGCAGCCAGGAAGGGGCGGCCCTGGTGAAGAGCGCACGGAACGAGATCTCCAATCGCGGAACCGAGGAGGTGAGAGAGGGATTCGACTCCCGGTACGCGATCACCACCGATATGGAGCGAATCGGAAGGAAAGTCGGGACGGGACTGTACAGCACCAAGAAACCCGTCACCAAGGAAGTACTCGAACAGCTCTCCGAACTCTCGCAGAGCCACTCCAATCAGATCACATGGCAGGACCGTATCGAAGATGCTTACGGTCTTCCGGCGGGCATGGCCGCTTCGATCGGCAAGATCGTGTACGCGGGCGTGCACGATCCGAAAATCCTCGGCGAGGATTTCAGCGAAGACACCGTAAAGAAATACATCTTGGATGAAATCAAAAAAGACAAAACTCTGCTCAAGGACCTCAAGGACCATAAAATCCTGAAAGAGATTTCAAAGATGGCGTTCGAGAGCAGGAAAGTTCTGCTCGACGCCTTCACTCGCGCCCGCGACCAGCTCTCCAGGGCTGAGGAATGACCTTCGCATCGAATTTTCGGCGGCAGGACGCCCGTCCGTCAGAAGGCCTGGAGCGGCCGTACCGCGCCATCCCGCCCCGTGACTCCTGAGCGCCCTCCGGCGAACCGGCGGAGGGCAGGGGTGCCCGGGGCGGGGACGGGGACGCGCCTCGGCTCTCAGGTTCCCGTGCCGAGTCACACGCAGAGACGGGCGAGGCCGGGTGAACGCTCCAGATCCTCTGGATTCCGCGCCCTCGTGGCGTCCACTGCCCTGCGGGCGTCGAGCACCCGCGAGAGGTGGTTCCCGAACTCCGGGGGCCTGTCGACGGCCGGCTCACCATTGGAGAAGGAACTGGAAAGAAGATGCCGCTCCACGACGGGCCACCGAAAAAAATCCCGCCCGTTCAGGCAGCAGGGGCCGGTGGTGGGGCAAAATTTCCTCACTCCTTCGCCGGAAGTCCGTCCTCGTACCGGGCAAGCATTTCGGCCAGCGTGCGTCGCATCTTCTCCCGCAGCGGCGGCGGCCCCACCACCTCCGCCCCCGCGCCCAACGACAGCAGTGCGGGAAGCGCCCGTTCGACGGACTCGATGGGGACGACCACCCGGATCCAACCGTCCGCGTCGCGTTCCGCCGACTCCGCGGCGGCCCGCGCCGCCGCCGGTTCGAGCGCCTGCCCGATGCCCGCGAACGCCTCGGCCGACAGGCGCAGCACCGCCTCGTCCAGGAAACGGCGCGTGTCGAAGGTAGCCAGGTACTCGTGCCAGTGGGCCGCCAGGTCGAATCCGGCAGGCCGGGTGAACGTCTCGGCCAGGGGCTCCAGTTCGTTGATCCGGGACACCCGGTAGGTCCGCACACCGCGCGCGGAACCGGCCACCAGGTACCAGCGACCGGCTTTGAGGACCACTCCGTAGGGGTCGACGGTCCTGCTCACCTCGTGCGGGGTGGCCCAGCGTTCATACCGGATCCGCACGCGCTGCCGGCCCCACACCGCGCTCACCGCCCCGGCCAGCCGAGGGGTCTCGTCGGAGTCCTGGTACCAGCCGGGGATGTCGACGTGGATCCGTTGCCGGGACTGTTCGGCACGCTCGCGCAGCTCGGGCGACAGTGCCGCGGAGAGCTTCAGCCGTGCCTCCGCCGCCACGGCACCGAGGCCGAGATCGGCCGCCGCGTCGGGCAGCCCGGTCAGGAAAAGGGCACCGGCCTCGTCCGTGGTGAGCCCGGTGAGCCGGGTCCGGTGCCCCTCCATCAGCCGGTACCCGCCGTCCGGTCCGGATTCGCCGTACAGCGGGATACCGGAGGCCCCGAGCGACTCCATGTCCCGGTAGACGGTGCGTACCGACACCTCCAGGGCGTCCGCCAACTCCCTCGCGGTCATCCGGCCGCGTGTCTGCAGGAGCAACAGGGCACTCACCAACCGGCTCGCTCGCACGGAAAAAAACAATACCCGGATCACTGACAGCAGGTGTCAGTGATCCGGCCCTAGCCTCGCCCCGTTCATCCGACGAAGGACGAGAGGCCACACCATGCCCAGTGCGCAGACCGCCGGACGCGCAGCCGATCGCCCGTCCTGGGCGCCCCTGGCCATCGTTCTGATCGGCGGGTTCATCGCATTCCTGGACTTCTTCATCGCCAATGTGGCCATCCCCTCGATCCAGAGCGACCTGGGCGCCGACGCGTCCGGGGCGCAACTCGTCATGGTGGGTTACGGCGCGGCCCTGTGCGTGGGGCTCATCACCGGTGGGCGGATGGGCGACATCTTCGGCCCCCGCCGGATGTTCCTGGCCGGCCTCGCGCTCTTCACCGCCTCGTCGGCGGCGTGCGGTCTCGCGCCGGACATCGGGTTCCTGATCGTCGCCCGCATCGTCCAGGGGCTCTCCTCGGCGATGCTGGCCCCGCAGGTGCTCGCCGTCGTGAGCCACGTCTACACCGGTGAGGCGCGGGGCCGTGCCTTCGGCGCCTACGGACTGATGCTGGGGCTGTCCGGACTGTGCGGGCAACTCATCGGCGGCGTGCTGATCGCTCTCGATGTCGCCGGGCTCGGCTGGCGGAGCGTCTTCCTGGTCAACATCCCGGTCGGTCTGGTGATCCTGGCCCTGACGCCGCGGTCCGTGCCCGACATCCGCACCGGGGCCGACACCGAACTCGACCTGGTGGGCGCCGCTTTGGCCACGGCGGGTCTCGTCGCGGTGGTGCTGCCGCTGCTGGAGGGCAGGGAGCAGGGCTGGCCGCTGTGGGCACGGGTGTCGCTGGTCGTGGCCGTGCCACTGATCGCCCTGTTCATCACCCACCAGCGGCGACTGGCCGCAAGGTGCGGGGCACCCCTGATCGACCCGGGGCTGTTCCGTTCACGGGGATTCACCATCGGCGTCACCGCGTACTTCGTCTACTTCATGTCGATGGGTTCCTTCTTCCTGCTGTTCGCGATCTACATGCAGGAGGGCCGCGGCTGGACCCCCTTGGCGTCCGGCCTGCTCTTCACCACGATGAGCGCCGGCTTCTTCGGCTCGTCCTTCCTCGCGGGAAGGATCGCCGCGCGCATCGGGAACCAGGTCATCGCCCTGGGCGCCGGGCTGGTGGCCGCCGGATACGGGACGGTCGGCGTGATCGTCCCTCAGCTCGGCACGAACGGCACGGCAGGCTGGGTTGCTCCCGGACTGCTGGTGGCCGGTTTCGGCATGGGCCTGGTCGCCGCACCACTGCCCGCCGCAACCATGGCGGACGTCGACCCGAAACACGCCTCCTCGGCCTCCGGCGTACTGTCCACCGCGATGGAGGGCGGCGCGGCACTCGGCGTCTCACTCGTCGGCCTGGTCTTCTTCGGCACGCTCGGAAACCCGCCGGCCCCGGACAACTACCCCAGGGCGTTCTGCCTCGGCATCGCAGCCATCGTGACGTTTCCCCTCGTCGTCACACTCCTCGTCCAGGCGCTTCCCGGTCCGACTCCGACCACGCCGGACACGGACCGGGAAGGGAGCGAAGAGACCGGCACGGCGAAACAGCCGGTGCGCTGAGGGCACTGAGTCTTCTCCGCGATCCGGGCACTCAATGCCCCTTGCCATGGGGCCGAGTTGGCGCCACTGCCCGATCACCGGAAACCCCGCCCCATGGGCACACCCTGGAGCTCCCCGACGCGGTGACGCAGATGCGACAGCGCAAAACCGCAGGTAGGAGCCCCTACTTGACCGGCTCCAGAATCGCCACGCACTCCACATGGTGCGTCATCGGAAACACGTGCGACTACAAGCCATCAAAGAAAGCGCAGGTCAGGCGGGTTCCCGCCCACTGCGCTGGTGTCGTCCCGGGCCTGGAGCGTCAAATAAGCGTCACGGGCGTCTGCCGTACCGCCCCCGAACCAGAGGGCCAACATCACCACAGCGAAGCCGCACAAGGCAATGACTCAAGCGATAAGCGTAAGCCGGCTTTCCCGCTCACCGACCTCGGGCTGCACTCTGTCTCGTCGTCCTCGATAACGTTGACCGGGTACATGGGTGATTCGTGAGAGGTTGCCCTGTGACCTCCGGCCGCGAATGGGGGCGAACATCCAGTTCGAAGAGCTGACGGCACTGACGCCAGAAGGCGGACCGGCACTGGTCCGGGCCGGGGATACCGCGTTCCGGCCCGTGACGCGGCGCCGTACCGCAGAGTGGGTCGGCCGGGGTGAGGCCGAGCGGATGAAGGCGGAAATTGTGCGGCTCGATCACACCGCACAAGTGACCGGAGTGCGCGAGCCGGCCCCTCTTGCCCCGGCTCAGGCTCCGCCCGTTCGCCGGATGCCGGATGCCGGATGCCGGATGCCAATCAAACCTGTCACGGAAGGCGGGCAAGCCGGTCGAGGGCCGTGTCGAGGTCCCTCTCCCCCGCCCTTCTCAGTACAGCCGCGGCCTGCCCCATCGCCTCAGCCGACTCGGCCGTCCTTCCCGCAGCCTTGAGCGCCTTCGCGAGCCACACCAGCGTCCGGGCCTCCCTGCTGCCATAGGTCAGCGACCGGTACAGCACGCGGGCACGCACCAACTCGACGACAGCGGCTTCGGGATCTTCCCGCGCCATCCGGATGCGGCCCAGACTGAAGTGCGCGTGCGCCTGCCCGTTGACATCGCCTGTGTCTGTCAGCAGGGACAGGGCCTGCAAGCAGCACTCGGCCGCCTCCTCGTACTGTCCGAGGTCGTATCGCGCGCTCCCGATGCCGCTCAGTACAGCCGCCTGTCCAAGAACGTCCTGGAGTTCTTCGAAGGCAGGCAGGGCCGCACCGAAGTGATCCAGTGCCTCCCCGGGGGCACCACTCTCCTGGAGCAGAACCCCGAGGGTGTGGCGCCCCAGGGCGGCTCCCAGCGTGTCTCCGTCGTCGTCACTGATCCGCACCGCACCGTTCAGTTCCCGCACGGCAGCTTCGACGTTGCCCAGGGCTCGGTGGGTCCCGGCGAGCATCCGGCGCACCATGGCCACGTCGGCCGGGGCAGACTCCCGTGTCGCCGCAGGAAGAGCGCGATGGAGACCGGCGAGCGCGTCCAGATGACGATCGGACCGCCACTGGAAGGTGACCAGGGTCATCGACAACAACCATGTGTAGCGGTCGAGTCCGTGCCGCTGGGCCAGTCCGACGGCGGCGGTCAGCGTCGAGTACTCCGCCTCGAACCACCTCATCGCCGCCGTCGTGTCGGCCGGGTCCATGACTACGAGTGTGCCGGGCTGGCCGATCGGCAACCGCCGCCCGGGCTCCAGCCGCCGGTCGCAGGCCCACGCCTGGTGCAACAGGTAATGCAGCACTCGCTTCACTACGCGAATACGCTCGGCTTCGGCCCACTCGCGGGTCAGCGCCTCGGCGTAGACCCGGACCAGATCATGCAAGGCGTACCGCTCGATCGAGGGTTCGAGCGCCAGGCTCATCCCCAGAAGCTCGTCAACCGCATTACTGACGTAAGAACTGTCCTCGGGCTCGATCGCCCGCAGTGCCGCCCAGCTGATCGTCGGCCCCGGATGAATCGCCAGCCGCTCGAGCAGTCTTGCCGCCGGCACGGAGAGCTGCCGGCGGGAAGCGTCGAGCGACAGACGTACGCTCAGATCCTCGGAGCCCAGGTCGAGTGAGTGCAGCCGAGTGCTTTCCACTCGCAGTTCGCGCACAATGTCCGGCAATGCCCATGGCCGCCGCTTGATGCGCGCGGCCATGATTCCGAGCGCCAGCGGAAGCCCGGAACAATGTTCCACGATGTCGGGCACGAAGGGAGCGGCTGTACGCATGCGGTCCTCTCCGAGCCGCTTGCCAAGGAGTGCGGCGGCGTCTGCACGATTCAGTGGTTCGAGAGCGATGAGTTCAGCGTGCTCCCGGATCTCCAGCCCGTCCAGGTGGCGGCGGCCGGTGACGATCGTCGCGCTGGCCCCGGCCGGGGGGAGCAGTCGGCGGACGTGCGCCTCGTCCCACGCGTTGTCCAGGATCAAAAGGACCGAACGGTCCGCGAGCGCGGTGCGGTACGCGGACAGCATGCCGTCCGGCGTCGGCGTGGCCGGGCGCACGCCGAGATCGTTCAAAAGCCGGGCGATGACGTGCTCGTGGCTCAGAAGGCCCTCAGGAGCGACCCCTCCGAGATCAACGTGCAGGATGCCGTCGGCGAAGTACTGGTCGAGCGCCACCGCGACCTCGACAGCGAGCGCGGACTTCCCGACGCCGGGCAGTCCCGACAGGGCGACCAGCCGGGACCGCTCCGGGGATCGCCCCAGAAGAACCTCGGTCATCCGATCGCGCTGCCGGCGGCGCCCCACCAGGGAGACCGACCCGAGCGGAAGCTGACGGGGCCTCGGCGGAGTCATGGCGCGGAGGGAGACGACAGTCCCCTGGTCGTATTCACCTGTCGCGCCCGCGAGCAGCAGGTGCGCGGTGGAGCGGCCGCATTCCCGCTCCCACTCTGCCAAAAGCGGCGGAATCTCGACCTCTCTGCCGAGCATACGCAGTGCGCGCACCTTGAGTTCAAGCAATGCCTCACTCGTCGGCCAGTGCACCAGGGCAGAGTCGACCCGGTCGAGGGCGGCCCGCAGCTGAGCGCACTCCAGTTCCGCCTGGACGCAGGCGGTCGTGGCCTCCCGGAGCTCCCCCATCAGTTCATGGCGTCTCCGATCGAAAGCGACCCCCTGCACCCCATCGAAGAGAATCCCGCGCCACTCCCCTGTCGCGTCGCGAAGTGAATCGAGCCGCACCGAGGAGTCGCGTGTGGAGTCCGCCGTCCGCAGTAATCCACGGAAGCGCAGGTAATCAACCTCTTCCGGCTTGACGTGAACTCCACAAAACCCCCTCTCGTTGCTCTCGGAGCAAATTTCCGGCACAGACTTCCGAAGCTGGTGAAAAGTCTGCCGAATTCGATTCGGGCTCAACGGCTCCTGGGGCCACAGGTAATGCATGATCTCGTCGTGGGACGCGCGAAGGCCGGGCGAGACAAGGAGAACGACCAGCAGCTCCAAGGCCTTTCGCGACCTCACCCCAACGGCTCGGCCCGCCCTGAGGACTGTCACCGGACCCAGTAATCGAAGCTCCATGACGCCTCACCCTCTTCCCGTTCGCGGCGGATCCGCAAGCACCCGAGGAGAAGCATGGCACATCTCGTCGAGCGGCATTTAACGTTCACCTAACGCTTGCCACTTGGCCGCGACGGGATCGGCCTGGCAATCTTCGAGCACCCCGATCCGACTAGTCCGATGGAACGGGAATCACTGGATCATTCATTCGATGAACTCGAATTGATCTTCGATTGCGATCGAATCCGACCCAGTAGTCGAACAAGGAACTCAAGGCCAGGAGAAGCTCATGCCCCGAAACCACATCGAACGCCGTACCAGCCGGCCCGCCCCGAGGCGCTGCGTCAACGGGACGAACTCCACCCGGCGGCACGACGCCCGTCTGACCTCCGGTGCGGCCTCCGCCACGTGGCACGGCCGCGTATGGAAGCCCGTCCGTCCGGCTGCTGAACTCGCCCGCGAATCAGCGCTGTTCTCCGAATTCGAGTAGAACAGGCCTGCCAAGGCCCGGGGGCCGTGACGCCGGAACCGGGCCGAAGGCAGGCTTGAGCGACACCGTCGGAGGCGGGCCCTGGTGAGAGAGCCCCGGCCCGCCTCCGGCCGATGCAACGGATACGCCGCCGCTCACCCGGGCGGCGGCCCTCCTGGAGCCCTTCCCCGAATCCATCCGAATCCCCCAAATCAGAGGTGAGCCGACCGGTCCGGCGCCTCGCGACGCGGGGCCGGAATCGGCACGCCAGCAGCATCCGGGGGCGGCTTTCGGTCGTCGGGAAGGCTCTCGATCCCCTCGTCGGAACGCTCCGGCGCGATCTCCCCGTCTGTCGCCTCCGCTCCCGGTTCTTCCGCCGCGACGGTGGGAAGGACGTACGCCTGAGCCAGTCCGGCGAGGTGCAGGGGAAGCGGAAGAGAGAGAGCGACCGGATAATCGGGAGCCATGCGCAGTTGGTGCGTCGCGAGAGCGATGGCCTCGGGTTCGTCGGGCGCGGAAGATGACGGCAGCTCCACGTCCCGCTCCGTATGGCAGCCGAGCACGGCGATCTCGACCAGCGTCGGGTTCCAGGCTCCGGTGCCCGCCTGGGAGGTGAGCTTTCCCGCGGCGTTGACCCGGGCGGCAAGCCTGTCGAGTGCCGGTGAGACCGCGAAGGTTCCGGGACGTTCCGTGCTGCTGTAGAACACCCGCGCAGCGATGTCACCGCATTCCTCGCCCCTTGGAGGTACCGCCCAGAACCCCGCCGGCTGGCCATGGGCCTTGCCCGGCTCCGCCAGGCCCCACCACTGAGCCGTCTCATGGCCGGCTCGCCCGCGTACCCGGACCAGGCGGAGTTCGTCGTCGATGCCTCCCGGTGGAGCGTGACCGACCCTGATCGCGTCAGGTTCGATCTGCCCGTCCTGCAGCCAAGGCCAGTGCGACCTGCTGTTCTGCGCATGGGTGATGAGAACGGTCGGGTGATGGCGGAGCGAGTGCAGCATGCGCTGGAGGAAGCGCGCGGTGTCCTTGCGCTGCTCTGACAGATTGGTCCGCCGTGCCTTCACGGTGATACGCGGCGCGCCATCGGCGCCGGGCTCGTCCGGGGCGGACGGGTCGATCTCGGCTTTCTTCACCAGCCCGAGCAGGAAATGCGGATAGGGAATCCAGGTGCGGGTGTCGTCGTCCCATCCACGGACGACGCAGAGTCCACCACCCTCGGCAAGCGGAGTGACGAGCACGGCGACCGGCAGATGCCTCGGCAGCCGGGTAGGTCCGTCCTTACGCCGCTTGACCATCCAGAGGGCGGCGTACTGAAGACCGTCCGGCAGGTCGCCGCCCAGGGTGTGTTCCGGCAGGACACGTACGCCGAGCTGGCGGAAGCCGTCCAGCCAGGCCTGGTGAGCCCGGTGTTCGACGGTGTCCGCGTTGGCGATCCGCCGTTCTCCGGAGGGCGTGACGACGAACTGGGTCAACACTCCCGCGTCGGCGCACCCGAGGCGCTGGGCGAACTTGGGGTCGGTGTCCGCCTCGCGGAAGGTCGTCCGGTGGCCGATCTCGACCAGGGCGAGGCCGGGACGGCTCGGGTCGGCGCCGTCCGCGCGCAGCCAGCCGCTCAGCTCCCGGCGGCGAACGGTCAGAGCGCGGGCCGCTCGCTCTCCCCGGCGTCCGATGGCCGGGTCGAGAACGAGCCCGTCCGCGAGCCCGTCGGTGAGCGGCAGGCAGCGCAGCCGCACCACGAGTTCCGGGCTCTGCCATTCGAGCGTCACGGGCCGGCCTGGACGGGCGTCGTCGAAGGCCTGTTCCGACAGATCGTGCGCTCCGCCGTCGCCGTCGAGGCCCAGCGTCCTGGCGAACTCCCGGACCGCGTGGCGGCGCAGTTCCGCGGTCCGCCAGAGCAGCCGGGCCGTCACATACGTCTGCTCGGCTTCCGGATCGGACGTGAGCCCGGCACGGTCCCCGAGCACCGCGATGGCGCGGCGCCGGGCCAGCGCCGCGCGCGATTCCTCGGCCTTCTTCGCCGGCTCGCCCAACGGCTTGGCACGCCGATTGGCCGGGGCTCCGATCCCCTTTCCGCGTCCGCGCACCAGATCGGGCAGCCGGACCACGCCCGGCGGCAGCGCCGTCTCCGCCCAAGCGGTGAGCTGGGACCTCTGATGGGGCATGAGCCCCGGGCCGACCTCATGCGCGCCCATGTGGTTGCTGTGGACGACGGCGGCCCGGACACCGGGGCCGTCGCCGATCCAGTCTTCCGGGCTTGCGAGCAGGTGGTCGGGAGCGGGGAACTGTCCGACGACGCTGAGCTGGTGCAGGATGCCGGCCGGGTCGTTCTCGACCCAGGTGAATCCGTTGGAGGCACGGTCGCGCCGCAGCCGGGCCAGCGCGCCGCGTTTGGTCGCGGGCACCCCCGGCAGCCAGGGAATCTTGGGCCGCAGATACACCGTGGTGGACTGGCCGTACGGCAGCGGCAGCCGCCCGGTGTCGGACCTCGTGTGGGTGGCCCAGCGGCGTACCCCCCAGTGCAGATGCAGCCGCGGCCGCGGGTCGAAGGGGGTGGTGTGCAGCGAGATGTTGAGCGTGATCGAGAACCACCACTCCTTGCGTTTGATGGTGCGGCACAGAGGTTGCGACATGAGCTCCGCGCCTTGGTCCCGGGGGCCTCGGGGCAGCGCCTGGAAGTGCAGTTCGCCCCCGTCGAAGGGATAGGGGTCGAGACCCAGGACGCGGCGGGCGAGCGCGTCGGCGGCGAGTTGGAACTGCCGGGGCTCCGGTGCGGCCGTCCCGCCGTCGGTGAGGTGCGCGCCGAGAAGGTCCACCCCCGGCACGCTCTCCCAGTTCAACGGGGTGCCCGCCAGCTCGTCGCCGCATCGCAGGAGGAGGGCACGCAGCTCCGGGGTGGGCTCGGTTCGCCGGGGCATCAGCATGCGCAGCCAGGCGTTGAATACCTGACCGCCCGCCCGGCCGGGGAGAGGGGCGGGCGCGTCCGCGGGCACGTACATCCAGAAGTCCTCGGGTGGCAGAGGTCCCTCACCGACGGGAGGGCGGGCCCGCGGCCGCACGATCACTTCGGGAGCGAGTGTCTGCAGTGCGGTGTCCAGGCTCTTGGTGGGCAGGGTCCGCTGCCACTCGGCCTCGGGGCGACCGTGGTTGTAAAGCGCCAGAAGTGGGCTCTGCCAGTGTTCGGGGAAGCGCAGGGCTCGGTAGTCCTGGGTCCACGGTGCGGCAGGGTCGGCGAGGTGGTAGGCGGATCGGCGGATCTCTCGGTACACGGCGATACTCCCTCGGGGGCTGTGTGATGGGGGCCGGTGTCTGTCCGTCGTGGGTCAGCGGTCTCTGGGCGGCGAGGTGTCGATCCCGCACAGCGCGTTGTACAGCGGCCGGTAGAGCAGCCTGACCAGGGATGGATCGGCGGGGTCGGCGCAGACTCCGGGGTCTTCGGCGAAGTAGGGGGCCAGCACGTCGCGCAGGCGGACCAGCAGGCCGGGATCGTTCTGCCAGCGCGGTCGGCGCTGGTCGGTCGCGCGGCCACCGGCCGCCGCGAGTTGGGGGGCGAACGCGGCGTCGACGAAGACGACTCTGGCGGGAACCCCGCCGCGGACCAGGCGGCCGATCACCTGCCAGAGGGTGACCAGCTGATCCCAGGCGAACGACTCCTTCTCCGGGGTGGACAGCCTGGAGTACATGTAGGAGCGGGAGAGCAGGCGGCGCCACACACCCCGCGCGGCCGTACGGAAGGCGCTGCCCGCTCCGTCCAGATCCGCCCCGTCGCCGACCAGTCCGGCGAAGGTGCCCTCGGCCAGCCCGGGTTGGTCGCGGACGAACCGCGCCGCCCAGTCGTTGACGGCGAAGACGGAGAGGAAGAGGTCGTCCGGGCGGGGGTGGGGGCGAACGAGGAAGAACACGGTGCCGAACGCGGCCACCCGCTCCTCGCCGGGGCTCTGGAAAGGGGTGAGGATGTTGTGTCCGCGTTCGACCGCGAGCAGGGGCGCGACCAGGATCTGGGCACTCTTGTCGGCCGCGAACTCGGCCAGATCACCCCGGCGCACGACGGGCGCCGTCGCCGCTCCCGCGGAGCGCGCCTCTGCGGCGAGGGAGGCCTCCAGCGCGGCGTCGTCCGCGGCGAGCACCCGGACGCGTTCCCGCCAGGCGGACATCTCCGAGAGCGTCGCGGCCACCAGCGCGGCCTCCCGATAGCTGCCCACGAGCAGAAGGGCTCGTCGACGACGCGGATCGGGAATCTGTGCCAGTTCGCGTTGGAGGGGGCTACGGGTGCGGTCCCGAGGGGAGCGTGCCAGCTTCTCCACGAGCAGGCGCAGGACTGCCTCTCGCGTCTCCGGGTTCTGCCCGGAGATACGGATGGGCTGCCCGGCGTCGTCGTACATGAACTCGGTGCGGAACAGGGACTCGCCGATCGAGCGCAGTGCCTCCGGCTGCGGTTTGAGCACCGCCTGGACGGGTGCGACCACGTGGGCCCGGGTGGAGGTTCCCGCCCAGCTGGTCCCGGACATGAGCAGGACGTTCGGGCCCGTCGTGCCCCGGTCGGCGTCCGCGCCCAGCCGGGGCATGGAGAGAAGGAGCTCGCGGCCCACCCCGGCGCACCGGAAGAAGCGAAGGGTGCCCGTGCACCGTCCGTCCCGGCTGTCGCGCTCGTCGAGCAGAAACTGGAAGCCGAGCACATTGCCCATGGGGGACTCGGGCAACAGGGGTGCGTAGTCCAGGGGCGGGCGCCTGGTCAGCTCGTGTTCTCCGGGGTCGAGCCGCAGGGCTGCCTCGACCTGGGGCCAAAGGAAGGTCACCCGATCGAGCCGCTGGTGCAGGGCCGCAAGTACCAGAGTGAACTCCAGTCTCTCCGCTTGAAGTTCGAGCCACTCCTCGGTGAACTCGGATTCGTCCTGTGGTACCTCGCCGGGAAGCGGCGGTCGCTCGAAGGGCCTGGGCGCACCGTCGAGAAGGGCGTCGAGCAGGGCTCGCACGCGCCCGCGCGTCCGCTTCTCCTGAAGCGTGTGCAGGACGTCGTGGGCCAGCCTCGCCAGGTCGTCGGCGAAGGTGCCGTACGGCCCACGATCACCGAGGGGGTCATCACGGAAGACATCGAAGACCTTGGTGAGCCGGTCCCGGCGGGCGGCCCAGGGGGTGTCCTCCACAACGGATGTGGCCTCGGACGGACGATGCAGGGCCTCCTCGTCGTCGTAGAGTGCGGCCTCGTCCACCGTGTCGTCGTCCTCGAGGGCCCGTTGGGGCGGCGGATACCAGGCGTTGAGCAGGCGTTCCTGAAGGGTCCATGGGCTGAAGTAGTCGATCTGGGCCCACTTCCGCAGGGCCGGGGTGTCGATGAGCATGGCGTAGAGCCGATCGGCGGCGGAGCCGACGACATCCAGAGCGGCCGACCAACGTTCGACATCCTGATCGGAGAGTTGCAGCCGGCCCTGCCGGGAGAGTTCGGCGATCTCATGGGTCTGGAGCCGGTCGAGCCACGATTCAGGACCTGTGGTGACCAGCGTGGCCGTGGGAGCGAACGTCTGATCGAGCTGCATCTGAACGCGGTCGGCTTCGTCCACGACGATGATGTCGCTGCGCAGACAGGCGAGTTCCAGATACCGCAGTCGTTCGGCGTTGAGCTGCCGCGGCACGGAAGTCTGGACCAAGCTCGCTGGGTTGGCGACCCAGATGAGCGCGTCCACGAGGTCGCGCGAGGAGGAATGACGGGGGCAGACGCTCCACAGCGAGCAGGCGTGCGACTTCCCCGGGTCCTCCATTTCCTCGGCATCGCCGGGCTCGGCGCCGGCGCCGGTGGCGCCGACCGGGCGCACGCCCCGGGCGTACCGGAGTTCCCGGGTGACACGGGCGGCGTGCGACCGCGCGCCCTCCTCCTGGTCGGGTTCGTCCGCACGACGATCCACCGGATGCAAGGAGCCGCAGGGCGCGTCGGCGAAGCGCAGTGGCGCGTCGGTCTCCAGGGCGCGCAGCGCGTCGAGCGGACAGGCCGTGCTCAAGTGGGCGAAGGACGGGTCGGTGTGGTCCAGCAGCGAGCGCTTGCCGCGTGCGGCGAGCCGCCGGTGCAGGCGCTGGGTGTGCTTGGGCCGGGTGGTGGCGCCCTGGACGAGCGCCGCCCGCAGACCGAGCCCCTGAAGAAGCTGGGTCTGGCTGAGCTGCTCGGCGACATCGCCGACCAGCAGAGTGGTGCGCAGATTCCGCTGATGCGCCCAGACCGCGAGCAGGATCATGAGGGTCGACTTCCCGGCGCCGACCATGCCCACCAGGTGCGTCAGCCCGTCCAAGGCGAGCGCCTCTGCCTTCTCGAAGTCCGTTCCGTCCGCCGTACGGACGTCCAGTTCGAGACTGGCCAGCCGCTCACACCATTGGCCGGACTGCCTCCCGAGCTGGAGCTCCCGCGCCTCCATCCACCTCGCGGTGTCCTCGAGTTCGGCAAGGGAAACCTCGATGGGGCCGCCGGGGCCGGGGCGGGGAGCGACGAGGTTGTGCCCCGGCGGGGGATCGAACACGAACTCCGGAGGGATGGTGACGGAGGAATAACGGCGCTGCTCCTTGAAACGATGTGCTCCCTCCCCGGCGTACGGAAGCGGATTCGTCGCGAAGTCCGGGACCCGTCCGAGCGCGTTGTCGTAGACATCGAAGCGGTGAGCGGCCACCGGGTGCGCGACCCGGCGTGCGGGTCCGCCACCGGCCGGAACCCGGTAGCCGCGCAGCTGCTCGGGAAGCTGCTGGTAGCTTTCCAGGCTCTGTTGCCACAGGCGCCGTCGTCTCATGGGCCACAGGAGGTGGCGGGCCGCCGTCAGGGCGAGCTGGTCTTCGGGGGTTCTCACCAGTCCGGCGGCGGAGGCGAAGGGGTAGCCGCCGAGGAGGACCCAGACTCCGTCCGCCGCCCGTCCGGGCCCCAGCGTCTCCAGCAGCCGCAGGCCCAGTTCGACCTGGCAGAGCAGAGCGGGTTTGATGCCGCGGTACTCCGTGGGCCAGGGCCTCAGGTCCTTGACCAGCCGCTGGTACCAGCCGCTGCGGTCACGCACGATCCGTCCCCTTCCTCCTGTGCGGCTCCGGTGCGATGCGCGCGTCCGGGCCTCGTTCGCCGCGCAGCCGCTTCCGGGCGGCCTCGACTACTTGGTCGTCGGTGAGCAGGCACAGCCCGGCCGCGTGCGCGGGGCGCTCCCGGGCGAAGGTCTCCAGGTAGTCGCCGCGCTCGCGGACCCGGAATTGCGGCACGGCCCAGCACGCCTCGTCGTACGGCGGCTCGGGCCGCACGGTGCCGGCGGCACGGCCCAGAAACCCCGGGTGGGTCCAGTCCTTCACGTCGATCGCCCAGACGTGGCCGTCGGGAAAGGTGATCCTCAGGTCGTACGCGTCGTAGCCGGGCCACATCTCGACGGCGAGGCCGAGACGGCGCAGCTTCCTCTCCAGATCCACCTCGGCGTGCCCTGGCCCGGTGACGAACTGCCGGAGCGGGCGCCGGAGCTGCCACAGTCCCCCCACTTCATCGGCGGGCAGTCGCCGGCCGGGGGGAGGAGAGCCGAGGCGCCGGCAGTGTTCGCGTTCGCACCACCAGCCGCCGTCGACCAAGGGGACGAGCAGCGTGAGGCAACGGTCGCAGGCGAGGCCGACGCCGTCCCTGCCATGGCACGCCGGCACAGGCGCGTAGACCTCGTCGACAAGGAACTGGACCGGTTCGAGGTAGAGGTCCGTGCTGACGTCGGGCCACTCCGCCTCGGTCAGCACGGGCCGGGTGACCAGCAGCCGCCGGAACGCCGTGTACGACTCGGGAACGTTCGCCGCGCGGCAGGCGTTCATGGCTTCGCCGATCACCAGCTGGGCGTACTGGCGGCCGGTGCTGTTCCCGAACCCTTTGACCTCGAGCTCGCCGCAAAGCTGTGTCGGCCTCCCGGAGTGCGGGTCGATGAGCCGGTTGTCCCCCCTGAAGAGATCCAGAGGCAGCGCGTCGAGGGGCCAGCTCCGCAAGGGGCGGGTCCGGCACCAGCCGATCATCTCCGGCACCCCCGTCGGCGGCTGCGCCCCGCTGCGCAGACAGGCAAGGACCAGCCGGTCCAAGGCGCGCTGAGCGTCAGGAGGGTACGGAAGGGCGAAGGAGTCCAGCCGGCCGACCTCGTCCAGCCGCGCGACGGCCGTGGCGACGTCGCGGAGCAGGACCACGTCGGGGTTCTCCAGCCAGTCCGGAATCGTCCCGGCGTCATCACTCACGCCGACTCGACCGGTCCCGGCGCGGCGTCGGGAACGGAGGCCGGCGGGGAGGCGGAGACGTACGCGGTGCCGGGGGCACACCAGGTACGCACTTGGCAGGTGTGACAGTGGCGACCTGTGCGAGGCTCGTACGAGGTGTCCCGGAGCAGAGGCTCGGCGAGATCCGCGATCACCTCCTGGGCTTCCGCCACCGTCGCAGGGCGGCTGGGATCGATGGCTTCGAGGCGGCTCTCCCCCGCGCCCTCCCTCAGATGCTCCAGCTCGACACGGCCGCGGCGCGCCCCTTCGCCCACGGCCCCCTTGTCGAACAGCAGCACGGCCAAGGCAAGTTGAGGGAAGGCCCGCAGCAGCGGGCGGCCTTCCCACAGGGGCGCGGCGGCGGTCTTGGTCTCCCGCCAGATCCACCGCCCCCTCCGGGTGTGGAGCAGGTCCGGCACGGCGAGGACGACGACGTCCAGCTCGGGGATATACGCCGTGACCTGGTGCTGCGGCAGCACCTTCTCGTCCTGAGCCAGCCCGTCCAGCGGGCAGAGCGCCCGGTGTTCATCCAGCATCCGCAGGGCGCTCAGAGCCAGCGGCTCCTCCAGCGAGTGCCCCGGGGGCAGCATGCCCTCATGCGCCTGGGGAAGTTCCCGGCAGCCGGCGGGGAGAGGCCGCTCGTGCCGCGCGTTCAGCACGGCGTCCACCACCCGCCCCCGGCGCGCGCCGGGGTTCTCGGGGGTCAGGTCGTTGAGATACAGCCGGCGCACGAGGTGGTACTGGGCGGGACAGTCTCCATGAAGTCGCAGGTCCCAGGCGGAGATGGAACGGCGCCTGGCACGGAACGGCGCGGCGCCCCGAAACGGCCCCCAAAGCTGCGGAGTGCGCGGCAGCTCGGCACAGTGCCCGATGACCTTGCAGTCGACACAACTGGCGCCTGGGCGTACCCCGGTGCCGGTGGCGGCGGCGACGAAGGCAGGTGCGGCATCCCGCCCGAACCGCTCGCGCACGGTGTCCGGCCCCCAGTCGAGCAGGGGGGTGACACTGCCGTCCGCACAGCCGAAGTCGAAGACCCGCACCCGATCCGGTGGCGTGGGATTCACCAGGGGGGTCTCCGGCGGGCGAGCCTGACGGGCACGCCTCCGGGCGGGCAGGCCCTGTGCGACGACATAGGCGATCGCGGCCTTCTCCGCCGCTGGACGGTCGGGCTTCGCACGGCCGAAGGAGGGGATCCACAGATCCCTCACCGCGCCGTCCGCAGAAGCGTACTGGCGGCCCCAGGTCTTGTGCTCGTACTGCCGGGCGCCCCGGCCGTCAGGGTGTTCCCGGAGCGCGGTGCGCGCGGTCCAGTCCAGCCGTACCGGGACGGTGGGGGGCAACCCCGCGGCCTGCGCGGCGCGTTGCTCCCGCGTACGGGCGGCGACATAACGTTCGAACGCTTGGATGGTCCACGCGATGAGGGAGGGGTGCGCGGGTGCGCTGCGGCCACGGAACGCGCCAGATGTCTGGCGCAATTCCTCGACTACCCGCCCGGGTTGCCAGTGCTCGTGCTCCCATAGGTCCAGCGCGGCAAGCAGGGGGCCGGCGCCGAAGTCCTCCAGAGGTTTGGGCCGTTCACCCATGAGGGGTATAAGCGGCGCTCCGGCGGCATCCGGGGTCTCCGCGCTGAGCAGGGGCCGGACCGCGGTGCGCAGATGGGACGGACAGGCATGGGGGTCGGTCCGGGCGTGGGTGGTGCTGACCTTGACCAGCCAGCTCTCACCAGTGGTTCCGGGCGGATTCTCCATGGTTCCCCCTGCTCAGGGCGGCACGGACGGAGTGGCACCGAGGGACACGGCCACCGAAGCACTCGAACAGTGTGGCACAGCTTGTGAACTAAGTCGTTGGATGTCATCGACCACATCCGGCACACGGTACGCTGCGCCTTCAGGCAGGGCATTCGGGCATACAGAGGGGCGCAGAGAGTGGAAGCGGACTGGGAGGACGTACGGGCGGGGGAATTGATCGGCGAGTGCTACGAGCTGGTCGATCCGGCAGGCAAGGGAGCAATGGCCCAGATCTGGCGGGCCCGCGACCGGACGAACGGTCGACAGGTCGCCGTGAAGTTTCTGCGGCTGGATTCCGAGGATCTCCTTCAGCTCGACCCCCGGGACCGGGAGGACGAACTTCACTTTCGGCGCGTCAGGTTCTCTCGCGAGGCACAACTCCTCGCCCGCCTGCGGCACCCCAACATCCCCGAGCAGTACGCCTTCGGAACACATCACGGTGTCCCCTACCTGGTCATGTCCTACGTGGTGGGGATCAATCTGCGAGCCTTCCTGAACCAGTACGCACCGCTCACACCTCTGGTCGCCACCTCCGCCGCCGCGCAGATCGCCGCCGCCTTCGTCCACGCCCATGAGCTCCGTGTGCTCCACCGGGATCTGAAGCCGGACAACGCGATGATCTCCGAGCGGGGCGTAGGGTTCTTGATCGATTTCGGCATCGGCAAAGAGCTCGGAATCGAGTCCACCCTCACCCAGCCGGGTTCCACCCTCGGCACACGGGGCTACCAGGCGCCGGAGCAGATCCAGGGCGAAGAGGCCACCGCGGCTTGGGACGTCTACTCGTTCTGCTGTGTCTTCTACGAACTCCTCACCGGAAGACCCCCGTTCGTAGCCAATGAACGGGACGGTTCGGTGGAGCGCCAGCATCTGCGCAACATGCCGTTGCGCCCGGGCGATCTGGCGGCGGGGATCCCCGACGCTTTGGACAAGCTGGTACTCCGGGGGCTCTCCAAAGAGCCGGAACAGCGCCCGACCATGAGGGAAATCCTCGATGTCCTGGACGAGTTCACCCCCAGGCCCGGCGACCCCGAGCCCCTGCCACAGATCCTGCACGACCCCACACGCCCCTTCCGGTGCCCCGAGACGGCCCTGGACCCGGATGAGTCACCCCAGCGGGAGCCGATCCGGAGCGCCGTGGAAGACGAGCAGGCGGGATGGCTGGACCCGGACGCGATCGCGCTGCTCTGCACGGCGGCCGAGCGGGAGTTGACGGAGGGAGGTCCCGGGGGCGCGGTAGATGAACTCGCCGGGCTCACTTCCCGCGTTCGCGAGCAGTGGGGGCGCCGCCCGCTGGTCCGGAAGGTCTGGGAACTGACCGCCGGGGGGCTCTGGCTCGCGGGAGAGTTCGATTCCGCCGCGCAGCGGTACCAGAGCATCGCGGACGAGCTGGTACCCGGAAAAGGCCCTCATGAGCGGGCCGACCGGACGGTGTTCGGTCTGCGCGCCGCCCGGTGCCGGCTGGAGTCCGACGGAAACATCGCAGCGGCCGTAGACGTGGTCACCGAGGCCGGTTACCTGGCGGCGTCGCTGCCCGAACCGTACGCCAGTCAGTTGGAGACGGAACGCCGCGAGGTGGCGGACCGCATCTCCGAACTGCTCGCCGAGCAGGACGGCGGGTCGGACTCCAGCACGGCGGCCGAGCGGGAATGACGTCACTGGGCCGGGCCGGATCCGGACCGCCCGACCTGGCCCGGCATCCCCCTGGTAGACCTCCGTTCCCCCAGGGCCCGGTCTACTCCCCGTACGCCAGACGGCCCGCCGCGAGTTCGTCTCCGAGATCCCGTCCCATCCTCTTGGCGACGATCCGCAAGCGTTCGGCCAGTCCCTCGAAGGCGGCCAGGTGCCGGAACGCGTCGCTGTACCGCCGCTGCTCCGACAGATCAATCCGGCGCACCTGGAGCCGGCGCACATCGATCCGGGAAGAACTGGACGCATGGGTGCCGGCGTGGCGGGCGTTGGCCGGCGCCTTGAGTGAACCCGCCAGGAACCAGGGGTCGAGTACATCCGGGTCGACCCGGAGCGCATGGATCTGCGGGCCCACCGCCATCGGTGGGCCTTCGTGGACCCAGGCCGAGAACTCCCTGGACACACCGACGACCACTACGTCCCCGGGTTCCACCACGACGGCGTCATCCGGATACACCCACCCACTGGGGGATTCGTCCAGCAGCAGATCGGAGATGGTCAGCAGCGGGACTCGCGCGTGCCCGGGCTCCGGTACGGCCGCTTCGGCTGGAAGGCGGCCCGAGCGCAGGGTGAGCGCCTCCGCCCGAGCGAGTTCGCCGACGGTCGCGCTCGGCTGATCCTCCGTACCGCGGGCGAGTTCGAGGGCAGCCAGACAGGCGCTTTCGGTCCGGAGACCGTCGAGCAGCTCGCCGACCTCGCTCCAGGAGTCCGCGAGCCGGGGTCCGACGTGCCCCGAAGCCGGCGTGACATGGCGGCCAGGAGTGAGGTCCACGTCGTCGTCGAGGAGGTCGATGACAGGGACGGCCGCAGCCCAGGCGGTCGCGCCGGAGTCCTCGGCCGCCTGTTCGCTCAATGCCCCGGCCACGGCTCCCCCGCCGGCCGTGCCGACGACGGACCGGATGAAGGCTCCGAGTTCACCCCATTCAGGACCGCCGTCCCGAGAGGTGGACCGGGGAAACCGCGCGGCGGCGTCGACGAACAAGAACTCCCCCGGGCCCTGCGGGCTCTCCCCCGGAGCAGGCCGCCGCAGCACCCACAGATGCAGAGACAGACTGTGCGGCGCGGCGGATCCGGGCGGAAGAGCCACCACGGCCCGCAGGGCCCCGGTGCGCAGCAGCGATCTGCGGATTCTCCGTCCGGCCTTGCGCGCGGCCACGGTCGGCGGCAGCAGCAGGACCGCGCTGCCGCCTGGGCGGAGCCGAGCCAGGCAGTGCTGCACCCAGGCGAGTTCGGGCTCGGTACGAGGCGGAGTGCCATGCACCCACCGGGTATCCGCGGCAAGGTCCTCGTACCCCCAGTCCCGCTCGTTGGCCGGCGGGTTGCAGAGCACCATGTCCGCCTGTGCGCCGATGAGGGGATCCGCGCGGAGGGAGTCCCCCGGCGCGATCACGGGCGCGGGCCCCGGCGTCTCGGGGCCCGGCAGCAGTGCGAGCCGCACGTCGGTCAGAGCTGTGAGCACCGGATCGCGGTCACAACCGAGCAGCGCGGCAGGGCGATTCAGCGTGGTGGGGACGGCCTTCGCGGCGGCGGCCAGCAGATGGCCCGCTCCGCACGCGGGGTCGAGCGCCATGAGGGGATCCCCAGGGTGCTCGCCGGCAAAAGGCCCACGCGTCCGCAGGGCCAGATCGGCCATGAGATCGGCCAGCGGCTCGGGGGTGGTGGTGATCTGGCGTACATGGGTATCCAGCCAGCGGCGCAGGAGAAACATGAGGATGTCGTACGAATCCTCGCGTCGCCCCAGCTCCACGGCGGCCCGCACCGGACCCGCACCGGCACCGTCTGACCCGCCGCCGTCACTCTCCCCGCGGGCGAGCAGCCGTCCCACGGTGGCGATGGCGAGCCCTGTCTCGTCACGGTCGCCCAAGGCCTCGAACCGGGGCCAGAGCCATTCGCGGCTCGTGGTCTTGCCCAGTTTCCCGTTGTTCCTGAGCCATTTTTCGATGTCCGTCAGGGAGAAGTGCGGGCTCGTGTCCGCGCCGCCGATCCGCGGCGGAAAAGTGTCGTGCCGACGGCGCCAGTTACTCACGGCGGCTCGCCCCACCCCCGCGAGCCGGGCGATCTCGGCCAGGGTCACCGGTACGACGGGGGGCGAGGTCATCACTTCTCCAGAGGCGTCGGCCGAGCGGAACCGGAGTGTCGGCTTGCGCAAGCACTTGAGCAGGCAGCCCCTCGCGCCTTCCCACTCCCGGGCCAGGCTAACGCATTGACTTTGTTCACAGGCTTACACCGCGTATGAGGGTGTGGGTGTGCGCCGACCTCAACGACTCCGCCGGGGCGCAGAAAAGCGGCGGTGCACCGTCCGCGAGGCACATCATGCCCACCGACGAAATCGCAGGTCAGAGCCCCTACTTCACCGGCTCCAGAATCGCCACGCACTCCACGTGGTGCGTCATCGGGAACAGGTCGAACGCCCGCAGCGTCCGTACCCGGTAGCCGCCGTCCCGGAAGTACGCCAGGTCCCGGGCCAGGGCGGCCGGGTCGCAGGCGACGTAGGCGATGCGGCGGGCGCCCAGGGAGGACAGGTGCTTGACCGTTGCCTTGCCGGCGCCCGCGCGGGGCGGGTCGAGGACGATCAGGTCGCATTCGGTGATGCCCGTGCGCGGGAGGACCTGGTCGACCTTGCCGTGCTCGATGCGGACCCGGTCCAGGTCCTTCAGGTTGTGGCGGGCGTCCTCGACGGCGCGCTTGCCGGATTCGATGCCGAGGACGGCGCCCTTCTCCCCGATGCGCTGGCCGATGGCGCCGGCGAACAGGCCGACGCCGCAGTACAGGTCGAGGGCGGTGTCGTTCTTGCGGGGCAGCAGGCCCTGCATGACGGCGCGGACGAGGGTGTCGGCGGCCTGCGGGTGGACCTGCCAGAAGCCGCCGGAGCCGACCCGGTAGGTGCGGTCGTCGGCGCGTTCGCGGACGAAGGCGCGGCCGTGCACCCGGTGGACGCCGCCGTCGCGTTCGTCGACGCGCATCACGGAGACCGGCTTGTCCAGCTCGACGAGCGGGAGCCGGGCGCCCGGGCGCGGGGTGAGGATGACCTGGCGGTCGTGGGAGCCGGTGGCGGCGATGGCCTCCACCGAGGCCATGCCCGGCCAGTCCCGCTTCTCGACGCCGAGCTCCGTGACGCCGGGGGCCGCGATCAGGCAGCGGTCGACGGGCTCCACGTCGTGGGAGCGGTGCTTGCGCAGGCCGGCCCGGCCGGTCTCGTCGACGGCGTACTGGACGCGGGTGCGCCAGGCCGGTACCTCGCCCGCCGGGAGCTTGTCGCCCTCGGCCGGCATGACGGTGCCGTCCCAGCCCGCCTCCTCGGGGGTGAGGCCCGCCAGGCGCTGGAGCTGTTCGGCGATGACCTCGCCCTTGAGGCGGCGCTGGGCGCCCGGCTTGGCGTGCTGCCAGTCGCAACCGCCGCACTTGCCGGGACCGGCGTACGGGCAGGGCGCCTCGACCCGGTCCTTGGACGCCTCGATGATCCGGACCGCGTCGGCGCGCAGGAAGCGGGAGTCGCTCTCGCCCTCGGTGACCCTGGCGACGACCTTCTCGCCGGGGAGCGTGTGCCGTACGAACAGGACCCGGCCCTCGGAGGTACGGGCGATGCAGTGCCCGCCGTGTGCGACGGGCCCGACCTCGACCTCGTACTCCTCCCCGACCAGCGACGACGTGGGTTCGTTCTGCATGAGGGGGTGGCTCCAGAGCTCAAGGGGAAACGGGAGGGGAAACAGCGGGCCGGGACGGCGAAGGGGAACGGCCGGACAACAACCTACGATTCTACGTCGGTGTCGTCCGGCCGTTTACCACGCGCGGAACACGGGTGGAGGCGGAAAGGGGCGGTCAGACCTTGCTGCCGGGTTCCCTGGGCCTGCGCTCCACGGGGCCCCGGCGCACCGAGCCCGGCGCGTTCCACTCGGCGCGCTTCCTGGCGCGCTTCTTGGCGGCCTCGGAGGACTCCAGCTGGTACGGCACGGAGGTCACCATCACGCCCGGGGTGAACAGCAGCCGCCCCTTGAGGCGCAGGGCGCTCTGGTTGTGCAGCAGGTGCTCGTACCAGTGGCCGACCACGTACTCCGGGATGTACACGCTCACCACGTCGCGCGGGCTCTCCCGGCGCAGGCCCTTCACGTAGTCGATGACCGGGCGGGTCACCTCGCGGTACGGGGAGTCGAGGATCTTCAGCGGGATGTCGATGCCGCGCCGCTCCCAGTCGTCCTTGAGCGCCTTGGTCTCGGACGGGTCGACGCTGATGGAGAGCGCCTCCAGCCGGTCGGAACGGATCAGCTTGGCGTAGGCGAGGGCGCGCAGCGTGGGCCGGTGGAGCTTGGAGACCAGGACGATCGAGTGGACCCGGGAGGGCCGGATCGTCTCGTCGGACGGGGTCTCGTCGGCGGCGATCTCCTCGGCGACCCGGTCGTAGTGCCGGCGGATCGCGGTCATCGTCCCGTAGAAGATCACCATGCCGAGCAGGGCGACCCAGGCGCCGTGGGTGAACTTGGTGGCGAGCACGACGACGAGCACCAGGCCGGTGAAGAACGCCCCGAAGGTGTTGATCGCACGGGAGCGCACCATGTGGCGGCGCTTGGCCGGGTCCTTCTCCGTCGCCAGGTGGCGGTTCCAGTGCCGGACCATGCCGGTCTGGCTGAGGGTGAAGGAGACGAACACGCCGACGATGTAGAGCTGGATGAGGCGGGTGGAGTCCGCCCCGTAGACCCAGGTCAGCAGGATCGCCGCGCCGGCCAGCAGCACGATGCCGTTGGAGAAGGCGAGCCGGTCGCCGCGGGTGTGGAGCTGCCGGGGCAGGTAGCGGTCCTGCGCGAGGATCGAGCCGAGCAGCGGGAAGCCGTTGTACGCGGTGTTGGCGGCCAGGAAGAGGACGAGTGCGGTGGCGGCCGCGAGGGCGACGAAGAGGAACGTGCCCTCGCCGAAGACGGCGGCCGCCACCTGCGAGATCACCGGGTCCTGGACGAAGTCCGCGCCGACCGGGACGCCGTGGTCGATCAGGTCCTTGGCCGGGTTCTCCGCCATCTTCACGTCGGTGGCCATGGCCAGGCCGATGATGCCGCAGAACATGGTGACGGCCAGCAGGCCCATCATCGCGAGGGTGGTCGCGGCGTTCTTGCTCTTCGGCTTGCGGAAGGCGGGCACGCCGTTGCTGATCGCCTCGACGCCGGTGAGGGCGGCACAGCCGGAGGAGAAGGCCCGCAGCAGCAGGAAGACCAGCGCGAAGCCGGCCAGCCCCTCGTGCTCCGGCTTGATCTCGTAGCCCGAGGTCGGGGCGTGCATGGTGTCGTCGAGGACCAGGCCCCGGAACGCGCCCCAGGCGATCATGATGAAGACGCCGGCCACGAAGAGGTACGTGGGGATGGCGAAGAGCTTGCCGGACTCCTTGACGCCGCGCAGGTTCATCAGCGTCAGCAGCACGATGGCCGCGATCGCGCACATCGTCTTGTGCTCGACGACGAACGGGATCGCCGACCCGAGGTTCTCCACCCCGGAGGAGATCGACACGGCGACGGTCAGCACGTAGTCGACCAGCAGTGCGCTGGCCACGGTCAGGCCGGCCTTGGGGCCGAGGTTGGTGGTGGCGACCTCGTAGTCGCCACCACCGCTCGGGTAGGCGTGCACGTTCTGCCGGTACGAGGCGACGACCGTGAACATCAGCACCACGACGGCGAGCGCGATCCAGGGGCTGAAGCTGTAGGCCGACACACCCGCGATGGAGAGCACCAGGAGGACTTCTCCGGGCGCGTACGCCACCGAGGACAGCGGGTCGGATGCGAAGACGGGGAGTGCGATGCGCTTGGGGAGGAGCGTTTCTCCCAGCTTGTCGCTGCGCAGCGCCCGCCCGATCAGGATCCGTTTGGGCACGTCGGTCAGTTTGGACACGCTGAGGATCGTAAGCGTTCCGTATGGGCCTCACGGGACCTGTCGGGCGCGTGGCCTCGCAATCTCCTGCGCTCGGCGGAAAGAGCCGCGAAATCCTTAACGAAATCCTTGCGCCGGGGGCAAGCCCCCGCTGACGAAATCCTTGCGCCCGGAATGCGCCCCGGACGGGCCCGTTCTCAGGCGTCCGCGAACAGGGCGCTGTAGCCGTTGAGCGCGGGCTGACCGCCGAGGTGGGCGTAGAGGACGGTGGAGTCGCGGGCGATCTCGCCGCGCGCCACCAGGTCGACGGTCCCGGCCATCGACTTCCCCTCGTACACGGGGTCGGTGACCATGCCCTCGGTGCGGGCGGCGAGGCGCATCGCGTCGAGGGTGGTGTCGTCGGGGATGCCGTACGTGCCCGCGTGGTAGCGCTCGTCCAGTTCGACGTCGTCGACGGTGATCTCCCGGCGCACCCCGATGAGCCGGGCGGTGCCGGCCGCGATCCGGGCGATCTGCTCGCGGGTGCGAGTGGGTTCGGCGGAGGCGTCGATGCCCAGGACACGCCGCGGACGGCCGCCCGCCTCCTCGATCGCGGCGAAGCCCGCGACCATGCCGGCCTGGGTGGAGCCGGTCACCGAGCAGACCACCACCGTGTCGAAGAACACGCCGAGCGCGCGCTCCTGCTCGACGACCTCGTACGCCCAGTTGGCGAAGCCGAGCCCGCCCAGGGGGTGGTCGGAGGCTCCCGCGGGGATGGCGTACGGCCGGCCGCCGCCCTCCTCGACCTCGCGCAGCGCCTGCTCCCAGCTCTCCTTGACGCCGATGCCGAACCCGGCGCGCACCAGACGGACGTCGGCGCCGGCGAGACGGCTGATGAGGATGTTGCCGACCTTGTCGTAGACGGCGTCGGGCCACTCGACCCAGCTCTCCTGGATCAGTACGCACTTGAGGCCGGCGCGGGCGGCCACCGCCGCGACCTGGCGCGTGTGGTTGGACTGGACGCCGCCGATGGAGACGAGGGTGTCGCAGCCCTTGGCCAGGGCGTCGGCGACGAGGTATTCGAGCTTGCGGGTCTTGTTGCCGCCGTAGGCGATGCCGGAGTTGCAGTCCTCCCGCTTGGCCCAGACGGCGGCGCCGCCGAGGTGGTCGGTGAGCCGGTCGAGGCGGTGCACCGGCGAGGGGCCGAAGAGCAGGGGGTAGCGGTCGTACGAGGAGAGGGAGGCGGGCGCGGGTGCGGGCGTGGGCTCGGGCGAGGCGGCGTTCACGGGGGCTCCTTCGAACGGGGGTGGGGAAGGGGATGGGACCGGCTACGGGGACGGGGGTGCGGAGGTACGAGGGCGCGGGGGCTGGTCGGATCAGGCAGGTCAGGCAGGTCACTCGGACGGTTCGGGCGGTCGGGCCGGGTCGGCGGGTCAGGCCTGTCCAGTCGGTTCGGCCTGTTCAGCCGGTTCGTCGGCGAGTTCTTCCAGCGACCGCCAGATCTCGGCCGTGATCCGGGCCGCGGCCTCGGCGTCCCGTTCCGCGCACGCCTCGATCAGCCGGTCGTGCAGTTCGGCCGAGCCGTGCGCCTCGCTCGCCGTGCCGAACCGCCGCCACTCCAGGCGCCGGATCAAGGGGGTGTACCGCTCGACGGTGGCGGCCACGGCGCGGTTGCCGCAGGCGGTGACCAGGACGTCGTGGAGCCGGTCGTCGGCGCGCAGCGCCTCCGCGACGTCACCGCGCCCGGTCGCGTCCCGGAAGCGGTCGTTGGCCTCGCGCATCGCGGTGACGTCCGCGTCCGTGAGCCGGGGCACCGCGGTCCTGGCGGCCAGTTCCTGCATGGCCCGTACGACCGCGGCCGCGTCCCGGACGTCGCGCGGCACCAGCCGGGTCACCCGGGTGTAGCTCTGCGGCTTGGACTCGACGAGACCCTCGCCGGAGAGCCGGGACAGCGCGTCGCGGACCGGGGCCCGGGAGAGGCCGAGGCGTTCGGCGAGATCCGCGTCGCGGACGGGGGCGCCGGGTGGGATGTCGCCGCGGACGATGGCGTCGCGGATCGCCTCGTACGCGGTGTCCCGCAGCAGGGTCCGTCGTA
The DNA here is from genome assembly GCF_040612315.1 of Streptomyces sp. NPDC006435. NCBI lineage: Bacteria > Bacillati > Actinomycetota > Actinomycetes > Kitasatosporales > Streptomycetaceae > Streptomyces > Streptomyces sp. NPDC006435. Next base: position 51,306 of record NZ_JBEXPY010000015.1, read on the forward strand.
CGGGTCGCAGAGTCTCCATGAACTGACATGTTAGATGTTTGTGCGCGTCGCACTCAAGACCTCGTCCCGCGCGGGAGGTCCGCCGGGTACCGAGGTCCGCCGGGCACGGAGGTTCGTCGGGTACCGGGGTTCGTCGGGTACCGAGGCACGCCGGGCACGGAGGTTCGTCAGGTACCGGGGTTCGTCAGGTACCGGGGTTCGTCGCGCCCCGGGCCGCCGCGCGGCGAAAGCGCACTCGGATGAGGCCTCGCACTCCGGGCCGCATAAGCTCATCCTGGGCAACGGGACAGACCGTTGCCCCGTTGTTTGCCCGGCAAGCTGAGAAAGAAGTGTGAGCAGGGTGTTTTCGCAGGTCAGCCGGACGACCAGGAGTGCGAGGTAGGCGCAAGGTGCACATCGTCATCATGGGCTGCGGGCGAGTGGGAGCCGCTCTCGCGCAGACCCTGGAGCAGCAGGGGCACACGGTCGCCGTCGTCGACCAGGACCCCACGGCCTTCCGTCGCCTCGGCTCCGGGTTCGGCGGACGCCGCGTCACGGGTGTCGGCTTCGACCAGGACACCCTCCGCGAGGCGGGTATCGAGGAGGCCGGTGCGTTCGCCGCGGTGAGCAGCGGCGACAACTCGAACATCATCGCCGCCCGGGTGGCCCGCGAGATGTTCGGCATCGAGAACGTCGCGGCGCGGATCTACGACCCCCGGCGCGCCGAGGTCTACCAGCGGCTGGGCATCCCCACGGTCGCCACCGTGCGCTGGACCGCCGACCAGATGCTGCGCAGGCTGCTGCCGTCGGGCGCCGAGCCGCTGTGGCGGGACCCGAGCGGCGGCGTGCAGCTCGCCGAGGTGCACACCACGCCGTCCTGGATCGGCCACAAGATCAGCACGCTGCAGGAGGAGACGGGCGTCCGCGTCGCGTTCCTCACCCGGCTGGGGGAGGCCATCCTGCCCACCTCGCAGACGGTTCTGCAGGAGGGCGACCTGGTCCACGTGATGATGCGTACGGACGAGATCGCGAAGGTCGAGGCGGCCTTCGCCGAGGGTCCCGAGGAGGGCGGTCACTGATGCGTGTCGCGATTGCCGGGGCCGGCGCGGTGGGCCGTTCCATCGCGGGCGAGCTGCTGGAGAACGGGCACGAGGTGCTGCTCGTCGACAAGGCGCCGACCGCCATCTCGGTGGAGCGGGTGCCGATGGCCGAGTGGCTGCTGGCGGACGCCTGCGAGATCACCTCTCTCGACGAGGCGGCGCTGCAGCGCTGCAACGTCGTGATCGCGGCGACCGGCGACGACAAGGTGAACCTGGTCGTCTCGCTGCTCGCCAAGACCGAGTACGGCGTGCCGAGGGTGGTCGCCCGGGTCAACAACCCGAAGAACGAGTGGCTGTTCAACGAGGCATGGGGCGTCGACGTGGCGGTCTCCACGCCGCGTCTGATGTCGGCGCTGGTCGAGGAGGCGGTGAGCGTCGGCGACCTGGTCCGGCTGCTGCGCTTCAGCCACGGCGACGCCAACCTGGTCGAGCTGACGCTGCCGCCGGAGTCGGCGCTGGCCGGCACCCGGGTCGGCCAGGTGGCCTGGCCCGAGGACACCTCGCTGGTCACCATCATCCGCGGGCAGCGCGTGCTGACGCCGAACACCGAGGAGACCCTGGAGGCCGGTGACGAGCTGCTGTTCGTGGCCGCGCAGGCGCGCGAGGAGCAGCTGGAGGACCTGCTGTCGGTGCGCCGGGGCGAGGGTTCGGACGACTGACCGCGCATGAATGACGGGAGGGCCCGGACCGTGTGACACGGTCCGGGCCCTCCCGTCATTCGTACGGCACGCGCGGCGTCCCGGTACCTCAGTACTCCCGGTACTCCCCGTCGCGCACCGCGGCGGTCTCCTGCTCGCGGGCCGCGGCGGCCGCTGCCGCCTCGCGCTCCCTCTCGGCCTTGCGCTCCTTCTCGGCCCGCTCCTCGGCCTCCATCTCGGCGAAGACGTCGATGGGCGGCGGCGCCTTGGCGAGGAAGACCCAGGTCAGATAGACCGCGAGGAGGAACGGCGGGATCTTCAGGGCGACCAGGACCCAGCCGAACTGAGTGGTGTCGGCCCACAGGTACAGCGGGAAGAGGATCGCGCACTTGGCGAGCAGGATCAGTCCCCAGGCGTAGCTGGCCTTGGCGTACGCCTTCTTGCGCCCGGGGTTCCTGGTCCGCCAGGAGAGGTTCTCCTTGAAGACCGGGCCCAGGATCAGGCCGATCAGCGGCACCCCGGCGAGGGTGGTGATCAGGTAGGCGAGCGCCAGGCCGAGCGTGTAGAGCATGCCCGGCAGGTAGAAGTCCTTGGCGTTGCCCGTCATCTTCGCGAAGAACACGCCGAAGGCCACGCCGAAGACGCCGCTGAAGGCGTGCTTGACGGTGTCCTTGCGGATCAGCCGTACGACGACCAGGGCCAGGGAGACCGCCAGGGCCGCGATGGCCGAGGCGGTCAGATCCTTGTTGATCGTGAAGACGGTGACGAACAGCAGTCCGGGAACGACCGTCTCCACCATGCCCCGGACACCGCCGAACGCCTCGAAGAGGGCGGCCTCCGTGACCGCCTTCGTGTCGGCGTCCTGCGAGTCGGGGCGGGTGGTGGTGCGGTCCGTGTCGGACGACGGCTTGTCGGAAGACGTCACCGGCTACTCCTTGCCGAGCGGTCGGAGTTCGTATTTGGGGTTGAACAGCACCCGGCGCCCGTGGCTCATGGCGATCCGGCCCGAGGCGATGAGCCTGCGGCCCGGTTCTATGCCCACGATGGAGCGCCGCCCCAGCCAGACGACGTCCAGCGGTGCGGTGCCGTCGAAGAGCTCCGCCTCCAGGGCGGGCACTCCGGCGCGCGGCCGCAGGGTGACGGTCCGCAAGGTACCAGTCACCTTCACGATCTGCCGGTCGGTGCATTCGGAGATCCGCGTGCAGCCCGAGGCCTGCGCGTCCTCCTGGAGCTCCTCGGACTCCAGGTCCTCCTGGGAGCTGGACAACCGGTCGAGCATCCGACGGAAGCGGCTCGACGGTTTGTCCGCCTTGCCCTGCTTCTCGGATCGGGGAACAGCACTCATACCCGAAGGGTACCGGTCCGGGCTGCTCCGAGCGGGTGTCCCGGGTCTCACCCGACCGGGTGAGGAGCCCGGGTGCACCGAACCGGCACGGAACGGCTCCGTCCCCGGTCAGCCGCGCTCGAAGCGGTAGCCCATGCCCGGCTCGGTGACGAAGTGCCGGGGGTGCGAGGGGTCGGCCTCCAGCTTGCGCCTCAGCTGGGCCATGTAGACCCGCAGGTAGTTGGTCTCGGTGCCGTACGAGGGCCCCCAGACCTCCTGGAGCAGCTGCTTCTGGCTGACCAGCCGGCCGCTGTTGCGGACCAGGACCTCCAGCAGGTGCCACTCGGTGGGGGTGAGCCGCACGTCGCGTCCGTCGCGGTGGACCTTCTTCGCCGCGAGGTCGACGGTGAACCCCTCGGTCTCGACGATCACCACGTCGTCGGAGCCGTGCTGACCGACGGGTTCGGCCCGGCGGACGGAGGCGCGCAGCCGGGCGAGCAGTTCGTCCATGCCGAACGGCTTGGTGACGTAGTCGTCGGCGCCCGCGTCCAGGGCCTCGACCTTCTCGTCGGAGGTGTGGCGGGCGGAGAGCACCAGGATCGGCACCCGGGTCCAGCCGCGCAGCCCCTTGATCACCTCGACGCCGTCCATGTCGGGCAGTCCGAGGTCGAGGACGACGACGTCGGGGTGGCGGGTGGCGGCGAGCTGGAGGGCGGTCGCGCCGTCGGGCGCCGCGTCCACCTCGTACTTGCGCGCCTTCAGGTTGATCACGAGGGCGCGTACGATCTGCGGCTCGTCGTCGACCACAAGCACCCGGGTCATGGGGGCCCTGCCTTTCTGCTGTACGGCGGTCTCCCGGGACCTCGTGGGGGCCGGGGACTTCGTCGCGGGAATCATGGGGTGGAGTGCGCGGGCACCGCGCGGGGTGTGCGGCACGGTGCGGGCCGTGCGCTCACGGGACGGCCCGCGCGGGCAGGCCGGGGCCGACCGGGACGTGTCCGGGCGCCGCCTTCAGGGTCAGCACCATCGTGAGGCCGCCGCCGGGGGTGTCCTCGGCGTCCAGGGTGCCGCCCATGGACTCGACGAAGCCGCGGGCCACGGCGAGGCCCAGTCCGACGCCGACGCCGCGCGGGGCGTCGCCGTAGCGCTGGAACGCCTCGAAGATGCGCTCCTTGGCCTCGTCGGGGACGCCCGGGCCGCGGTCGGCCACCCGCAGCTCGACGCGTTCGCCGAGTGCGCTGGCGGCCACCGTGACGCGCTGTCCGGGCGGGCTGTACTTGACGGCGTTCTCGACGATGTTGGCGACGGCCCGTTCCAGCAGGCCGGGGTCGACCGCGACCATGGGCAGGCTCTCGGGGACGTCCAGGTCGGCGCTGTCCTCCGGTACGCCGCCGAGCGCCATCGGGACCACCTCGTCGAGGTCGATCTCGCGGATCAGCGGGGTGACGGTGCCGGTCTGGAGCCGGGACATGTCCAGGAGGTTGCCGACCAGGTGGTCGAGGCGGTCGGCGCCGTTCTCGATGCCCTCCAGCAGCTCGGCCTCGTCCTCGTCGGACCAGGCGACGTCGTCGGAGCGCAGGGAGCTGACGGCGGCCTTGATAGCGGCGAGCGGGGTGCGCAGGTCGTGACTGACGGCGGCCAGGAGCGCCGTCCTGATCCGGTTGCCCTCGGCGAGCCGCCGGGCCTCCTCCGCCTCGTCGACCAGCCGCTGCCGGTCCAGTACGACGGCGGCCTGGGCGGCGAACGCACCGAGCACCCTGCGGTCCTCGGCGGGCAGCACCCGCCCGGAGAGCGCGAGCGCCATGTGGTCGCCGACGGGCATGTCCGCGTCGGCGTCCTCCGGCCGGGCCACCGGGCCCGGCCCGACGCTCCCGGCGCATGTCCAGGGATCGACGTCGCTCGTGCGCTCCAGCAGGGCCACGGACTCCATGCCGAAGGTCTCGCGGACCCGTTCCAGCAGGGCGTCCAGCGTCGTCTCGCCGCGCAGCACGCTGCCGGCCAGGAAGGAGAGGATCTCCGACTCGGCGCGCAGCCGGGCCGCCTGGTGCGTGCGGCGCGCCGCCAGGTCGACGACCGAGGCGACCGCGACCGCCACCGCGAAGAAGATCACGATGGCGACGAAGTTCTCCGGGTCCTGGACGGTCAGGGTGTGGGTGGGCGGGGTGAACCAGTAGTTCAGCAGCATCGAGCCCACGGCGGCCGACGCGAGGGCGGGCAGCAGTCCGCCGATCAGCGCGGCGCCCACGGTCAGGAAGAGGAAGAGCAGGACGTCGTTGGCGAGTCCGGGGCCACTGTCCAAAGTGGCCAGGAGCAGTGTGAGGAGGGCCGGGCCGCCCACGCCGACCAGCCAGCCCCAGATGATCCGGGCCCGGCCCAGCCGGGCCCCGCGGGCGATGGGCAGGCCGCGCCCCTTGGCGGCCTCCTCGTGGGTGACGATGTGGACGTCGAGGTCGGGGCCGGACTCGCGGGCCACGGTGGCGCCCACGCCCGGTCCGAAGACGTACTGCCACGCCTTGCGGCGGCTGGAGCCGAGGACGATCTGCGTGGCGTTCACCCCGCGTGCGAATTCCAGGAGCGCCGACGGTATGTCGTCGCCGATGACGTGGTGGAAGGTGCCGCCGAGGTCCTCCACGAGGGTGCGCTGGACGGTGAGCTCCTTGGGCGAGGCCGAGGTCAGTCCGTCGCTGCGGGCGATGTAGACGGCGAGGATCTCGCTGCCCGAGCCCTTGGCCGCCATCCGGGAGGCGCGGCGGATGAGCGTGCGGCCCTCGGGTCCGCCGGTCAGGCCGACGACTATGCGTTCGCGGGCCTGCCAGGTGGTGCGGATGTTGTGCTCGCCGCGGTACTGCTGGAGGTACTCGTCGACCCGGTCGGCGACCCAGAGCAGGGCGAGCTCGCGCAGGGCTGTGAGGTTGCCGGGGCGGAAGTAGTTGGACAGGGAGGCGTCGATCCGGTCGGGCTTGTAGATGTTGCCGTGGGCCATGCGGCGACGCAGCGCCTGGGGCGACATGTCGACGAGTTCCAGCTGGTCGGCCCTGCGGACGACCTCGTCGGGAACGGTCTCGCGCTGCCGTACGCCGGTTATCGACTCGACGACGTCACCGAGCGACTCCAGGTGCTGGATGTTGACCGTGGAGATCACGTCGATGCCGGCCTGGAGGAGCTCCTCGACGTCCTGCCAGCGCTTGGCGTTGCGGGAGCCCGGCACATTGGTGTGCGCCAGTTCGTCCACCAGGGCGACGGCCGGGGCGCGTTCCAGGACGGCGTCGACGTCCATCTCGGTGAAGACGGCGGAGCGGTACTCGATCTCGCGCCGCCGGATCTGCTCCAGGCCGTGCAGCATGACCTCGGTGCGCGGCCGGTCGTGGTGCTCCACGAAGGCGACGACGCAGTCGGTGCCCCGTTCCACCCGTCGATGGGCCTCGGAGAGCATCGCGTACGTCTTGCCGACGCCGGGTGCCGCACCCAGGTAGATCCGAAGCTTGCCGCGTCCCATGGCCCCATTGTCTTCTGCGCGAGCGACTGCGTCCGATCGGGCAGTCGCTTCGAAGCTACCCCGAGGATTCCCGGCGAATGGGACACGGGGGTGGGGCCGGGGACCGAATTGACAGGATTCTGACGCCCCGGCCCGGCGCGGCGGGGCCGCGCCGGAGGCGCCCCGCCCCCGCTCCCCGTCTCTCCGTCCCGCTCGCCGGGCCGTCCTCGCTCGTCAGGCGCGCTCGGCGACGGACCGTCGCTCAGCTCTCGACGATGTGCCCGTCGCTCAGCTCCAGCACCCGGTCCGCCAGCCCCAGCAGCTGGGCGTCGTGGGTCGCCACCAGGGCGCTGACGCCCTCGCTCCGCACCACCGCCCGCAGCAGCTCCATCACCGCGAGTCCGGTCTCCGCGTCGAGCTGGCCGGTCGGCTCGTCCGCGATCAGCAGCGCGGGCCGGTTGGCGAGTGCCCGCGCGATCGCGACGCGCTGGCGCTGGCCGCCGGAGAGCTCGCCGGGGCGCTGGGCCGCGTGGTCGGCGAGGCCGACCAGGGAGAGCAGCAGCGCCACCCGCTCCTCGCGCTCGCGCGGGTCCTCCTTGCGCAGCCGCATGGGCACGCCGACGTTCTCCGCCGCGGTCAGGATCGGGATCAGGCCGAACGACTGGAAGACGAAGCCGATCCGGTCCCGGCGCAGTTCCAGCAGTCCGTCCTCGCCGAGCTCGGCGAGGTCCGTGCCGTCGATGGTGATCCGGCCGCTGTCGGGCCGGTCGAGCCCGCCGAGCAGGTTGAGCAGGGTGGTCTTCCCGGAACCCGAGCGTCCCTTGAGCGCGACGAGTTCCCCGCGCGGCACCTCGAAGGACACCCCGCGCAGCGCGTGGACGGCCCCGGCGCCGGAGCCGTACGAGCGGTGCAGGTCCTCGACCCGGACCATGGGCCCGCCGGTCGGTTCCCCGACGACGGCGATGCCGCCCTGTCCGTCCGTACCCGTCCGGCCGTTGGTCTCGGTCATGTCTCTCCCCGTACGTGCGAGATCCCGTCGGCCGCCAGTATGTGCAATGGATGCGGGACCGACAATCGCCGGGGCGGCGACCCGGCACGGTCCGCCGCCGGTTTCCCGGCCCGCCGGGCCGGTACGGGCGGGGACCGCGCGGGACGCGGGGACCCGGACGGAGCGGCGACGAGACCTCGGCCCATTGCTGATGATCCGTCAATTCGCTTGTCCGGCAAGCCGGTACGTCTCCCTCATCGGAGCACTACCGCTTCCCGACAACTTCCTGACACCGGACGGCCAGCCTTGCCCGGGTCCACCGGGGCGCCCGCCCCGTACCCGAAAGGCTGCGTGATGCCACGAAGAATCCTGTCCCGGCCGGCCGTCGGAGCCCTCGGACTGGCTCTGGTCCTGTCGGCGGTCCCCGCCGCCGTCGCGGACACCCGGGCCCCGGCCGCCCCGACCGTCACGGCCGCCCCGACCGTCACGGAGCAGCGGGTGATGTCCCACCTCCGCGCCCTCCAGCGCATCGCCGACCGCAACGGCGGCAACCGCGCGCACGGCACGAAGGGGTACGCGGCCTCGGTGGCGTACGTGAAGAGGGCCCTGGACCGGGCCGGTTTCCGTACGGCACTGGTGCCCTTCGTCCACGACGGCGTCCCCGGTCACAACCTGGTCGCCGACTGGCCGGGCGGGGACCCGGAGCACGTACTGCTGACCGGCGCCCATCTCGACAGCGTCCCGGAGGGCCCGGGGATCAACGACAACGGCTCGGGTTCGGCCGCGGTCCTGGCCGCCGCCCTCCAGGTGGCCGAATCGGGGCTGAGGCCCCGGCGGCACCTCCGGTTCGCCTGGTGGGGCGCCGAGGAGCCGGGGCTGATCGGCTCGGCGGACTACGTGAAGAAGCTCTCCGCCACCGAGCGCCGCAGGATCGACGTCTACCTCAACTTCGACCAGACGGGCAGCAGGAACACCGACAAGTGGCTCGTGGTCCACGACGACGAGCACGGCGAGACCGAGGCCCGGCAGGCATTCGAGGAATGGTTCGCCGCGCGGGGCGTCCCCACCTTCGAGATCGGGGTCGGCGGCTCGGACCACGAGTCGTTCGGCAACGCGGGCATCCCGTCCTCCGGCTTCAGCACCGGGATCTCCGACTGCATCCACGAGGCGTGCGACGACCTCGCCAACGTGGATCCGGGGACGGAGAGGACCAGCACCGACGCCCTCGTGGGCGTGCTGTGGAAGCTCGCCGCCACCACTCCCCGGAACTGACCCCTCTCCCCCTCTCCCCCAGGAACGAGACATGCGCAGACTGCTGAACCGGCACCCCCGGGCCGCCGCCCTCGTGGCCGCGGTCATGAGCGGCGTCGTACTGACCGCACTCCCCGCCTCGGCCGCCCCCGGCGGGCCGGGCGTCGGCGACCCGTACTTCCCCGACGACGGCAACCCCGGCTACGACGTGTCCCACTACGACGTCCGGATCGCCTACGACCCGGCGCGCCCGGACCGTCTGGACGGCGTCACCACCGTCACCGCCCGCGCCCTGGACGGCCTGGACCGCTTCGGCCTGGACCTCAAGGGGTTCACCGTGGCGTCGGTCGAGGTGAACGGCACCCCGGCGAAGTCCTTCTCCCGGTCCGGTGCCCATGAACTGGTCGTCACCCCGGCCCGCCCGGTCGCGAAGGGCTCGACGTTCGCGGTACGGGTGACGTACGCGGGCAGGCCCGACCCGGAGGGCTGGCACACCCTGCGGAACGGCGGCGCGTACGTCGCCGGCGAACCGCACTCGGCGACCTCCTGGTACCCCGCCAACGACCACCCGTCCGACAAGGCCACCTTCTCCCTGACCGCGACCGTGCCCGAGGGCTGGACGGCCGTCGGCAACGGCCTGCCGGGGCCGGTCACCGCCGGCGACGGCCGAAGGACCTTCCGCTGGTCCGAGGACCGGCCGATGGCCACGTACCTGAGCACGGTCGCCGTCGACAGGTTCACCGTCCACCGCGGACGGACGGCCGCCGGGACACCGGTGATCACCGCATACAGTCCGGACGCCGTCATCGACCCGGCGGCGGAGGCCGAACAGACGGACATCCTGGACTTCCTGGCCACGAAGTTCGGCCCGTACCCCTTCTCCTCGGCGGGCGCCCTCGTCGTCGGCGCCACGAAGGAACCCACCGACGCCCCCCTCGCCCTGGAGACGCAGACCCGCCCCACGTACGGCGGCGGCATGCTCTTCGACGCCTCGGTGGTCCACGAGAACGCCCATCAGTGGTTCGGCGACAGCGTCTCGTTCAAGGACTGGCGGGACGGCTGCGTCGCGGAGTGCTTCGCCCAGTACGCCGGGCAGTTGTGGGAGGAGCACAAGGGCGCCGACCTCGACGAGGACTACTACCGGTCCGAGGTCGGGGCGAGCGCCGGCGACCCGTCGTTCTGGTCCGTCCGGCTCTACGACCCGGGCCCGGGAAGGGAGTTGGACCCCGCGCTGTACTCCAAGGGTTCGCTGATGCTGCACGCCCTGCGGCGCACGGTGGGTGACAGGGCGTTCTTCGGGACGCTCAGGACCTGGACCCGTGTCCACGCCCACGGCAACGCCTCGTTCCGGCAGTTCGAGGCGCTGGCCGCGAAGGTCTCGGGCAAGGACCTCAAGGGCTTCTTCGCGGCCTGGGTGGACGGCACGGTCGTCCCGCCGCGGAAGTACCTCTACCCCGGCTCCCTGGGCACTCCGGGGCGGTGAACGGGCGAGCGGGGCGCGGGGGTGTCCCCCCGCGCCCCGCTGCTCGCGCGTCCTCAGCCCCCGTTCACCAGCTGTTCGAGGGCGATGTTGAGCCGGAGGACGTTGACCCTCGGCTCCCCCACGAAGCCGAGGATCCGGCCGTCGGTGTGCTGCTCGACGAGCTTCTCCACCCGTTCGACGGGCAGGTGGTTGCGCTCTGCCACCCGGCGCACCTGGAGCCGTGCGTACTGCGGGGAGATGTCCGGGTCGAGGCCCGAGCCCGAGGAGGTGACGGCGTCGGCCGGCACGTCGGCGGGGCTGACCGGGTGGCCGGGTACGGAGTTGTCCTTGACGACGGCGGCCTTGGCGGCGGTGACCTGGTCGACGAGTTCCTCGCTGTCGCCGGAGCGGTTGGTCGCGCCGGAGAGGATCAGTTCGTACCGGGTGTTGACGCTGTTGGTGCCCAGGCCGTTGGAGGGGCGCGGCTGGAACCACTTGAGGTCGGGGGCCGCGGTCTCCTGTCCCTTCTTCAGCGGCAGGTCGTAACGCTGGCCGATGAGTTCGGAGCCGACGACCTCGCCGTTCGCGGTGATCTCGGAGCCGTTGGCCCTGTCGGGGAAGACGCCCTGGGCGACGCCCGTCACGGCGAGCGGGTAGAGCACGCCGCAGACGACGGTGAGGACGAGCAGGGCGCGCAGCCCGGCCCACAGCAACCGGGCGGTGTTCGCTACGGAGTTGTTCATGGCAGGTCAGCCGATTCCTCAGTTCAGTTCAGCCCGGGTACGAGCGAGATGATCATGTCGATGATCTTGATCCCGATGAACGGGGCGACCAGGCCGCCGAGTCCGTAGATCCCCAGGTTGCGCCGGAGCATCGAGTCGGCGCCGCTGGGCCGGTAGCGCACGCCCTTCAGGGCGAGCGGCACCAGGGCGACGATGATCAGCGCGTTGAAGATCACCGCCGAGAGGATCGCGGACTGGGGCGAGGACAGCTGCATGATGTTGAGCTTGTCCAGGCCCGGGTACACCACGGCGAACATCGCGGGGATGATCGCGAAGTACTTCGCGACGTCGTTGGCGATGGAGAAGGTCGTCAGCGCGCCCCGGGTGATGAGCAGTTGCTTGCCGATCTCGACGATCTCGATCAGTTTGGTGGGGTTGGAGTCCAGGTCCACCATGTTCCCGGCCTCCTTGGCGGCCGAGGTACCGGTGTTCATGGCCACCCCGACGTCCGCCTGGGCGAGCGCGGGGGCGTCGTTGGTGCCGTCGCCGGTCATGGCGACGAGCTTGCCGCCCGCCTGTTCGCGCTTGATGAGCGCCATCTTGTCCTCGGGCGTGGCCTCGGCGAGGAAGTCGTCGACACCGGCCTCCTCGGCGATGGCCTTGGCGGTCAGCGGGTTGTCACCCGTGATCATGACCGTCCTGATGCCCATCCGGCGCAGCTCGGCGAATCGTTCCCGCATGCCCTCCTTGACGACGTCCTTGAGGTGGATGACGCCGAGGACCCGGGCGCCGTGCCCGTCCTCCACGGCCACCAGCAGCGGTGTGCCGCCCGCTGCGGAGATCGTGTCGGTGAGCGCCTGTGCCTCCCGCGTGACGGTGCCGCCGCGTTCCCCGACCCAGGCGACGACCGAGCCGGTCGCCCCCTTGCGGACCCGGCGTCCCTCCACGTCGACGCCGGACATCCGGGTCTGGGCGGTGAAGGCCACCCACTCGGCGCCGGACAGTTCGCCCCGGTGGCGTTCGCGCAGCCCGTACTTCTCCTTGGCGAGCACGACGATCGAGCGCCCCTCCGGCGTCTCGTCGGCGAGCGACGACAGCTGGGCGGCGTCGGCCAGTTCGGCCGCGGTCGTGCCCTTGACGGGTACGAACTCGGCGGCCTGCCGGTTGCCGAGCGTGATGGTGCCGGTCTTGTCGAGCAGCAGCGTCGACACGTCCCCGGCGGCCTCGACGGCACGCCCCGACATGGCGAGGACGTTGCGCTGGACGAGGCGGTCCATGCCGGCGATGCCGATGGCGGAGAGCAGTGCGCCGATGGTGGTCGGGATCAGGCAGACCAGCAGCGCGGTCAGCACGATCATCGACTGTTCCTGCCCGGCGTACACCGCGAAGGGCTGGAGGGTGACGACGGCGAGCAGGAAGACGACGGTGAGGGACGCGAGAAGGATGTTCAGCGCGATCTCGTTGGGCGTCTTCTGCCGGGCGGCGCCCTCGACCAGGGCGATCATCCGGTCGATGAAGGTCTCGCCGGGCTTGGTGGTGATCTTGACGACGATGCGGTCGGAGAGCACCTTCGTGCCCCCGGTGACGGCGCTGCGGTCGCCGCCGGACTCCCGGATGACGGGGGCGGACTCGCCGGTGATCGCGGACTCGTCCACGCTCGCGACGCCCTCGACGACGTCTCCGTCGCCGGGGATGATGTCACCGGCCTCGCAGACCACCTGGTCACCGACGCGCAGCTCGGTGCCGGGCACCCGCTCCTCGTTCCCGCCGGTCAGCCGCCGTGCGACGGTGTCGGTCTTGGCCCTGCGCAGCGTGTCGGCCTGCGCCTTGCCGCGTCCCTCGGCGACCGCCTCCGCCAGGTTGGCGAAGATCGTGGTCAGCCACAGCCAGGCCGCGATCGCCCAGCCGAACCACTCCCCCGGCTCCAGGCACGCCAGCACGGTCGTGAACACCGAACCGACCAGCACCACGAACATCACCGGGGACTTGGCCATCACCCGGGGGTCGAGCTTGCGCACGGCGTCGGGCAGGGACCGGACCAGCTGCGCGGGGTCGAACAGGCCCCCGCCGACGCGTCCTTCGCCCCGCTGCTCCGCGGGCGCGTCCCGGTGCGGTGCCCGGGTGGGGGTGACGGTGGACACCGGGTCCTCCTGTTCCGTACGAGTGGTCATGACGCCAGCCCTTCGGCGAGCGGTCCCAGCGCGAGCGCCGGGAAGTAGGTGAGACCGGTGATGATCAGGATCGTGCCGGCCAGCAGACCGCTGAACAGCGGCCGGTGCGTGCCCAGGGTTCCCGTGGTGACCGGTACCGGCTTCTGCTCGGCGAGCGAGCCGGCCAGCGCGAGGACGAACACCATCGGCAGGAACCGGCCGAGCAGCATCGCGAGGCCGATCGTGGTGTTGAACCACTGCGTGTCCGCGTTCAGTCCGGCGAACGCGGAACCGTTGTTGTTCGCGCCCGAGGTGTAGGCGTAGAGCACCTCGGAGAACCCGTGCGCGCCGGAGTTCAGCATCGAGTGGGGCGGGGTGGGCAGCGCCATCGCCGCGGCTGTGAAGCAGAGCACCAGCGCCGGGGTGATCAGGATGTAGCAGGCGGCGAGCTTGATCTCGCGGGTGCCGATCTTCTTGCCGAGGTACTCGGGCGTGCGACCGACCATCAGTCCGGCGATGAACACGGCGATGACCGCCATGACGAGCATGCCGTAGAGGCCGGAGCCGACCCCGCCGGGCGCGATCTCGCCCAGCTGCATCCCGAGCATGGTGATGCCGCCGCCGAGGCCGGTGTACGAGGAGTGGAAGGAGTTCACCGCGCCGGTGGAGGTGAGCGTGGTGGCCACGGCGAAGATGGACGAGCCGGCGATTCCGAACCGGGTCTCCTTGCCCTCCATCGCCCCGCCCGCGATGTCGAACGCGGGGCCGTGGTGGGCGTATTCGGTCCACATCATCAGGGCGGTGAAGCCCAGCCAGATGGTGGCCATGGTGCCGAGGATCGCGTAGCCCTGCTTGAGCGAGCCGACCATCCGGCCGAAAGTGCGGGTCAGCGCGAAGGGGATGACCAGGATCAGGAAGATCTCGAAGAGGTTGGACAGGCCGTTGGGGTTCTCGAACGGGTGGGACGAGTTGGCGTTGAAGTAGCCGCCGCCGTTCGTGCCCAGTTCCTTGATGACCTCCTGGGAGGCCACCGCGCCGCCGTTCCACTGCTGCGGACCGCCGGTGAACTGACCGACCTCGTGGATGCCGGAGAAGTTCTGGATCACGCCGCAGGCGACGAGCACCAGGGCGCCGACCACGGCGATCGGCAGCAGGATCCGCACGGTGCCGCGCACCAGGTCGGCCCAGAAGTTGCCGAGTTCACCGGTGCGGGATCCGGCGAAGCCCCGTACCAGGGCCACCGCGACGGCTATGCCGACGGCGGCCGAGACGAAGTTCTGCACGGCCAGGCCACCGGTCTGCACGACGTGGCCCATGGCCTGTTCGCCGTAGTACGACTGCCAGTTGGTGTTCGCGACGAACGACGCCGCCGTGTTGAACGCCTGGTCCGGGTCGATCGAGACGAAGCCGAGCGAGCCGGGCAGACTGCCCTGGAGCCGCTGGAGCAGGTACAGGAAGAGGACGCTCACCACGGAGAAGGCGAGCACACCCCGCAGATACGCGGGCCAGCGCATCCGGGTGTTCGGATCGACGCCGACGACCCGGTAGATCCACTTCTCGACGCGGAGGTGCTTCTCCGAGGAGTAGACGCGGGCCATGTGGTCGCCGAGCGGGCGGTACGCCAGTCCCAGCGCCACGACGAGCGCGAGGACCTGGAGCACACCGGCGAGGACGGGGCTCATATCGTGCTCAGAACCTCTCCGGGTACAGAAGGGCGAGGACGAGGTAGCCCAGCAGGGCGACGGCCACGACGAGGCCGACGACGTTTTCGACGGTCACAGCCTGGCCACCCCCTTGGCGACCAGAGCCACCAGCGCGAACACCGCGATCGTGGTGACGACGAAGGCCACATCGGCCATCGTGTGCTCCTAGATGAGGTACGGATTTCTCGGACCTCTTGAGCAAACCTCCCGCCACAGCCGTCCTGGCCTGCGTTGATGGCTTCCTTACGGGGAACGGCGGGCCTTTGACGGCGCGCATACGTGGCCGATACGCGCCCCATACGCGCGCCTCCCGCGCGCCGCCGGACCCCGCTCCCGGACGCGAAACGGCCGGTGGGCCGCACCCCCTCGGAAGGGGATGCGGCCCACCGGCCGAAGCCGTGCCGGGCGGTTGCCCGGCCCTGCTCAGCGCACCTCGGTGATCTCGGGGCCGCGCTGGAGCCGGCCCATGTCACCGGAGAACCTGGAGTTCTCCTGGTCCTCCTGCTGGACGCCCTCGGGCACCATCTGGGCGTCGTTGGGCAGCTTGAGGACGATCGGGTCGCGCGGCGCCATCGGGCCCTCGCCACGGACGACCACGGTGTCCCGGAAGATCGTCTCCAGCAGCCCGGCGGCCTCCGGCTGGACGGCGCCCTGGCCGGAGATCACTCCGCGCAGGAACCAACGGGGTCCGTCGACGCCGACGAACCGCACCAGCTGCACGCCGTTCGTGCCGTCCGGGAGCTGCACGGGCACCTGGGCACGCAGCTCCCAGCCCAGCGGACCCTCGACCTCGTCGATGATCCCGCCCTGCTGGGTGATGCCGGTGGCGATCTCCTCACGGACCTCGCCCCAGATGCCCTCCTTCTTGGGGGCGGCGAAGGCCTGCAGCTGAATGGCGCTGTCGCGCAGCACCACGGTCGCGGCGACGATCGCGTCACCGGCCACCTCGACGCGCAGCTCCATGCCCTCGACGCCGGGCACGAAGACGCCGCCCAGGTCGACCCGGCCCTCGCCGGGCTGGGAGACCTCGGAGATGTCCCACGGCCCGTCCGGCCGCGGTGCCGGCGGGAGATTCACCCGCCGCGGGCCGCTGTCGGCCCCGTCCGCTTCATCGAGCTCGTCGACGACCTGCTCGGCCCCGCGCGCTTCGTCCGCCACGTCCTCGGCGGAACCACTCTTCTTGCGACGTCCGAACACGTCACTGTCCTTCCCGGTCGGGTACGACCGAAGCGTAGCTGTTCCCGCCCTGGGTGATCCCGTCCCCGACACCATCGACATCACCGGAAGCATGTCCTCCGGTCGATCCGAAGCCTCCGGCGCCGCGAGCCGAGCCGGGAAGCTCCGTCACCTCGTGGAAGCGCACCTTCTCGACCTGCTGGACAACCAGTTGGGCAATCCGGTCGAACCGGTCGAACCGCACGGGCTCGCGCGGGTCGAGATTGATGACGATCACCCTGATCTCTCCACGGTACCCGGCATCAACCGTCCCCGGGGCATTCACCAGGGCGACTCCGCAGCGGGCCGCGAGGCCGGAGCGCGGGTGCACGAACGCGGCGTACCCGTCGGGCAGCGCGATCGCCACGCCGGTGGGCAGCACCGCCCGCTCGCCGGGAGCGAGTTCGACGGCCTCGGTGGTCACCAGATCGACCCCGGCGTCGCCCGGATGCCCGTAGGCCGGAATCGGCACCTCCGGGTCGATCCGGCGGATCAGTACGTCCACGGGGCGGCGCATCAGGGGTTCACCTCGAACGCACGGGCGCGCTTGACCTGGTCGGGGTCGGCCATCGCGGCCCGGATCTCCGCCGGGCGGCCGTTCTCGATGAAGTGGTCGACCTTGACCTCGATGAAGAGGGCCTCGGCCCGGACCGCCACGGGCCCGTCCGGGCCGCCGATCCGGCCGGTCGCCCGCGAGTAGATCTTCCGGCCGTGCACCGCGACGACCTCGGCGTCGAGGTGCAGCACGGTGTCCACCGGGACCGGGCTCACGAAGTCGGTCTCCAGCCGTCCGGTCACGGCGATCACCCTGAGCAGCCAGTTCAGCGAGCCGAGCGTCTCGTCCAGCGCGGTGGCCAGGATGCCGCCGTGCGCCAGGCCCGGGGCGCCCTGGTGGGCGGCCTGCACGGTGAACTCGGCGGTGACGCGGACGCCGTCACCGGCCCGGGTCTGGAGGTGCAGCCCGTGCGGCTGCCCCTCCCCACAACCGAAACAGTGTTCGTAGTGCGCGCCGAGGAGTTCGCCCGGGGCCGGGGCTTCGGGGTGCCGGACCGGTTTCACCGCGTCGGCCGGGGGCTTCAGGGCCTCAGATGTTCCACTCACAGGCGCTGACCTTACCCGCGCGGCTACTCGCGGGTCGCACCGTGCCAAGCTTGGGCCCATGCAGCCTTCCACGCCGCCCTTCGACGAACGACTGACCGCGCCCCGCTCCTGGTGGCTCATCGCCTTCCTGGTCGGCATCGCCTGCGCCCTGATGCTGCTGCCGCTGGGCACCGTGCCGCTGCTGGCCGGTCTGGTGGGCGGCACGGCCCTGGCTGCGGTCGCGGTCAGCTCCTACGGCTCGGCCAGGGTCCGGGTGGTGGGGGGCGTCCTGGTGGCGGGCGACGCGCGGATCCCGGTGACGGCGCTCGGCGAGGCCGAGGTGCTGGAGGGGGAGGAGGCGCGCGCGTGGCGCTCGTACAAGGCGGACACCCGCGCGTTCATGCTGCTGCGCAGCTACATCCCGACGGCGGTCCGGATCGAGGTCACCGATCCGCAGGACCCGACTCCGTACGTCTATCTGTCCACCCGTGAGCCGCAGGCCCTGGTGGCGGCGCTCACGGCCGTACGGGCGTAGCCGCCGGGCCGGAACCCGCCGGGTCCCTCCGGGGCCCGGTCGCGGCCGCCGCACGCCCTTCCCGGCGCGCCAGGGCCGGCCCCGCGGGCCCTCAGCCCTCCAGCTCGCCCCGGATCACCTCGTGCGGGTCCTCCGGCTGCTCCAGTGGGGGCAGTGCCGGCAGCCGGTCCCAGGGGACCTGGCGCTCGCGCAGGTCCTTCCTGACCCGCTCGGCGAGCTTTCTGGTGTCGCGCCGGTTCATCATCGCGCCGACGGCGGCGCCGATCATGAAGGGCATCAGGTTGGGCAGGTCGCGCACCATGCGTTTCATGATCTGCTGGCGCAGCTCGCGCTTCATCTGACCGCCCAGCGCCGCGTTCACCGTCGTGGGGCGGCTGACGTCGATGCCGCGCTCCTCCGTCCAGGAGGTGAGGTAGGCGCCGGAACGCTGGACGAGCCCGCCCGGCGGACGCAGCCCGTAGACCTCGTGCAGCTCGGCGACGAGCTTCATCTCTATCGCGGCCACCCCGGTGATCTCCGCCGTCAGCTCGGCGAGCATGACGGGCGGTACGGGCATCATGGCCGCCGCGCCGATACCGGCGCCGACGGCAGCGGTGCCCTTGCTCGCGCCCGCGATGAGCCGGTCCGCGAGCTCCTCCGGCCCCAGGCCGGGGAACTGCCTGCGCAGGGTGGCGAGATCGCGCACGGGGACGCGGGGAGCGGTCTCGATGATCAGGTCGGCGATACGGCCGATCGCCGCCTTGGCGCTCTCCCCGCTCCTGCGCACACCCCGTTTCACCGAATTCAGACGGCCTGCCCCGGTCACGGGCTCCGTCCTGCCGATCCGTTCGACCCCTTCGGCCGGGCCGGCTCCTTCGATCGCCGGGACCGCCGGGGCCGCTTCGAGCGAGGCCGGCCGGCCTCGCCCGTCGTCCCACCCGTCCGGGGAGTGCGGCAGGGCGGACCGCTCGGCGGGCGCTGTCGCGCCCTGTGCCGGGCCTGTGCCGCCCTGATGCGTCTCCGACGACCTCTTGCGCCGCAAGCGTCGTTTCCGGAAGGGTGTGTCGCCTGCCACGGTCGGCGCGACCTAGTCGCAGTCGCGGCAGATCGGCTGGCCGTTCTTCTCGCGCGCGAGCTGGCTCCTGTGGTGCACGAGGAAGCAGCTCATGCAGGTGAACTCGTCGGCCTGCTTGGGCAGGACCCTGACGGCGAGCTCCTCGTTGGACAGGTCCGCGCCGGGCAGCTCCAGTCCTTCGGCCGCGTCGAACTCGTCTACGTCGACGGCGGAGGCGGTCTTGTCGCTCCGGCGAGCCTTGAGTTCCTCCAGGCTGTCCTGATCGACGTCGTCGTCGGTCTTGCGTGGGGTGTCGTAATCCGTTGCCATGTCGCTCTCCCCCTCTGGGTGTCTGCGGTGTCTCAGCGCTCGTAACGCGTGAGAGGCCGGACTTGTGCCCGACCCGAGGCGGAGATTTTGCCTCACATCAAGGTCTGTTACTCAATCGACACCCAAAAGGACCGCTCGGGAGCGATCGGCTTGGGTGGCGATGGGGACCGTACACGGTCCCCGTGTCGTGCTCCACGGGCGCCACCCCGTGTACTTCCCGTGACATCAAGCCCCGGAAACCCCGACTTTTACGGGTTTTCAGGCATGGTTCCTGATCACGCAGCGTTGACGGGCAGAAATTCGTTTCTGTGATCGATCACACACGGCACTCCCGGGAGCGGGTCCCGGAAATTCCGCTCAAAGCGAACAAACTGCTTCGTCCACGGATCGGTCCGACCTGCCGGTCAGACCGGCAGTGAGACACGCATCACAAGCCCGCCGCCCTCACGGGGCTCCGCGATGATACGGCCGCCGTGGGCGCGCGCCACGGACCTCGCGATCGACAGGCCGAGCCCCACCCCCTTGTCGCTGCCCGTCCGCTCCGTACGCAGCCGTCTGAAGGGCTCGAAGAGGTTGTCGATCTCGTACGCGGGCACCACGGGACCTGTGTTCGAGACCGTCAGCAGGGCCTGCCCGCTCCACAGCTCGGTGGTGACCTCCACCCAGCCGCCCTCGGGGACGTTGTAGCGCACGGCGTTCTGCACGAGGTTCAGCGCGATCCGCTCCAGCAGGACGCCGTTGCCCTGGACGACGGCCGGGGCCCGCTCGCCGCGGATCTCCACCCCCCGGTCCTCGGCCTCGCCCCGCGCCTGGTCGATCGCGCGCGAGGCCACCTCGGCGAGGTCGACCGGCTTGCGCTCGACGATCTGGTTGTCGCTGCGGGCCAGCAGCAGCAGCCCCTCCACGAGCTGCTCGCTGCGTTCGTTGGTGGCCAGCAGCGTCTTGCCCAGCTGTTTCAGCTCCGGTGGGGCCTGGGGGTCGGAGAGGTGGACCTCCAGCAGCGTGCGGTTGATCGCGAGCGGGGTGCGCAGCTCGTGCGAGGCGTTCCCGACGAACCGCTGCTGGGCCGTGAAGGCCCGCTCCAGCCGGTCGAGCATCTCGTCGAAGGTGTCGGCGAGCTCCTTCAGCTCGTCGTCCGGGCCGTCGAGCTCGATCCGGCGGGACAGATCGGTTCCGGCCACCTGGCGGGCGGTCCGGGTGATCCGACCCAGCGGGGAGAGCACCCGGCCGGCCATGGCGTAGCCGAAGGCGAAGGCGATGACGCTGAGGCCGACCAGGGCCAGCAGCGAGCGGTTCAGGAGGGTGTCCAGCGCCTGCTGGCGCTGGTGGTTGACGCACGAGTTCATCGCCGCGTTGAAGGCATCCGGGGACGCCTTCTCGGGCAGGTTGCAGATCTTGCTGGTCACCTGGCCGTTGACGATCTCGAACGGCAGCTCGCTGCCCACGTGCAGGGCCTGCGCGGCCAGCATGTAGATGATCGAGAGCAGCAGGATGCCCGCGATCAGGAACATGCCGCCGTAGAGCAGCGTGAGCCGTATCCGGATGGTCGGGCGCAGCCAGTAGGGCGGCTCCTGCGGTTTGGGCTCCCAGGTGGGCTTCGGAGGCGCCGTCGGCGGCGCGGGGACGGGGGGCACGGGCGATCAGATCCGGTAACCGGAACCGGGCACGGTGACGATCACCGGTGGCTCGCCGAGCTTGCGTCGCAGCGTCATGACCGTGACCCGGACGACGTTGGTGAACGGGTCGGTGTTCTCGTCCCAGGCCTTCTCCAGCAGCTGCTCGGCCGAGACGACGGCGCCCTCGCTGCGCATCAGGACCTCCAGCACGGCGAACTCCTTCGGCGCGAGCTGGATCTCCGCGTCGTTGCGGAAGACCTCGCGCCGGTTGGGGTCGAGCTTGATGCCGGCGCGCTCCAGGACGGGCGGCAGCGCCACCGTCGTACGCCTGCCCAGGGCCCTGACCCGGGCCGTGAGCTCGGTGAAGGCGAACGGCTTGGGCAGGTAGTCGTCGGCCCCCAGCTCCAGGCCCTCGACCCGGTCGCTGACGTCCCCGGAGGCCGTGAGCATCAGTACCCGGGTGGGGATGCCGAGCTCGACGACCCGACGGCAGACGTCGTCGCCGTGCACCAGGGGGAGGTCCCGGTCCAGCACCACGACGTCGTAGTCGTTGACCTCGATGCGCTCCAGGGCCGCGGCACCGTCGTACACGACATCGACGGCCATGGCCTCCCGGCGCAGTCCGGTGGCCACCGCATCGGCGAGCAGCTGCTCGTCCTCCACGACGAGTACGCGCACGGCGCTGTCCTTCCTAGGAAAACTCAGTGAGTGTCGAAGCGAACACGGTCCGCGACACGGACTGCGATCGGCACGGTTCCGTGCGGCTCCATCCTGCCCGCAACGCGCATAAACCGGCGGTAAGGCGACTCCGACCGGTCCGGGCCCCAGGGGAATTCACCGGATTTTCGGGCCAGTTGAGGTTTCCCTGAGCTTTGGCCCGGGGAGGACGCATTCACACCCGCGATCGCGCCTTGAATGTGGCGTGCCACAGGCCACTCCGTCCCCGGAGAGCGCGTGATCACCCGCCCTACCGCCTGCGCGCGGAGGGAAACCCGGGCACACCCCCGTGC
This sequence comes from Streptomyces sp. NPDC006435, assembly GCF_040612315.1. Taxonomy (NCBI): domain Bacteria; kingdom Bacillati; phylum Actinomycetota; class Actinomycetes; order Kitasatosporales; family Streptomycetaceae; genus Streptomyces; species Streptomyces sp. NPDC006435. The sequence goes on from NZ_JBEXPY010000015.1 coordinate 72,917, forward strand.
CACCGACCCACGATGAGGGGGCGCATTATGGACGCTTTCACCGCAGGTCTGCTGCAACGCATCAGGACCACCGAGTCCGACCTCACCCGAGCCCGCGAGACGGGCGACGACTTCCTCGCGGACGTCGAGCAGAGCGAGCTGGACGACCTGCACCGCCTCGCCGCCGAACACGGCGTGGAGATCGGCGCCACGAGCGCCTGAGCAGCGCGTGAGGAGGGCCCCCGACGCCGTCGGGGGCCCTCCTCACGCGTCCGGAGCCCTTCAGTCGTGCCAGGCCCCGTACTCCTCCAGGAGGGCCTGCAGCGGCTCGAAGACGCCGGGGGACGCGGCGATCGCCAGGTCGCCGTCGGCGGGCAGCCCGGGGCGGCCCCCGGTGAGTGCCCCCGCCTCCCTGGCGATGAGGTCGCCCGCGGCCAGGTCCCAGGGGTGCAGACCGCGCTCGTAGTAGCCGTCGAGCCGGCCCGCCGCCACGTCGCAGAGGTCCACGGCGGCCGAGCCGCCGCGCCGGATGTCGCGCAGCTGCGGGATCAGCCTCCCGGCCACGTCCGCCTGGTGGGCGCGGACGTGGCCGACGTAGTTGAACCCGGTCGAGACGAGCGCCTGGTCGAGCGGCGGCGCGGGGCGGTGGCGCAGCGCGGTGTCCCCGCCGTGCGCGTCGCCGCGTACGTACGCCCCGCCGCCGAGGACCGCGTGGTAGGTCTCGCGGCGCATCGGGACCTCCACCACGCCCACGATCCGCTCGCCGTCGCGTTCGGCGGCGATGGAGACGGCCCAGGTCGGCAGCCCGTACAGGTAGTTCACGGTGCCGTCGAGCGGGTCGACGACCCAGCGGATCCCGCTGCTGCCCTCCGTGCCGCCCCCCTCCTCGCCGAGGAGGCCGTCCTGCGGGCGGTGCCCGGTGAGGAAGTCGACGATCAGCTTCTCGGCGGCGATGTCCATCTCGGTGACGACATCGATCGGGCTGGACTTGGTCGCGGCCACGCCCAGGTCGGCCGGGCGGCCGTCGCGGAGCAGCGCGCCCGCGCGGCGGGCGGCCTCCAGGGCGAGGTCGAGCAGTTCGGTCGGGTTCCGGTCGGTCACGGCGCTCCCAAGGTCGTGGGCGTACGGCGGTCTCTCGGTGCGGCGGGCGGTGGGGCGGCGTCCCGGGCCCCACCGCCGGCCGGACTCACGCGTAGGGGCTGTCCACGCCCGCCGCGGCGGGCCTGGGCGCCCTGGCCGGGCAGCAGCCGACCGGGCACAGGTCGTGTCCGGGGCCGAGCGCGCCCAGGGCGCAGCGCTCCGGTGCCTGTCCCCGCTCGGTGGCGGCCCGTTCCAGCACCAGGTCGCGCACCGCCGCGGCGAACCGGGGGTCGGCGCCCACGGTCGCGGACCGGCGCACCGGCAGGCCCAGCTCGGCGGCCTTCGCGGCGGCCTCCGTGTCGAGGTCGTAGAGCACTTCCATGTGGTCGGAGACGAAGCCGATGGGGGCCATCACCGCGGCGGGCACCCCGTCCGCGTGCAGCGTCTCCAGGTGGTCGCAGATGTCGGGTTCCAGCCACGGGATGTGCGGGGCGCCGCTGCGCGACTGGTAGACGAGCTTCCAGGGGTGATCGACGCCGGTCTCCTCGCGTACCGCGTCGACGATCAGCCGGGCGACGTCGAGATGCTCGGCCACGTAGGCGCCGCCACCCTCGCCGTGCGCGTCCGCGGGGCCGGAGGTGTCGGCCGCGGAGGTGGGGATGGAGTGCGTGGTGAAGGCGAGGTGCGCACCGGCCCGCACGTCCTCGGGGAGGTCTGCCAGGGCGGCGAGGACGCCGTCCACCATGGGGGCCACGAACCCGGGGTGGTTGAAGTAGTGCCGGAGCTTGTCGACCCGCGGCACGGGCAGTCCCTCGGTCTCCAGGGCGGCCAGTGACTCGGCGAGGTTCTCCCGGTACTGCCGGCAACCGGAGTAGGAGGCGTAGGCGCTGGTGGCGAGGACGGCGACGCGGCGGTGCCCGTCCCGGACCATCTCGCGCAGGGTGTCGGTGAGGTACGGCGCCCAGTTGCGGTTGCCCCAGTACACCGGCAGGTCCAGGCCGTGCTCGGCGAAGTCCTCGCGCAGGGCGTCCAGCAGGGCCCGGTTCTGGGCGTTGATCGGGCTGACGCCGCCGAACAGGAAGTAGTGCTTGCCGACTTCCTTCAGCCGCTCCTCGGGGATACCCCGGCCACGGGTCACGTTCGCCAGGAACGGGACCACGTCGTCCGGGCCTTCGGGGCCGCCGAAGGAGAGCAGCAGCAGGGCGTCGTAGGGAGCGGGATCGCGCAGATCGGACATGGCATCGATCCTGCCACCCGCCCCGGACCGCGCTCCCACCGACATCGTTCCCGGGCACCCGCCCACACCCCGGACCTGAAGGTTCCGGTTACCCCCCTCGCCCCGCTGCCCGCCCCGGGCGAGGCCGTAGGCTGTATCGGCCACATACCTGCATGACGGGCGCGGACGGCCGCGCTGTTCCGGAGTCCCCCTTGCCCAGTCCCTATCGCGCGATATTCGCCGCCCCCGGCACCAAGGCGTTCTCGGCGGCCGGATTCCTCGGCCGGATGCCGCTGTCCATGATGGGCATCGGGGTGGTCACCATGATCTCCCAGCTCACCGGCCGTTACGGGCTCGCGGGCGCGCTCTCCGCGACGCTGGCGATGTCCGCGGCGGTGATCGGGCCGCAGATCTCCCGGCTCGTCGACCGGCACGGCCAGCGGCGCGTCCTGCGCCCCGCCACCCTCGTCGCGCTGGCGGCGGTGGCCGGGCTCCTGGTCTGCGCGCAGCAGCGGCTGCCGGACTGGACGCTCTTCGTCTTCGCGGCGGGCGCGGGCTGCGTGCCCAGCGTGGGCTCGATGGTCCGGGCCCGCTGGGCGGAGATCCACCGGGGGTCGGCACAGTTGCACACCGCGTACGCGTGGGAGTCGATCGTCGACGAGGTGTGCTTCATCTTCGGGCCGATCATCTCGATCGGTCTGTCCACCGCCTGGTTCCCGGAGGCGGGACCGCTCCTGGCGGCCGGGTTCCTGCTGGTCGGCGTCTTCTGGCTGACCGCCCAGCAGGCCACCGAACCGGCCCCGCACCCGCGTGCCGCGCACACCGGCGGCTCCGCGATGCGTTCCCGGGGCCTCCAGGTCCTCGTGGTGACGTTCGTGGCCACCGGCGCGATCTTCGGGGCGGTCGACGTGGTCACGGTGGCCTTCGCCGAGGAGCGGGGCCACAAGGCCGCGGCGAGCCTCGTGCTGGCCGTGTACGCCCTGGGTTCATGCCTGGCCGGGGCGGTCTTCGGGCTGCTCCGGCTGAAGGGGAGCGCGTCCACCAGGTGGCTGGTGGGCGTGTGCGCGATGGCCGTGAGTATGATCCCCCTCCAACTGGCCGGGAACCTGCCGTTCCTGGCCGTGGCGCTCTTTGTCGCGGGCCTCGCCATCGCACCGACGATGGTCACCACCATGGCCCTCGTCGAGCAGCACGTACCGCGCACCGAACTGACCGAGGGCATGACCTGGACCAGCACCGGGCTCGCCGTCGGTGTGGCGCTCGGCTCCTCGGCCGCCGGCTGGGTGGTCGACGCGTCGGGTGCCGAGGCGGGGTACGTGGTGCCCGTCGTGTCGGGAGCGCTCGCGGCCGCGGTGGCGTTCCTGGGGTATCGCCGGCTCAGCGGGCCGGTCCTCACGGAAGGTCGCGCGGAACATGATCGAGACCGACGACGCACGGACGACGACGAACGCGTGGCGTAACTGGGCGGGGAACGTCAGCGCCCGGCCGTCCCGGACCGTGTCCCCCGCCTCCGTCCCCGAGCTCGCCGAGGTGCTGCGCCGGGCCTCCGAGGACGGGCTGCGGGTGAAGCCGGTCGGCACCGGGCACTCCTTCACCGCGACGGCGGCCACCGACGGCGTGCTGATCCGTCCGGACCTGCTCGGCGGCATCCGGGAGATCGACCGCGAGGCGATGACGGTGACCGTCGCGGCCGGCACCCCGCTGAAGCGGCTCAACGCCGCCCTGGCCCGCGAGGGCCTCTCGCTCACCAACATGGGCGACATCATGGAGCAGACGGTCGCCGGCGCCACCTCGACCGGTACCCACGGCACCGGCCGCGACTCGGCGTCCATATCCGCGCAGATCCGCGCGCTCGAACTGGTCACGGCCGACGGCACCGTGCTGACCTGCTCGGAGACGGAGAACGCCGACGTCTTCGCCGTCGCCCGGATCGGGCTCGGCGCCCTGGGGGTCGTCACGGCGATCACCTTCGCCGTGGAGCCGATCTTCCTGCTGACCGCCCGCGAGGAGCCGATGGGCTTCGACCGGGTCATGAGCGACTTCGACGAGCTGGTCGCCGAGAACGAGCACTTCGAGTTCTACTGGTTCCCGCACACCGGCAACTGCAACACCAAGCGCAACAACCGCAGCGCGGGCCCCGCCGCCCCGCCCGGAAAGGTCAGCGGCTGGATCGAGGACGAGCTGCTCTCCAACGGGATCTTCCAGGTGGCCTGTTCGCTCGGCCGGGCGGTGCCCGCCACCATCCCGTCGATCGCCAAGCTCTCCAGCCGCGCCCTGTCGGCCCGTACGTACACCGACATCCCGTACAAGGTCTTCACCAGCCCGCGCCGGGTGCGCTTCGTGGAGATGGAGTACGCGGTGCCGCGCGAGGCCGCCGTGGAGGCGCTGCGCGAGGTCAGGGCGATGATCGAGCGGTCGCCGCTGCGAATCAGCTTCCCGGTGGAGATCCGCACCGCCCCCGCGGACGACATCGCGCTCTCCACGGCCTCGGGCCGCGAGAGCGCGTACATCGCCGTCCACCTCTACAAGGGCACGCCCTACCAGGCGTACTTCACTGCGGTCGAGCGGATCATGACCGCCCACGAGGGCCGTCCGCACTGGGGCAAGGTCAACACCCGTGACGCCGAGTACCTGGCCGGGGTGTACCCCCGGTTCGGCGAGTTCGCCGCCGTGCGCGACCGGCTGGACCCGGGCCGCCTCTTCGGCAACGACTACCTGCGCCGGGTCCTGGGCGACTGAGCGCCCGCCGGAAGGTCTCCGGGGCCGGTCACTGACCGGCCTCCGTGCCGGCGGCGCCCCGGTCGCCCTGCGCCGGGGCGCCGTCCGTGCCCGCGGGCGCGGGGTCGGTGGGTGCCCCGCCGTCGCCGGACGCCGCCGGGGAGGGAGTGGCCTCCGGGGCCGGGCTCGTGCGGTCTCCGGTGTCGCCGGACGGTGTGGAACCGGTCGTCGGAGCGGTGGACGGGCCGCCGCCCCGGCCGGTCTCCGGGGTTCCGCTCCGGCCGTCCTGCGGGGTCGTGCCGGGCGTCGCCGTGCCGTCGCCCCGTTCCGTCGTCCGCTCCCGGCCGGGGCCGGTGTCCGTCGACGGTGCCGGGTCGTCCGTGCCGGAGCTCCGTTCCCCGCCGCGCACGACGGAGCCGACGGTCGTGCCCTTGCCGCCGCTCAGGTCTCCGCCGGAGAGCAGCTCGTAGGCGGTGATCCCGGTCATCGTCAGGGCGAAGACCACGACCGCGCCGAGTGCCGACCGCTTCCAGCCGCGGACCCTGGTGCCGTGGGTGGTGGCCTCGGAGAACTCCTCGTCCACCGCCGGGCGGCCGGTGGCGGGCGCCCCGGAACCGCCGTGCACCGGCAGCATCCGGGTGCGCTCCGCGTCCCCGGCGACGTTGCGCAGGAGCATCGTGCCGTCCGTGTCGTGCGGGGCCGCCGCACCGTCCGCACCGCGCAGCGGCATCGTCTCGTCCGCTGCGCGCGGCCCGGTCGCGGCGTCCACGGCGCGCATCACCGCGGTGGCGTCCACGGCACCGTGCGGAGCCCCGTCCGACGACCCGCGCGCCCCCTTCGGGGCACGCCCGACGACCGACTCGCGCGCATGCACGGACACTTCGCGGTCCGGATGCTTCACCTGGACGGTGACCTCGCGGATCTGCTCTCCCGTACGGCGGAAGAAGTGCTGGAAGACCGAGCCTCCGCAGGTGGCCACGACGCTCATCACGCCGGCACCGAGAACCGTTCCGTACACGCCCAGCTGAGAGGCCGCCACCGCCGCCGCGACCGCCGCCACGGCACTGCCCGCCACCTGCGGGACGCTCAGATCTATGCGCCTTTCCTTGGGTTCCGTGTCGCTTTCCGGCTTCTGCACCATTCCCAGCCCTTGATTGACATCTCTCCCACCATGCAACAAGAAGGGACATTTGAGCGAAGTCGATAGTTCCGGTTCCGGGGATTGTGTGAAGGAGGACACGCCCGGGGAGTAACCCGCGCACGGAGGGGTGACCCAACTCCCCCCTCCGGCGAGAACTTGGGCGGCGCGGCGCTCCACCCTCATGGCCCGAATGGAGTACTGTTGCGAGCCCTGGGGCAGGATTCCCTCACGGGTGTCCGGGATCTTCGGGAGGGGGCCGAAGGAGGCACTCGATCCGGCGGCGCCACGGCATCGCACGGGGACTGGCCACACGAAGTGACCGATGGTCACTTTCTGTTGCAGAATGGGTCACCGTGTCATACCGGCGATCAAGGGCTCACGCCCGACACGCCGGGTACCACGGCAATGTTGTGGCAGGCTGCAGCCGGGCAGGCCACACTCGACTAGCGGAAGCAGCGACGCACGTGACGTCGGCAGGCACCACCCGGGAGGTCCCCATGCCCGAACTGCGTGTCGTGGCCGTCTCCAACGACGGCACACGACTGGTGCTCAAGGCTGCTGACAGCACGGAGTACACGCTTCCGATCGACGAGCGGCTGCGGGCCGCCGTGCGCAACGACCGCGCGCGCCTCGGCCAGATCGAGATCGAGGTGGAGAGCCACCTCCGTCCCCGCGACATCCAGGCCCGGATACGAGCCGGCGCCTCCGCGGAGGAGGTCGCCCAGTTCGCCGGCATTCCGGTCGATCGTGTCCGCCGCTTCGAGGGCCCCGTGCTCGCGGAGCGCGCCTTCATGGCCGAGCGGGCCCGGAAGACCCCCGTGCGCCGTCCCGGCGAGAACACCGGCCCCCAGCTCGGCGAGGCGGTGCAGGAGCGGCTGCTGCTGCGCGGCGCCGACAAGGAGACCGTCCAGTGGGACTCCTGGCGCCGGGACGACGGCACCTGGGAGGTCCTCCTGGTCTACCGGGTCGCGGGCGAGCCGCACTCGGCGAGCTGGACGTACGACCCGCCCCGCCGTCTGGTCCAGGCCGTGGACGACGAGGCGCGTTCGCTGATCGGCGAGACCGACGACGTCGCCGCGCCCGAACCGAGCTTCCCGTTCGTGCCCCGGATCGCCCGGCTGCCGCGCGACCGGCCGCTGGACCGTGCCCTGGACCGCCAGATCGAACGCCCCACGGCCCCGGCGCCCGCACCCGAGCCCGAGGAACACGTCGCGGGCATCTCCGCCAGTGAACGCGATTCGCTGACCAGCCTGCTGGAGGCGGTGCCCAGCTTCCGCGGCGACATGGTGGTGCCGGAACGGCCCGCACCGCCCGAGCCGCCCGCGATCGAGCCCGCCGTGCAGGAGCCCGAGGCCGACGAGCCGCCGGCCGCCGCGGCCTCCGCAGGTGCCGGTTCCGCCTACGCCGATGTGCTGATGCCGCGGGCGGTGGCCGGTCACCGCGACCGGCTGACCGGGACGACGGACCGCCAGGCCGAGGCGGACGGTGTCCGTCCGGGCCGCCGGGCCGCCGTGCCGAGCTGGGACGAGATCGTCTTCGGCACCCGCCGGAAGAAGCAGGACTGAGCCGGGGTGACCACAGCGTGACGAGGGCCCGTACGCCGCTGCGTACGGGCCCTCGTGCCGTGCGCGTCTCCCGCGCCGTGCGATTACCGGGCCCGTTACCGGGCTCCCGGCGGCCCCGGTCGGCGCACGTTCCGTTACCGGGGCTCGGACCCCGTGGCGACCGGGCGGGACTCGTCGGCGGACCACTCGGACCAGGAGCCCGCGTACAGCGCCGCGGGGATCCCGGCGATGGCCAGGGCCAGCACCTCATGAGCGCCGGACACACCGGAACCGCAGTAGACACCGACCTCCGCCGCCCGGTCCGCGCCGAGCTCCCCGAACCGGGCGGCGAGCGCCTCCGGGGCCAGGAAACGGCCGTCGTCCCCGGTGTTCTCCGAGGTCGGGGCCGATACGGCGCCCGGGATGTGGCCGCCCACCCGGTCGATCGGCTCCACATCGCCCCGGTAGCGCTCGGCGGCCCGGGCGTCGAGCAGCAGCCCCGAGTCGGCCAGCGCCGCCGCCCCGTCCGCGTCCAGCAGCGGAAGCGCGCCGGGGACGGGCCGGAAGTCGCCCTCGGCCGGGGCCGGGGTCTCCTTCTGGAGTTCGCCCGGCCACGCGGCGAGCCCGCCGTCCAGGACCCGGACGTCGTCGTGCCCGGTCCAGCGCAGCAGCCACCAGGCCCGCGCCGCCGCCCAGCCCTGACCTCCGTCGTACACGACGACGGGGGTGTCCCCGAAGACCCCGGCCCGGCGCATCACCGCGCCGAACTCCGCCGGGTCGGGCAGCGGATGGCGGCCCCCACTGCCCGCCGGACCGGCCAGTTCCGCGTCCAGGTCGACGAAGACCGCGCCGGGGATGTGCCCGGCCTCGTAGTCGGGCCGGCCGTGCGGGCCGCCCAGCTGCCAACGTACGTCCAGGAGCACCGGCGGACGTGGCCCCGCCGACTCGCTCGCGTATTCGGATGCGGTGATGATGGGCTTCATGGAAGCCATCCTCGCTCAGGAGCCACCCCGCCCGTAGCACCTTCGAGGCGGCCGTACCGCGGCGAATCGATCCTCCTGGGCCGGGTTTCCTGGAATCCCGGTGAGTGCGGCGCGGCCGGACGCATCGCGCGCCGGGTGGTGCAACCATCTCCACGGGGCGTACACATCCCGTGCCGCATGACGGCGCGCGGGCCCCGTTCCCCCGTACGGCCACACAATGGTCCGAGGAGAGAATGACGATGACCGAGGCTGCCACCGCGCGTACGCCCGGAACGCCCTGCTGGGTGAGCCTGATCGTGCACGGGCTGAGCACGACCCGGAGCTTCTACGCCGATCTGTTCGGCTGGGAGTTCGTGCCGGGTCCGGACCAGCTGGGTCCGTACGTCCGCGCGCTGGTCGACGGGAAAGTGGTGGCGGGAATCGGGCAGTTGCCGCCGGAGCGGCACCTGCCCGTCGCCTGGACGACCTACCTGGCCACCGACGACGCGGACGCCACCGCGGAGACCATCCGGTCCTGCGGCGGCACCGTCGCCGTCGGACCGCTCGACGCGGGCGAGGCGGGCCGGATGGCCATCGCCTCCGACCCCGGCGGCGCGGTCTTCGGGATCTGGCAGGCGGCCGCGCACATCGGCACCGCACTCGCCGGGGCCCCCGGCACCCCCGTCTGGAACGAGCTGGTTACCCGCGAGACCTCGACGGTCTGCAAGTTCTACCAGACGGTCTTCGGCTACGAGGCCGAGGCGGTCGTCTCGGCCGACTTCGACTACCAGACCCTGTGCCTGGAGGGCCGCCCGGTGGCCTCGCTGCACGGCGTCGGGCACGCCCTGCCGCGCGACCGGGGGCCGCACTGGATGACGTACTTCGAGGTCCTCGACACCGACGAGGCGGCCCGGCGGGTGGTGGAGCTCGGCGGGTACGTCCTGCAGCCGCCCCGGGAGGGGGAGGGCGGACGGGTGGCGACCGTGGCGGATCCGGAGGGCGCGGCGTTCACGATCGTCCGGTCCGCCGCGGGCTGAGAGCCCGCCGGGCGGCATCCGGCCGGACGGCGGGCACGGTCTCAGCCGGTCCTGACCCGTTCGACGTGCCGGCGGGCGGGACCGGCCAGCCGGGCGTGCAGCTCGCCGAAGAGCTCGGCGGCCTCCGTCCCGCTCCATTCGGCCGGCAGCAGCTCGCGCGCGACACCGGGGTCGAGGTAGACGAGCCGGCGCCAGTCGGTGAGCACCCTGATGTACGTCGTGAACGCCTCGCGGTCCGTCACCGTCGCGCCGTTCGCGATCCGTTCGGCGAACGGGCGGTGCGCGTCGAGGAATTCGACGTACAGCCGCTGCAGCCGGGCGGTGTCCCACCAGGAACCGACCTTCTCCGCGAGCTCCTCGCCCCCGCCGGCCGGGAGGTGGTCGGCCCGGAAGAGGTCGGCGTACGAGCGCAGTCCGTGCCTGGCCAGCACGGCCTCGACCTCGTCGTGCACATGTCCCGGTGCGATCCACACCCCGGCGGAGACGGAGCCGAAACCGAGCCGGGTCAGCTGGGTGCGCAGGGTGTGCCGCCGGGCGCGTTCGGATTCGGGCACCGAGAAGACCACGAGCACCCAGCCCTCGGCCGGGGTGGCCCGCCGGGTCGCGAAGATGCGCGGATCGCCGTCGCGCAGCATCCGCTCGGTCCCGGGCGAGATCCGGTATCCGGCCGCTCCGGAGACCGTCCGGGCCTCCAGCAGTCCGACACGCTTCAGCCGGGAGACGGAGGAGCGCACGGTCGGTGCCTCGACGCCGAGGTCGGCGAGCAGCCGGATCAGCGAGGCCACCGACATCCAGCCACCGGTGTCGCGTGCGTACAGCCCGTAGACCGTCACGATCAGCTGTCTCGGCTGCACCTTGCCCGACGGGCCCGGCCCGGACTCGGCCTCTTTCCCGCTCACCGTGTTCACGGCGTCATCCTAAGCATCCGTGCCGGACGTCGGCGGGGGCGGTTCAGGCGGGGGTGACGGGCAGTACGTCCGGCGAGAGGGCGGCGGCGCGGGCGGTCGCGCTGGTGGTCCTGCGCTGGTGGTGGCGTCGGCACAGCACCTCGTAACCGACCTCGCCCGCCTGCTGGTTGACGTCCCCCACGACCACCTGGGCTCCTTCGACGACCATCTCGCCGCCGACCGTCCGCGCGTTGTGCGTGGCCCGCGCGCCGCACCAGCAGAGCGCCTCGACCTGGAGCGTCTCGACCCGGTCGGCCAGCTCGATCAGCCGCTGGGAACCGGGGAACAGCTTGGTCCGGAAGTCGGTGGTGATGCCGAACGCGAAGACGTCCAGGTCGAGGTCGTCGACGATACGGGCGAGCTGGTCGATCTGCTCGGGGGCCAGGAACTGCGCCTCGTCCACGATCACGTAGTCCGCCCGGCCGCCGCGGCTTATCCGGTCGACGAGATGGGCGAACAGGTTCATGCCCTCGTCGGCCTCGACGGCCTCGGTGACCAGCCCCAGGCGCGAGGAGAGCTTGCCCTCCCCCGCCCGGTCGTCGCGGGTGAAGATCACACCCTGCAGACCGCGTGCCGAACGGTTGTGGCCGATCTGGAGCGCCAGCGTGCTCTTTCCGCAGTCCATCGTTCCGGAGAAGAACACAAGCTCGGGCATGAGGAACTGAGCACCTTTCGGGCGGGGCGGAGCGGCGTGGGAACGACGGTGACGACGGCGGTGGAGGAAAAACGCGGTTACGAGCGTACTTCGAGGAGGGGTACGAGCTGCTCGACGGGGGTCATCGAGCCGTGCATGCCCACCATCGCGGACTCGTGCGGCTCGTTGACGGACGCGGTGATCACCACGTCGTCGCGGGCCGCCGCGACGACGTCCCCGATCCTGCCGTGGACCCGTTCGTCGATCCTCGGGCCGAACCAGCCGACCTCGATCGCCTCGTCCCGGCTCGCCACCCAGAACTGCTCGCCCAGCACTTCCCGCCAGACGGTCAGGACGTCCGCCTCGGCCCCCGGGACCGCGTAGACGTGCCGGGCCCGGCCCTCGCCGCCGAGCAGGGCCACGCCCGCGCGCAGCTCCCAGTCCTCGTCGAAGTCGATCCGGGACTGCTCGTCGAAGGGGATGTCGATCATGCCGTGGTCGGCGGTGATGTACAGCGCCGAGCGGGCCGGGAGCTGTTCGGCCAGGCGCCGGGCGAGACCGTCCACGTACATCAGCTGGCCGCGCCAGGCGTCGGAGTCGATGCCGAAGCGGTGCCCCATGCCGTCGACCTCGCTGTAGTACGTGTAGACCAGCGACCGGTCGCCCGCGGCGAGCCGTTCGGCCGCCGTGTCCATCCGCTCCTCGCCGGACAGCCTGCCCAGGAACGATCCTCCGCTCAGCGCGACCTTGGTGAGCGGGGTCTGCTCGAAGGCCGGGGCGGAGACCTGGGCGGTGCGCACGCCCGCGGCGTCGGCGAGCCCGAAGACGGTGGGGTGGGGCTGCCACGCCTTCGGCGGGGTCCAGGGCCTCCAGCGGAGCTGGTTCATCAGCTCGCCGGTCCCGGGGTCGCGCACGGTGTAGCCGGGCAGACCGTGCTCGCCGGGCGGGAGACCGGTGCCGACCGAGGCGAGCGAGGTCGCGGTGGTGGCCGGGAAGCCCGCGGTGATCGGGCGGCCGGTGCCGCCGCGCGAGGTGGGGAGCAGCGAGTGCAGGAACGGCGCCTCGTCGGGGTGGGCCCCGATCTGCTCCCAGCCGAGACCGTCGATCAGGAACACGCAGTTCCGGTCGGCGGGGGTGAGCTCGGGGATCGCCGCGGTGAAGCCGGGCACGCCCTGTCCGGCGACGAGGGTGGGCAGCAGGTCGCAGAGCGATCCGCTGCCGTACTCCGGGACGGGGGCGGTGTCGACGGGGAGCAGCACGGGCTCCTGCCAGGCCGGCTGCGCCATCAGCGGCCGGTCGCCGCGGTCGCGGCCGTGGCCTCGGAGAGCGACTGGGCGAAGGCGAGGGTCTGGCGCACGGTGTCCGGGCCGTCGCCGGCCTCGCTGACCCGCAGGCTCAGGTCGTCGGCGGTGGAGCTGCCGGTGTAGCCGTGGTCGGCCTCGCAGTTGGGGTCGCCGCAGGCGGCGGGCTCCAGGTCGATCCGGGAGACCGCGCCCCAGCCGATGGTGAGGACGACCTCGCGGGGCAGGGTGCCCGGTACGTACTTCTCGGGGTTGGCCACGACCCGGCTGACCACGACCGACGAGATCCGGTCGAGCTTGACCGACTCGGTGGAGGTGGTGGCGTACGGCGTCGGGGAGCTGGTGTCGGCGTTCTGCTCGTCGGTGTGGCTGACGATGAAACGGTTGTCCGTCAGGACCAGGACCGTGACGTGGCGGCGCACCTCGTTGGAGTCGAAGGTGGTCTCCTGGTGCACCAGGTACGAAACGACCGGCTCACCGCCCACGGCGGCCTCCACCGCCTCGGCCACGAGGGCCGGGTAGTAGCCGCTGCGCTCGATCGCCGCGCGCAGCCCCTGGGTCGTCGTACCGGTCTTAGCCATGGGCACCATCCTACGGGGGACGGATGGCTGCCGGGGACGTTGTACCGGGTGCGGGGCCGGAACCTGCAGGTACGGGCCTCCCTCCCGCGGCCGGGGCCTCCCCCGCCCCGTGGCCGGGGCGGGGCGGGCGCCGCGGGGGTCAGTAGTTGGGGAGGCGGCGGGGACCGAGGTCGGTGCGGGCCGGGGGCGGCGAGAGGCGGACGCTCGCGCCGAGCACGGTCAGCCCCTGGGTGGCCACCACGACGGGTTCCAGGGCGACGGAGACCACCTCGGGGTGGTCGTCGACGAGCCGGGAGACCCGCAGCAGCAGCTCCTCCAGCGACGCGGTGTCCACGGGCGCCGCGCCCCGCCAGCCGAAGAGCACCGGGGCCGCCCGGATGGACCGGATCAGCTCGGCGGCGTCGCGGTCGGTGGCCGGGACGAGGCGGTGGGCGGTGTCGCCGAGGAGTTCGGAGGGCGCGCCCGCGAGGCCGAAGGAGAGGACGGCGCCCGCCGCCGGGTCGATCGTGGCCCGTACCACGGTGTCGACGCCGCGCGGCGCCATGGCCTGGACGACGGGCTGGAGTTCGACCGGCTTGCCGAGCAGGTCGGTCAGCTCGCCGTACGCCCGGCGCAGCGCGTCCTCGTCGGCGAGGTCCAGCCGGACCCCGCCGAGGTCGGCGCGGTGGCGCAGATGGGGCGCGGTCGTCTTGAGCGCCACGGGGTAGCCGAGCCGGGCCGCCGCGGCGACGGCGGCGTCCGGGTCGGGCGCGGGGAGCGTCGGCCGCACGGTGATGCCGTAGCGACCCAGGAGTTCGCCCGCCTCGGCGTGCGTGAGCGATCTGCCCCGGGGGTCGGGCTCGGGGCCGAGGAAGGTGTCGATGAGGCCGGCCGCGCCCGGCCCGTCGATGGTGTCGTCGAGGAACTCGGGCACCTTGCCGGGCAGGGCCGCCTGTCGCCGCCACTGCGCGTACCGCACCGCTTCGGCCAGGGCCCGCACGGCGCGTTCGGCGGCGGGGTAGGCGGGGATCCGGCCGGGCCCGGTGCCGGGGGCGGAGTCGTCCCCGCAGTCCGGGCCCGCGGGGGCTGCGGCGGGCTCCGGGGCCGCGGCCGGTGTCGTGGTGGGCGCCGCGCCGGGGCCGGGGGGCCCGGTCCCGGTGCCCGGCTGGGTGACGGTGCTGGTGGCCGCGGAGAGGGCCTCCGCCAGCCCGCCGATCTCCACGTGCACGACGGCCACGGGCTTGGCCGGGCCCGCGGCGGCGGCCGTGTGCAGCGCGGCGGCGAGCACCTCCCCGTCGCCCGCCTCCGCCTCGCCGTCCTCGCCCACCCATGGGATCGCCGTCACGATCACCGAGTCGCAGCCCTCGTCGGCCAGCGCCCGGCTCAGGGCGTCCCTGAAGTCCTGCGGGGTGGCCGCGGTGGTCAGGTCGAGGGGTGGGCGCGGGCGCAGCCCCTCCGCGAGGCAGGCGTCGTACGTGAGGAGCCCGAGCGACTCCGAGTTGCCGAGGATCGCGACCCGGGGGCCGGCCGGGAGCGGCTGGTCGGCGAGGAGGAGCCCTGCGTCGACCATCTCCGTCACGGTGTCGACCCGGATCACGCCCGCCTGCCGCATGAGCGCCGAGACCGTCGCGTCCGGAATCCGGCTGACCGGCACCGCGTGGCCGGGTGGGGTGGAGCCGCTGTGCCGGGCGCCCTTGACCACGACCACCGGCTTCACGGCCGCGGTGCGCCGTGCGAGGCGGGTGAACTTGCGGGGGTTGCCGATCGATTCGAGGTACAGCAGGGCGACGTCGGTGTTCGGGTCCTCGTACCAGTACTGCAGGAAGTCGTTGCCCGAGATGTCGGCGCGGTTGCCCGCGGAGATGAAGGTGGACAGGCCCGCGCCGCGCCGGTACAGCCCGGAGAGCAGGGCGATGCCGATCGCTCCGGACTGGGTGAAGAGCCCGATGCGTCCGGGGGCGGGCGGCTCGGGGGCCAGGGAGGCGTTCAGCCGGACGGTTTCGGCGTTGTTGATGAGGCCGAAGGCGTTCGGGCCGATGATCCGCATGCCGTACGAGCGGGCCTGGCGGACCAGTTCCCGCTGCCGTTCCCTGCCCTCGGCGCCCCATTCGGCGTATCCGGCGGAGAGGACGACCAGGCCCTGGACGCCGTGCTCGCCGCAGTCCTCGACGGCTTCGGGGACCCGGTCGGCGGGCACGGCCACGACCGCGAGGTCGACCGGCTCCCCGATCTCGCCGATCGAGCGGTGGGCCGGGACGCCGTCGACCGTGTCCCGGCCCTCGGCGAAGGCGTGGTTCACGGCGTACGTGCGACCGGTGAAGCCGGCCCCGAGGAGGTTGCGCAGCACCGTGCGGCCGACCCCGCCGGGGGTCCGGCCGACGCCGATGACGGCGACGGAGCCCGGGGCCAGCAGGCGCTGCACGGACCGGGCCTCGGCGCGGTGCTCGCGGCCGCGCTGGACGGCGAGGGACTCGGCGGTCGGTTCGAGGTCCAGGGTGAGGTGGACGGAGCCGTCCTCGAAGCTGCGCTGCTGGGTGTACCCGGCGTCCCGGAACACCTTGATCATCTTGGTGTTGGCGGGCAGCACCTCGGCGGCGAAGCGCCGGATGCCGCGCTCGCGGGCGACGGCCGCGATGTGTTCGAGGAGGGCCGAGGCCACCCCCCGGCCCTGGTGCGCGTCCTGGACGAGGAAGGCGACCTCGGCCTCGTCGGCGGGAGCGGAGGCGGGCCTGCCCCGCTCGTCGATCCGGTCGTAGCGGACGGTCGCGATGAACTCGCCGCCGACCGTGACGGCGAGTCCCACCCGGTCGACGTAGTCGTGATGGGTGAAGCGGTGCACGTCCCGGTCGGACAGGCGGGGGTACGGGGCGAAGAACCGGTAGTACTTCGACTCGTCGGAGACGTGCTCGTAGAAGCTGACCAGCCGTTCGGCGTCATCCGTGGTGATGGGCCTGATCCGTGCGGTTCCCCCGTCGCGGAGCACCACGTCGGCTTCCCAGTGGTCGGGATAGGCGTGATGCGGACTCTGCTCCGGCGCGGGCTGCATGGGCAAAGACTACGGCGCCGCCAGCAGTCGCGTGGGGCTCGGGGCCGGGGCAGGCTGAGGGGGCCGATCGGCGCTGTCGCGGGCGTCGTGGGCACGTTCCGGCCCGGTCGGAGCACCGCGCGCCGCGTGAGAGAATGGTCTAGACAACTGTTGATCCATGAAGGGCAGAACCATGGCTGAGCGCCGCGTCAACGTCGGTTGGGCCGAGGGCCTGCACGCCCGCCCCGCTTCCATCTTCGTCCGTGCCGCCACGGCTTCCGGCGTCCCCGTGACGATCGCCAGGGCCGACGGCAACCCGGTGAACGCCGCCTCCATGCTCGCGGTGCTCGGCCTCGGCGCACAGGGGGGCGAGGAGATCGTGCTCGCGTCCGAGGCCGACAACGCCGAGGTCGCCCTGGACCGCCTGGCGAAGCTGGTCGCCGAGGGGCTCGAGGAGCTTCCGGAGACCGTCTGAAACATTTTCTGCGAGAGAGCCGCGGCACCCTGAACCGGAGCCGCGGCTCTTTTGCTTTCCTCACTCCGGCCGAAATCACGCGGAGCGACCCGAGTGGACCCGGTCCATGGAATCAAGACCTGTGGGATCGAGGCAGGTGAATTCGGGCCGACGAAATTACCACGGAAAGGGGCCCACTTTCCCCGGAATCACGCTTCACCCCTTTGTATACGGCGTGATTGTTAATACCGTGCACCCGTGGTGTTTACGGAATGTTGCGAGGTTCTCACCCGGCCGGTGCGCGGGGCGGCGGGCCGACGGGCCGTGCGGTCCCCCGGCCGGTCGGACCGGCGCAGCCGGTGCGCGGCCGCGGTCCGTTCGACGTGCTGGACGGCCAGCGCCCTGGCCCGGTCCGCGTCGCGGCGCGCCACCGCGTCCACGATGGCCCCGCGCTCGGCCCAGGAGTCCATCGGCCGGGCGGGCGGCTCGACCGTGTACATCCAGGCGATCTTGTACCGGAGCTGAGTGAGCAGGGCGGTCAGACCGGGGCTGCCCGACGCCTGCACCAGCGTCTCGTGGAACCAGCCGTCCAGCGGGCGCAGGTCCTCCCCCTCGCCCCGCCCGGCCCGGTCCCGGCCGAGCCTGACCAGGCCGCGCAGCACCTTGAGGTGCGCCTCGGTGCGGCGCCGGGCGGCGCGTGCGACACCCAGCGGCTCCAGCAGCATCCGGACCTCCAGCAGATCGGCGGCCTCCAGCTCGGTGGGTTCGGCGACGCAGGCACCCGCGTGACGGCGGGTGACCACGAAGCCCTCCGACTCCAGGGTCCGCAGGGCCTCCCTCACCGGGACCCGGGAAACTCCGTACCGGCGCGCCAGCAACTCCTCGGTGAGCCGGCTGCCCCGCTCGAAGACGCCCGAGACGATGTCGTCACGAATTGCCGTGCATACCGAATGCGCCGGAATGCGCATGTCCGAACCTCCGCCTCAATCCCCGCACACCGCGGCCGGCCGACACCTGCCCCGTGACTCTATTGCAATGCGACCGTATTTCCGATGCCGGACGGAAATTCATGAATATCTTTTGGCCGCGGGGCGGTTCGGCGGACGGGTGCCCGCGCCGGGGGCGCCGGGCGGACGCGCCGATGGCCCCGGCGGACTGCCGGGGCCATCGGAAGGGCGTGGAGGGGTGTGCGGGTCAGACGTCGACGCCGTGGGCGCGCAGGTACGCGACGGGGTTCACGTCGGAGCCGTACTCCGGGGTCGTGCGGGCCTCGAAGTGGAGGTGGGGCCCGGTGGAGTTGCCGGTCGAGCCGGAGAGGCCGATCTGCTGGCCCGCGGCGACGCTCTGGCCGACGGAGACGCCGATCGAGGAGAGGTGGCCGTACTGCGTGTACGTCCCGTCCGTCATCCGGAGCACGACGTTGTTGCCGTACGCGCCGCCCCACCCGGCCTCGACGACCGTACCGGCGCCGACGGCGACGACGGAGCTGCCGGACGCGGCGTGGAAGTCGATGCCCGAGTGGCTGCCCGAGGACCAGAGCGAGCCGCTGGACTTGTAGCCGGTGCTGACGTACGAACCGGCGACCGGCAGCCGGAAGGCGCCCAGCCGGGCACGCTCGGCGGACCGGGCGGCACGCGCCTCCTCGGCACGCTCCTCGGCCGCGCGCTTCGCCTCGGCCCTGGCCTTCGCCGCGGCCTTCTTCCTGGCTTCGGCCTTCTTCTCGGCCTCCGCCTTCTTCCTTGCCTCCGCCTTCGCCTTCGCCGCGGCGTCGGCCTGGTGCTGCTGTGCGTCGGCCTGGGCGTCGATCCGGTCGGCGAGGGTCGCGTCGATGGCGATGACCTGGTTCAGACCGGCCCCGCTCGTGGCGGGGGCGTCGGAGCCCGCGGCGAGGGCCGGGGAGGCCAGGCCGCCGATGACTCCGGTGGTGGCCAGGGTCGCGACGCCGACGGCCTTCGCGCTCCCGCGCGTCAGACGGCTCGGGGCACGGTGCTTCCCGGTGGCACGGATGAGCGCCATGAAGTGGCTGGTCCTTTCCTTCCTTCTCGCCTACCGGGTTAGCTGACGGGTTCGGAGCAGGAAGGTCTCCTACGGACGCCCCGGCCGTCACGACTCGGGCGTCCGATTCACCCCAGGGACTTCATGGGTCCCCGGCTCCCCTGGCTCGCGCCGTACGGGGACTCGGCGATGACTGCCCGGTACGTCGCGGTTGCGGCATACGAGTGGCGGACAGCCGAGCCGACGCTAAGCGGGGTCGCTTTCATTCACCAAACGGACAGGCCGTTTTGTAGCGCATCCCACAGGGCAGACAGGCAACCTCCCCCACAAGGGGGAACAAAAGGGAGGTTCACGGCGAAATCCCTCTCACCGTGAACCTCCCTTTGTCCGGTTATGCGAATATCTGGCCTTTCGCCTTCCGGCGGGGCCGCTCGTCAGCCGGAGACCACCGAGACCTCTCCGATGCCCAGGGTGCGGACCGGCTCCGCGATCCGCGCCGCGTCACCGACGAGGATCGTGACCAGCCGGTCCTCCGGGAACGCGTTGACGACCGCCGCGGTCGCCTCGACCGTGCCGGTCTCCGCGAGCCTGGCGTACAGCTGTGCCTGGTAGTCGTCGGCGAGGTGCTGCTCGACCTGGTCGGCGAGGGTGCTCGCGACGGAGGCCGCCGTCTCGAACTTCAGGGGCGCCACGCCCACGAGGTTCTGCACGGCCGTCTCGCGCTCCTCGTCGGTCAGGCCCTCCGCCGCCAGGGTCCGCAGGACCGTCCACAGGTCCTTGAGCGCCGGCTCGGTGGACTCCGTGTCCACGGAACCGCTGATGGCGATCATCGAGGCACCGGTCGCGCCCGACTCGGAGTCCGGGGCCGACGACCGCAGCACCTGGGCGAAGGCCCGCACACCGTAGGTGTAGCCCTTCTCCTCGCGCAGCACCCGGTCCAGCCGGGAGGTGAGCGTGCCGCCCAGGCAGTACGTGCCGAGCGTCTGGGCCGGCCACACGCTGTCGTGCCGGTCGGCGCCGATCCGGCCGATCAGCAGCTGCGTCTGCACCGCGCCCGGACGGTCGACGATCACCACCCGTCCGGTGTCGTCGGCGGTGATCGGCGGGGCGGTCCGGCGCACGGCGGGCTCGCCCGACCAGTCGCCGAGCGTGTCGGCGAGCAGGGCGTCCAGGTCGATGCCGGTGAGGTCGCCGACGACCACGGCGGTCGCGGCGGACGGCCTGATGTGGGCGTCGAAGAACGCGCGCACCGCCGCCGAGTCGATCCGCTCCACCGTCTCCTCGGTGCCCTGGCGCGGGCGCGACATCCGCGCCGTGGCCGGGAACAGTTCCTTGGAGAGCTGCTTGGCCGCGCGCCTGGCCGGGTTGGCCTGCTCGTGCGGGATCTCGTCGAGCCGGTTGCGCACCAGCCGCTCGATCTCGCCGTCCGGGAAGGCGGGCGCCCGGAGAGCCTCGGCGACCAGTGACAGGGCCTTGGCGAGCCGGGAGGCCGGGACCTCCAGGGAGACCCGGACGCCGGGGTGGTCGGCATGGGTGTCGAGAGTGGCGCCGCAGCGCTCCAGCTCAGCGGCGAACTCCTCCGCGGTGTGCTTGTCCGTGCCCTCGGAGAGCGCCCTCGACATGATCGTGGCCACGCCGTCGAAGCCCTCGGGCTCGGCGTCCAGCGGGGCGTCGATGAAGACCTCCACCGCGACGACCTGCTGGCCGGGGCGGTGGCAGCGCAGCACCGTCAGACCGTTGGGCAGGGAACCCCGCTCCGGGGCGGGGAAGGCCCAGGGCCGGGCCGCACCGGGGGCCGGCTGCGGGTGGTACTGCATCGAAACTCCAGTCGCGGCGTCGGTCACTTGCCCGCTCCTTCGTGCGCGTCGGTGTCGTCGGCGTCGGTCTCGTCGGCGGGCTCGGCCGACTCGACCGGCTCGTAGACCAGCACCGCCCGGTTGTCGGGGCGCAGCTGGGCCCTGGCCGCGGCCCGGACCTCCTCCGCGGTCACGTCGAGCACCCGCTGCACGGCGGTCAGGGCGAGCTGCGGGTCGCCGAACAGCACGGCGAAGCGGCACAGTTCGTCCGCGCGGCCCGCGACCGTGCCGAGCCGGTCCAGCCACTCGCGCTCCAACTGGGCCTGCGCCCGCTCCATTTCCTCGGGCGTGGGGCCCTCGGCGGCGAACCGGGCGAGCTCCTCGTCGACCGCGGTCTCGACCTCCGGCACCTCGACCCCGCCGGACATCTTGACGTCCAGCCAGCCGAGCGAGGGCGCTCCGGCCAGTCGCAGCAGCCCGAACCCGGCCGCCACGGCCGTGCGGTCGCGGCGGACGAGGCGGTTGTACAGCCGCGACGACTCGCCGCCGCCGAGCACGGTCAGCGCGAGGTCCGCAGCGTCGCACTCCCGGGTGCCGTCGTGCGGCAGCCGGTAGGCGGCCATCAGCGCGCGCGCCGGAACCTCCTCGCGCACTTCCTCGCGCAGCTGCTCACCGATGATCCCGGGGAGCGTGCCGTCGCGCGGCGGCTGCTTGCCGTCGTGGGACGGGATGGAACCGAAGTACTTCTCGATCCAGGCGAGGGTCTGCTCGGGGTCGATGTCGCCGACGACCGAGAGCACCGCGTTGTTGGGCGCGTAGTACGTACGGAAGAAGGTGCGCGCGTCCTCCAGGGTCGCGGCGTCCAGGTCGGCCATCGAGCCGATCGGCGTGTGGTGGTACGGGTGGCCCTCGGGGTAGGCCAGGGCGGTCAGCTTCTCGAACGCCGTGCCGTAGGGGACGTTGTCGTAACGCTGGCGGCGCTCGTTCTTGACGACGTCCCGCTGGTTCTCCATCGACTCCTCGTCGAGCGCGGCGAGCAGCGAGCCCATGCGGTCGGCTTCGAGCCAGAGGGCCAGCTCCAGCTGGTGGGCGGGCATGGTCTCGAAGTAGTTGGTGCGCTCGAAGCTGGTGGTCCCGTTGAGCGAACCGCCGGCCCCCTGCACCAGCTCGAAGTGACCGTTCCCCTTGACCTGGCCGGAGCCCTGGAACATCAGGTGCTCGAAGAGGTGAGCCAGGCCGGTGCGTCCCTTGACCTCGTGGCGCGAGCCGACGTCGTACCAGAGGCAGACTGCGGCGACCGGGGTCAGATGGTCCTCGGAGAGCACCACGCGCAGGCCGTTGGCCAGGCGGTGCTCGGTCGCTGTCAAGCCGCCGGAGCCGGCCTGAGCTGTGGCCGTGTGACCCATGGGCATGTACGTCCCTTCGATCGCGATACTGGATTTCCTGCAAGACCTGCCACTGTAAGCAAGCGCACACGTGCCTGGCGAAGTTCCCGTACCGCGGAAGTTCGCGTGAAAGGGGGGCGCACCCCCCGCGCGAAGGGGCGGGAAACCCCGTCGGCGGGCGCCCCGAACGCCCTTTGGGCCGGGTCGAGGTCGGGGATGTCAGTGCGGCGGTCCACAATGGTCCGCGTCAGAACCTGAGGTTGCCCGAACAGAATCCGTGAAGGAGTCGCAGCAGCGATGGCCCGCCGCAGCACGAAGACCCCGCCGCCGGACGACTTCGAGGAGAAGATCCTCGACATCGACGTCGTCGACGAAATGCAGGGCTCCTTCCTCGAGTACGCGTACTCGGTGATCTACTCCCGGGCCCTGCCCGACGCCCGGGACGGCATGAAGCCGGTGCACCGCCGCATCGTCTACCAGATGAACGAGATGGGCCTGCGCCCCGACCGCGGCTTCGTGAAGTGCGCCCGCGTGGTCGGCGAGGTCATGGGCAAGCTGCACCCGCACGGCGACGCGTCGATCTACGACGCGCTGGTCCGTCTGGCTCAGCCGTTCTCCATGCGGCTCCCCCTGGTCGACGGCCACGGAAACTTCGGCTCTCTCGGGAACGACGACCCGCCGGCCGCCATGCGGTACACCGAGTGCCGGATGGCCGACGCGACGTCGCTGATGACGGAGTCGATCGACGAGGACACCGTCGCGTTCCAGTCGAACTACGACGGTCAGGAGACGGAGCCGACCGTTCTCCCCGCCGCGTACCCGAACCTGCTGGTCAACGGCTCTTCCGGGATCGCGGTCGGCATGGCGACCAACATGCCGCCGCACAACCTGGGCGAGGTCGTCGCCGCCGCCCGGCACCTGATCAAGCACCCGGGCGCGGACCTGGAGACCCTGATGCGGTTCGTGCCCGGTCCCGACCTGCCCACGGGCGGCCGGATCGTGGGCCTGGGCGGCATCAAGGACGCGTACGCCCGGGGACGCGGCACGTTCAAGATCCGCGCGACCGCCTCCGTGGAGAACGTGACGGCCCGTCGCAAGGGCCTGGTCGTCACGGAACTCCCCTTCACCGTCGGCCCGGAGAAGGTGATCGCCAAGATCAAGGACCTGGTCTCGGCGAAGAAGCTCCAGGGCATCGCGGACGTGAAGGACCTGACCGACCGCGAGCACGGCCTGCGCCTGGTCATCGAGGTGAAGAACGGCTTCGTGCCGGAGGCCGTGCTGGAGCAGCTCTACAAGCTGACGCCGATGGAGGACTCCTTCGGCATCAACAACGTGGCGCTGGTCGACGGGCAGCCGCTCACGCTGGGCCTCAAGGAGCTGCTGGAGGTCTACCTCGACCACCGCTTCGACGTGGTGCGCCGGCGCAGCGAGTTCCGCCGGGGCAAGCGCCGCGACCGGCTGCACCTGGTCGAGGGCCTGCTCGTCGCGCTGGTCGACATCGACGAGGTCATCCGGCTCATCCGTTCCAGCGACAACTCGGCGCAGGCGAAGGAGCGGCTCATCGAGCGGTTCTCGCTGAGCGAGGTCCAGACGCAGTACATCCTGGACACCCCGCTGCGCCGGCTGACCCGGTTCGACCGGATCGAGCTGGAGAGCGAGCGGGACCGGCTCAACGACGAGATCGCCGAGCTGACGGCCATCCTCGAATCGGACACCGAGCTGCGCAAGCTCGTCTCCACGGAACTGGCCGCGGTCGCCAAGAAGTTCGGCACCGCCCGGCGCACGGTGCTGCTGGAGTCGGCCGGTACGCAGGTCGCCGCGGTGCCGCTGGAGGTCGCGGACGACCCGTGCCGGGTGCTGCTCTCCTCGACCGGTCTGCTGGCCCGTACCGCCAATGACGAGCCGATCGTCCTCACCGAGGACGCCAGGCGTGCCAAGCACGACGTGATCGTGTCGGCCGTGCCGGCGACGGCGCGGGGCGATGTGGGCGTGGTGACGTCGACGGGCCGGCTGCTGCGGCTCCCGGTGATCGACCTGCCCCAGCTGCCGGACACCCACGCGGCGCCCAACCTGTCGGGCGGGGCGATGGTCTCCGAGTTCCTCACACTGGAGAGCGACGAGACGGTCGTCTGTCTGACGACGCTCGACGAGGCGTCCCCCGGTCTGGCGATCGGCACCCTTCAGGGCGTCGTCAAGCGAGTGGTGCCGGACTATCCGGCCAACAAGGAAGAGCTGGAGGTCATCGCCCTCAAGTCCGGTGACCGGATCGTCGGTGCCGCCGAGCTGCGGACCGGCGAGGAGGACCTGGTGTTCATCACCTCCGACGCGCAGCTGCTGCGCTACCCGGCGGCGCAGGTGCGGCCGCAGGGCCGGCCCGCCGGGGGCATGGCGGGGGTCAAGCTGGCGGCGGACGCCGAGGTGATCTCCTTCACCGCGGTGGATCCGGCGGTGGACGCGATGGTGTTCACCGTCGCGGGCTCGCACGGCACGCTGGACGACTCGGCGCAGACGTGCAAGCTCACCCCGTTCGACCAGTACCCGCGCAAGGGCCGGGCCACCGGCGGGGTGCGCTGTCAGCGGTTCCTCAAGGGCGAGGACGTCCTGGTGTTCGCCTGGGCGGGTGCGGTGCCCGCCCGTGCCGCACAGTCCAACGGCGCACCGGCCGAGCTGCCGGAGCCGGACCCGCGGCGCGACGGTTCGGGGACGCCGCTGGTCAAGCCGGTCTCGGTGATCGCGGGCCCGGTGTAGCCGACCGGTCCGACGGCGCGGGGCCGGGCACGGCCTACGCGTCGTCGGGCCGCCGCACGTACCGCAGGACGCCCCACATGCTCCGTTCGTGTGCGGCGTCCTGCGTTGTGTCCGGGTCCGGCGCGGCGCTCTCGCGGCAGCCGTCCAGCTCCTTGCCCAGGGCCTCCGGGTCGATGCCGGAACCGATCAGCACCAGCTGGGTGAGGCGCGGCTCGTCGCGCGTCCACGGCCGCGGGTCGAACCGCAGGAACCTGCCGACCGTGTGCAGGGCGTACTTGTTGGTCCGGTCGCCCACGCCGAAGTCGACGAATCCCTTGATCCGGTAGAGGCCCTGCGGGCGGGAGTCGAGGAAGTCCATCAGGCGGCGGGGGTTCATGGGCACGTCCGCGGTGAAGGACACGCTCTCGTAGGCGGCGTGGAGGTGGTGCCCGTGCCCGTCGCCGCGACCCTCCTCCTCGTCCCGCTCCGCCAGGAGCAGGTCCTCGAAGGTGAGCTGGTGCGCCTTCTCCGCGCCGTCGGGTCGCAGCGCCGGGTCGAAGAGGAGTTCCGGATCGATGCGTCCGTAGGTGGCGCGGATGACCGCGGGCCCGCCGATGGCCGGCCGCCCGTCGGCAGCCGGGGCACCGATCCCGGTGACGGCCTTCCCGATCCGGTCCAGCTCCTCGCTCCCGACCAGGTCGGTCTTGTTCAGCACGACGAGATCGGCGACGGCGAGATGGCGGTCGATCTCCGGGTGGCGCTCCCGGGTGGCGTCGAACCCTGCGGCGTCGACGACCTCCACCAGTCCCCCGTAGACGATGTCCGGGTTGTCGCTGGCCAGCAGCATCCGTACGAGTTCCTGCGGCTCGGCCAGTCCGCTGGCCTCGATGACGATCACGTCGAGGCGGGCGGAGGGCCTGGTCAGCATGTCGAGGAAGGTGTCGAGTTCGCTCGCGTCGACCGCGCAGCACAGGCACCCGTTGCCCAGCGAGACGGTGGAGCCGACCTGCCCCGAGACGGTCATGGCGTCGATCTCGATGGAACCGAAATCGTTGACGATCACGCCGATCCGGTTTCCCGCGCGGTTGGCGAGGAGGTGGTTGAGCAGTGTCGTCTTGCCCGATCCCAGGAACCCCGCGAGGACGATGACCGGAATCTGCTGCTTGCGGGGCGGGGACGACGGGTTCAACGGAAACCTTCCTCGATGGCCTCAGGGCGCCGGGACCGGCTGCGGCGGGGGCGTGCCCACGTAACGGGCCGCCGGACGGATGATCTTCGAGTCCTCCGCCTGCTCCAGGATATTGGCGCTCCAGCCGACCACCCTCGCCGCGCAGAAGGTCGGTGTGAACATCTCGCGCGGCAGTCCGCACAGCTCCATGACGACCCCGGCGTAGAACTCCACGTTGGTGTGCAGTTCGCGGCCCGGCTTGAGTTCGGCGAGGATCGCCTCGACCTGGCGTTCCACCTCGACGGCGAAGTCGACGAGCGGGCCGCCGAAGCCCTGGGCGATGTCTCGCAGCATGCGTGAGCGGGGGTCCTCGGTGCGGTAGACGGGGTGTCCGAAGCCCATGATCCGCCCGCCCGAGAGCACCTGCTCGCGGATCCAGCCGTCGATGCGGTCGGGGGTGCCGATGGCGTCCAGGGTGTCGAGGGCGCGGCTGGGCGCCCCGCCGTGCAGCGGTCCGGAGAGTGCTCCGACGGCGGCCACCAGGCAGGCCGCGACATCGGCGCCGGTGGAGGCGACCACCCGGCCGGTGAAGGTCGAGGCGTTGAAGCCGTGGTCGATGGTGGAGATCAGGTACTGCTCGACGGCCCTGACGCGTGCGGCGTCCGGTACGGAGCCGGTGAGCATGTAGAGGTAGTTGGCGGCGTGGGGCAGGTCGTCGCGCGGCTCGACCGGTTCGAGGCCCCGGCCGAGCCGGTGCAGGGCGGTGAGCACGGTGGGGACGGCCGCGCAGACGGCCAGGGCGTCGTCGCGGCGCCGGCCGGCGTCGATGTCGTACACCGGCCGGAATCCGGCCGCCGCGCCGAGGAGCGAGAGTGCGGTGCGCAGCCCGGCCAGGGGGTTGGAGGCGGCTCCCGCACGCGCTATGGCGGGCAGCGCCTCGCGCACCTGTGCGGGGAGCCTGCGCAGGGCGGCGGTGCGGGCGGCGAACCCGGCGCGGGCCCCGGCGTCGGGCAGCGTGCCCTCGGACATCAGGTACCAGACGTCCTCAAAGCTGCGGGTCCTTGCCAGTTCGATCGCCGAGTACTGCCGGTAGTGGTAGAAGCCCTCGCGTCCGCGGACGTCGCCGAGGGCCGTGTCGGTGACGACGACGCCCGCCAGTCCTCGGGGTACGTCGAGCGGGGTGCCGCTGGTCGTGGTCGGCATCGGTTCCTCCGTGGGTCCGGGGCTCATCAACATTGATTCGACCATCTAAGATTGACTCAATCTCTGTCAATATTGATTGAATCAATGTGTATACGGTTGGCGACATGACGGATCGAGCAGCACCCGACGACAATTCCGGGGCGACGGCGCCACGACGGCTCAGCACCCGGGAGACCGCCGAGCGTCTCGGGGTGAAGCCGGAGACGGTGTACGCCTACGTCAGCCGGGGCCAGCTGAGCAGCACCCGCGTCCCCGGCGGGCGCGGCAGCACGTTCGACGCGGCGGAGGTCGACGCGCTGGCCCGGCGCACGAGCCGTCGGGAGCCCCCGCCCGCCCCCGGCGACCTGGTCTTCCGCACCGGCGTCACCCTGATCGAGAACGACCGCTACTACTTCCGCGGCGTCGACGCGACCGAACTGGCCCGGGAGTACGCCTACGAGGAGGTCGCCGAGTGGCTCTGGACCGGTGAGCTGCATCCCGGCGTCCGCTTCACGGCGCCCGACGAGGCGCTGGCCGCGGCGCGCGTGGCGGTCGACGCGCTGCCCGCGCACAGCAGCCCGACGGACCGGCTGCGGGTCGCGGTGATCGCCGCGGCGAGCGCCGATCCGTTCCGCTTCGACCTCTCGCGCGAGACCGTGCTCGCCGGTGCGCGAAGCCTCGTGCCGACCCTGGTCGGCGCCCTGCCCCCGGCGGCCGGAGGAACCGGGGAGCGGTCGGAGGAGCCGGAGGGGAGGGAAGCCGGGCTGGCCCGGCAGCTGTGGTCGAAGCTCACCGCCCGGCCCGCCGACGAGCCGTTCGTCACCGCGCTGGACGGCGCCCTCGCCCTGCTGATCGACCACGACCTCGCGGCGTCGACATTGGCCGCCCGGGTCGCCGCGTCCGCCCACGCCCATCCGTACGCGGTGGTCTCCGCGGGTCTCGGAGTGCTGGAGGGCCCGCTGCACGGGGCGGCGAGCGGGTTGGCCCACCGGATGCTGGCCGAGGTCCTGGAGCGGGGCAGCGCGGTCCCGGTGGTCGCCGACCACCTCCGTGCCGGACGCAGGGTTCCCGGGCTCGGCCACCGGCTCTACAGGACCGGGGATCCCCGGGCGCAGGCGCTGTTCGCCCTGCTCGCGAGGGTGCCGCAGGCCGCCGGGGCGCTCGCCGCGGCGCACGACGTGATCGCCACGACCGCCCGGCACGTGCCCCTGCCCGCCAATGTGGACCTGGCGCTCGCCGTGCTCTCGGTCTCCTCCGGCATGGCCGCGGAGGCCGGCGAGACGGTGTTCGCGGTGTCCCGCACGGCCGGATGGATCGCGCACGCACTGGAGGAGTACGAGGAGCGCCCCCTGCGCATGCGCCCCAGCGGCCAGTACTGCGGCCCCCGTCCCCCTCAGCCGCTGCCCGCCGCGGACGGCCTGTCGCGACGGTCCGCGCCGTGAACACGGTGGCCGCGGGAAGGCGGCAGGGGAAGAAGCGGGAAAAATTTCGGAAAGGGCCATAACGCCGCTTACCGTTCATACGATGAGCGCCCCACCACCCGTTTCCAGAAGAGCACGCCGTTTCGGCTGGCCGCAGCGGGTCTTCTCCCAGGTCCTGCTGATGCAGCTGGCCATCGTCACCGGTGTGACCGCGCTGGCCACCGGCCTCTTCCTGGCACCGCTCAGCGCCCAGCTCGACGACCAGGCGATGCGCCGCGCCCTGGCCATCGCGCAGAGCACGGCGGCCCAGCCGCAGATCACCGAGTCACTGCTCGCCACGGCCCCGTCCCCCACCGGGCCCGTGCAGTCGGCGGCCGAACGGGTCCGGCGGGCCACCGGCGCCGAGTACGTCGTCGTCATGGACCGGCGCGGGGTGCGCTGGTCGCACCCCGACACCGGCAAGATCGGCAAGGTCGTCTCCACCGACCCGAGCGACGCACTCGCGGGCCGGGACGTCATGGAGATCGACAGCGGGACGCTCGGCCGTTCGGCCCGGGGGAAGGTGCCGCTCCTCGACGGGTCGAGCCGCGTCGTGGGCGCCGTCTCCGTCGGTATCGCGTACGACAGTGTCCGCGCCCGGCTGCTCGCGGCGATCCCGGGGCTGATCGCCTACGCGGGCGGCGCGCTCGCCGTGGGGGCGCTGGCCGCGTACCTGATCTCCCGACGGCTCCAGCGGCAGACCCACGACCTCGCGTTCTCCGACATCTCCGCGCTGCTGACGGAGCGCGAGGCGATGCTGCACGGCATCAGGGAGGGCGTCGTCGCACTGGACCGGACCGGGCGGGTGCGGCTCCTGAACGACGAGGCGCAGCGGCTGCTCGGGCTCGGCCCCGACGCCGCCGGCCGCCCGCTGGACTCCGTGCTCGACGCCGGACGGACCGCCGACGTGCTGGCCGGACGGGTACTGGGCGACGATCTGCTGACGGTGCAGGGCACCCGGGTCCTGCTGGTCAACCGGATGCCGACCGACGACGGCGGCGCCGTCGCCACCCTCCGCGACCGCACCGAACTGGAACATCTCGGCCGCGAACTCGACTCCACCCGTGGCCTGATCGACGCGCTGCGGGCACAGGACCACGAACACGCCAACCGGATGCACACACTCCTGGGGCTGCTGGAACTGGACATGCACGAGGACGCCATGGAGTACGTCACCGAGGTCGTCGGGGTCCACCGCGCCACGGCCGAGCAGGTCACCGAGAAGGTGCGCGACCCGTTGCTGGCCGCACTCCTGGTCGGCAAGGCCACGGTCGCGGCGGAGCGCGGCGTCGCACTGCGCATGGCGCCCGGAACCCTGCTCCCCGACCGGCTGGTGGACCCGCGCGGGCTGGTCACCGTCGTCGGCAACCTCGTGGACAACGCGCTGGACGCGACGACCGGCACGGACGGCGCCCTGGTCGAGGTGGGGCTGCGCACCGAGGGCCGTACCGTGGTGCTGCGGGTCCGTGACAGCGGCCCCGGCATCCCTCCCGGACAGCGCGAAGCGATCTTCACGGAGGGCTGGTCGACCAAGGAGGTCCCGGCGCACGGCAAGCGCGGCCTCGGTCTCGCTCTGGTGCGACGGCTGGCGGAACGGCAGGGTGGCGGTGTCACCGTCGACGGGGCCGTGGACGGCGGCGCCGAGTTCACCGTCGTACTGCCGGAGGCCCTGACCGACGCGGACATGGCGGAACAGGGCAGAACCGGTCCCCCGCCCGCGAACGGCCCCGGGACGGCCGGGCCTGAGATGACAGAACTTGGGACGACCGGACCCGGGGCGACCGGACCCGGGACGACCGCACCGACAACCGGAACCGTGGGAGAAGCTCAGTGATCGAGGTCCTGGTCGTGGACGACGACGTCCGCGTCGCGAAGGTCAACGCGGCCTACGTCTCCAGAGTGCCGGGATTCCGGGTGGTCGATGAGGTCCACTCCGCCGCCGAGGCCCTCGCCGCGATCGAGAGCCGACGCGTGGACCTGGTCCTGCTGGACCACTACATGCCCGGCGACAACGGCCTGGCCATGGTGCGCGAACTACGCAGGCGCGGTCACCACACCGACGTGATCATGGTGACGGCCGCACGCGATGTCGCCACCGTGCAGGAGGCCATGCGGCACGGCGCGCTGCAGTACCTGGTGAAGCCGTTCACGTACGCGGGATTGCGCACCAAGCTGGAGGGTTACGCGGCGCTGCGCCACACCCTCGAACGCGGCGGCGAGGCCGAACAGGGCGAGGTGGACCGGCTCTTCGGCGCGCTGTGGGCCGCGGGCGGGACCGACCTGCCCAAGGGGCACTCGCCGACCACGGCGGAGCTGGTCAGGCAGGCGCTCCGCAGCGCCGACGGGCCGCTCTCCGCACAGGAGATCGCGGAGAGCGCCGGCATGAGCCGTCAGACCGCCCAGCGCTATCTGAAGCTGCTGGAGAAATCCGGCCGGGTACGGCTGACCCTGCGGTACGGCGAGACGGGCCGCCCGGAGCACCGCTACACCTGGTCCCCCGGCGGGCAGACCTGACCGCCCCGGCCTCGGTGCGCGCCCCCGACGGCCCGCCGCGCGGTGCCTACACCGCTCCCGCTCCGGTCAGCGCACGGACCTCGGTCTCCGCGTGCTTGGCCTCGTCGGGCGGCTCGGGGGACGTGACCGTCCCGATCCAGCCGGCCAGGAAGCCCAGGGGGATGGAGACAAGTCCGGGGTTCTCCAGCGGGAAGAGCTGGAAGTCCACGCCGGGGAACAGCGAGGCGGGACTGCCGGAGACGACCGGTGAGAGCAGTACGAGCAGCACAGCGGGAATCAGTCCGCCGTAGACGGACCAGACCGCTCCCCGGGTGGTGAAGTTCCGCCAGAACAGGGAGTACAGGAGCACGGGGAGGTTGGCCGAGGCTGCGACGGCGAAGGCGAGCCCCACCAGGAACGCCACATTCAGGTTCTGGGCGATCAGGCCGAGCCCGATGGCGGCGAGCCCGATCCCGGCCGCCGCCACCCTGGCGACGGCGACCTCGCTGTACTGCTTGGCACCCGGCCGCCTGAGCGAGGCGTAGAGGTCGTGGGCCACGGAGGCGGACGAGGCGAGGGTGATGCCCGCGACGACCGCGAGGATGGTCGCGAAGGCGACGGCGCCGACCACAGCGAACAGGATCGCGCCCCCGGTGGATCCCTCACCGCCGCCGAGCTCCATGGCCAGCAGCGGGATCGCCGTGTTGCCCGCGGCGTTGGACGCCCGCACCTCGGCCGAGCCGACCAGGGCGGCCGCCCCGAATCCGAGCACGATCGTCATCAGGTAGAAGCCGCCGATGAGCCCGATCGACCAGACGACGGAACGGCGGGCCGCGCGGGCGGTGGGCACGGTGTAGAACCGCGACAGGATGTGCGGCAGCCCCGCCGTGCCGAGCACCAGGGCCAGGCCCAGGCTGATGAAGTCGATGCGCGCGGTCCAGCTCCCGCCGTACCGGAGGCCGGGCA
The DNA here is from genome assembly GCF_040612315.1 of Streptomyces sp. NPDC006435. Lineage (NCBI taxonomy): Bacteria > Bacillati > Actinomycetota > Actinomycetes > Kitasatosporales > Streptomycetaceae > Streptomyces > Streptomyces sp. NPDC006435. Next base: position 104,687 of record NZ_JBEXPY010000015.1, read on the forward strand.
GGAGGAACCTGCTGCCGTGCCCGCTCCGTTCGGCGGCGGAGTTGAGCAGGGTGTTGAAGTTGCCGTGGAAGTGGATCAGGACGAGCACGGTCAGCGCGACCGCCCCCACCATCAGCAGCACGGCCTTGACGATCTGGATCCAGGTGGTGCCGCGCATCCCGCCGAACGACACGTAGACGATCATGAGCGCGCCGACGCCGATGACGGTCCAGGAGCGGGCCGCACCGCTCGTACCGCCGAGCAGCAGGGCGACCAGGCTGCCCGCACCCACCATCTGCGCCACGAGGTAGAGCACGGACACGGTGACCGAGGAGGTGCCCGCCGCGATCCTGACCGGGCGTTCCGCCATCCGCGCGGCCACCACGTCGGCCAGCGTGAACCGGCCGCAGTTGCGGACCAGTTCGGCGATCAGGAACAGGACCACGAGCCAGGCGACGAGGAAGCCGACCGAGTAGAGCATGCCGTCGTAGCCGAAGAGGGCGATGAGGCCGGAGATGCCGAGGAAGGACGCGGCCGACATGTAGTCGCCCGCGATGGCGAACCCGTTCTCCATCGGGGAGAACAGCCTGCCGCCCGCGTAGAACTCCTCGGCCGAGCCGTGGCGGTTGCGGCTCACCCAGGCGGTGATGGCGAGCGTCACCGCGATGAAGGTGCTGAACAGCAGGAGCGCCAGCGTCTGATGGTTCCCGTTCAACGCTCGACCCCCCGTGTCATCTCCTGGGTCTCCCAGCGCAGTTCGAGCGCGGCCCGGTCCCGGCGCAGGCGCGCGTGCCGCGCGTACACCCCGGTGAGCAGGAAGGTCGTGAGGAACTGTCCGAGCCCCGCGACCATCGCGACGTTGACCGCTCCGGCCACCGGCCTGGCCATCAGCCCGGGAGCGGTGATCGCCGCGACGACATAGACCAGGTACCAGACGAGGAAGGCGAGGGTGGCGGGAACGACGAACCGTCGGTACCTGCGGCGCACCTCCTGGAAGGCCCCGCTGCGCTGTACCTCCAGGTAGATGTCGGCCGCGCTGTGACCGCGCCGCGGCTCCGCGGGCGCGGATCGCCCGGCGGGGACGAAAACCCCCGCACCGCCCGGCCCACCCGGCCCGGAGGTCGGCTCGTCGTGCCACGGGTCGTCGAGCCGCACCGTTGCGGCCTCACGCCCTGCTTCCTTCTCCACGGAACAACTCCCCTTGTCCACGGACCACTTCGGCCGTGTACCCAAGAATGGGCAGATCAGGAAGACCCCGGGCGTGCCATTCGCCGGTCTTCACCTCTTCAGGTGAAGACCGATCCGGGCGGCTGTGCGAGGCCCCGAACGTACGCATAGCGAACGGCCTGGGCCCGGTCGCGCACCCCGGCCTTGGCGAAGAGGTTGTTGATGTGGCTTTTCACGGTGGCCTGCGAAATGTGCAGCTGCCGGGCGATCTCCGTATTGGACAACCCCTCCGCGATCAGGACCAGCACCTCCAGCTCACGCGGCGTCAGGCCGTCGGGCAACTCCGGCTCGGGCGGCGGGACCGGCGGCAGGGGGCTCGTGGCGACCCGCTCCAGCAGACGGCGCTGCACGCTCGGCGAGAGCCCGGCCTCGCCCGACAGCACCGCCTGGACGGCCCGCACGATCTCGTCGCCCCCGGCGTCCTTGGTGAGATAGCCGCGGGCCCCCGCCCTCAGCGCGGGGAAGAGCGAGTCGTCGTCCGCGAACGTCGTGAGCACCACCACCTGGGTGCCGGGATGGTCCTTGCGGATCCGCCGCGTCGCCTCGACCCCGTCGCACCGGGGCATCCGCAGGTCCATCAGGACCACGTCGGGGGCCAGTTCGGCCACGAGCGCGACGGCCTCATCGCCGTCCTTCGCCGATCCGACCACCTCGATTCCGGGCAGCAGTCCCAGCAGCATCACGATTCCTTCGCGCACCACCGACTGGTCGTCGGCGACCACGACCCGCGCGTTCACACGGGCACCCGCAGACTCACCACGAATCCCTCCTCGGCGGGGCCCGCCTCCAGCGTCCCGCCCATCAGCTCGGCCCGTTCCCTCATCCCCAGCAGACCGTATCCGGATCCGCTGCCCGCGAGTTCGCTCCCGGGTGCGCTGCCGCCCGAGTCCCTGACCTCCAGGGCGACTTCGTCCGGCAGGTACTCCAGCCGGACGAGCACCCTGGCCCCCGGTGCGTGTTTGCGCACATTGGTCAGGGCCTCCTGCGCCACTCTCCGGACCGTCTGCGACGTCTCGGCCGTCAGCACCCGTCGTTCCCCCTCCACACTGACCTCCGCGGGATCGGCGGCCACCAGTTGTCTCAGGAAGTCCTCCACCGGGGACACCTCTCCCCTGAGCGCGGAGAGTGCCTGCCGGGTCTCCGCGAGTCCCTCACGCGCCATGGAACGTGCCGCCACGACCCGCTCCAGCACCCCGTCCCGGAACTCCCCCGCGGGCTCCCGCTCGATCAGCAGCCGTGCCGCCTCCAGATGTACCAGCTGCGCCGAGAGGCTGTGGGCGAGCACATCGTGGATCTCCCTGGCGATCCTGGCCCGCTCCCCCAGGGCCGCCGTCTCGGCTTCCGCCGCGCGGGCCGCCCGCTCCTGCACGAGCAGTCTCTGGGCGTTGCCGCGGGCCTCGGCGTCCAGCCTGAGCACATAACCTGCCAGCGAGAGGCCGACGATGGTCGTGGCCGTGGAGAACCAGCCGTCGGTGTTGAAGACGGCGTACACGCCGAGCGTGAGGGCCGTCACGGGAAGTGCCGCTGCGAGAGGCAGCCGCTCCAGCGCGGTGACCGCACAACCGCACCACAGGATCGTCGCCAGCAGAATGGCATCGGCCTCGCGCGCTCCGAAGGCTGCCAGCAGCAGCAACGTCATCAGACCGAGTGACGGCCAGAGCCGGTGTTCCAGGCTGGTCCGGAAGAACGCCCACGCGACCGCCGCGCAGCCCATCACTCCCGCCAGTCCGGCCGCGATCGCCCAGGGGCCGAACCGTCCGCCGCCGAACGTCCCCCACAGCATGGCGGCGATCAGTATCCCCCGGACCGACCAGGTGATCACCTTCCGCGAACGGGTGCGGTTCGCCTCCGAGAGCGCCTCCCGGGAGGGCCAGCTCGTCCAGGTCGCACGCATCACACTCGGTCCTTCCACGCCGGCTGCGGTGCCGTCCCGACGGCGAGGACCGCGTATGTCTGACCCACTCGCCCGCCCCGCCTCACCAGCACGCCCCCGCGCATCCCGGGCATCGCCGCGTGAAGGACTCTCGGCAGACCCCACCGGTGCCGGTCGCCCATGATCTGCCATGCCCGGAACCGGCGGACCACCACGGCGACGGCGACCGCACCGATCACCAGGACATCGACGAGCCCCGACATGGCTGCCTCCGATTCGCGGGAAGGTTCAACGCCTTCGACGCTACGGAAACGACCGGGCCGGGGGATCGGCTCAGGGGTTGATCGTGGGTGGAGTCGCCGTCTCCACCCACGGGTGGAGACGGCGATGCTCAAACATCGGTGCGCGAGGTGCTCAGACGTCGATGCGCGAGCGGTCCAGGGTGGCGGCGGAGCTGGTGATGAACTCCTTGCGCGGAGCCACCTCATTGCCCATCAGCAGATCGAAGACCTGCTCGGCCGACTCCAGATCGCCGATGTTGATCCGCCGCAGGGTGCGGTGGCGGGGGTCCATCGTGGTCTCCGCCAGCTGGTCCGCGTCCATCTCGCCCAGGCCCTTGTACCGCTGGATCGAGTCCTTGTACCGGATGTTCTTCCGCTGGAGCTCCAGCAGCCGCTGACGCAGCTCGTTGTCGGAGTACGTGTAGATGTACTTGTCCTGGCCCTTCTTCGGCTGGACCAGCTCGATGCGGTGGAGCGGGGGCACCGCGGCGAAGACCCGCCCCGCCTCGACCATGGGCCGCATGTACCGCTGGAAGAGCGTCAGCAGCAGGATGCGGATGTGCGCACCGTCGACATCGGCGTCCACCAGCAGGACGATCTTCCCGTAGCGCGCGGCGTCGATGTCGAAGGTCCGGCCGGACCCGGCTCCTATGACCTGGATGATCGCACCGCACTCGGCGTTCTTCAGCATGTCCGAGACGGATGCCTTCTGGACATTGAGGATCTTGCCCCGGATCGGCAGCAACGCCTGGAACTCGCTGTTCCGGGCGAGCTTGGCCGTGCCGAGTGCGGAGTCCCCCTCGACGATGAACAGCTCGCTGCGGTCGACGTCGTCGCTGCGGCAGTCGGCGAGCTTCGCCGGCAGCGAGGAGGACTCCAGCGCCGTCTTGCGACGCTGCGCGTCCTTGTGCTGACGGGCCGCGATGCGGGTCCGGGCAGCTGCCACGGCCTTGTCCAGGACCGCCCTGGCCTGGGCCTTCGCGTCTCGCTTCGTCGAGGTCAGGAACGCCTTGAGTTCCTTCGCCACGACGTTGGCGACGATCCGGTTCGCCGCAGAGGTGCCGAGCACCTCCTTGGTCTGGCCCTCGAACTGCGGCTCCGCCAGGCGCACGGTGACGACCGCGGTCAGCCCCTCCAGCGCGTCGTCCTTGACGATGTCGTCCTCGGCGACGCGGAGCAGCTTGGCGGAGCGAAGCACCTCGTTGACCGTCTTGGTCACGGAGCGTTCGAATCCGGTCACGTGCGTGCCGCCCTTGGGGGTGGCGATGATGTTGACGAAGGACTTGAGGGTGGTGTCGTAGCCGGTGCCCCAGCGCAGGGCGATGTCCACCGCGAGTTCCCGGGTGACTTCGGTCGCCGTCATGTGGCCGCGCTCGTCCAGCACCGGCACGGTCTCCTTGAACGTGCCCTGCCCGCTCAGACGCAGGACGTCGCAGACCGCCTTGTCCTGCGCGAGGTACTCGCAGAATTCGCTGATGCCGCCGTCGAAGTGGAAGGTCTCCTCGGTCTTGCCCGCACCGTCGAGACCGCGTTCGTCGCGGACGACGATCGTGAGGCCCGGGACGAGGAAGGCTGTCTGCCGCGCCCGCTGGTGGAGCGTCTCCAGGCTGAGCTTGGCGTCCTTGAGGAAGATCTGCCGGTCCGCCCAGTAACGGACCCGGGTGCCGGTGCGCGTCTTCGGCACCCGCTTGCCCTTGAGCAGGCCGTTGGCCGGATCGAACGGGCTGTCCGGCCCCTGCTCGGTGAAGATTCCCGGGACTCCGCGGCGGAAGCTGATCGAGTGGGTCGCGCTGTTGCGGTCGACCTCGACGTCGAGCCGGGCGGAGAGCGCGTTGACCACGGAGGCACCGACACCGTGCAGACCGCCCGACGCGGCGTACGAGCCACCGCCGAACTTTCCGCCGGCATGGAGCTTGGTCATCACGACCTCGACGCCGGACAGGCCGGTCTTGGGCTCGACGTCGACGGGAATGCCCCGCCCGTTGTCCCGGACCTCCACGGAGTTGTCGTCGTGGAGGATGACCTCGATGTGGTCGCAGAAGCCGCCCAGGGCCTCGTCGACGGAGTTGTCGATGATCTCCCAGAGGCAGTGCATGAGGCCGCGGCTGTCGGTGGACCCGATGTACATGCCGGGGCGCTTGCGAACCGCTTCGAGCCCCTCGAGTACGAGCAGATGCCGCGCGGTGTAGTTGGAACCGTCTCGGTCTGCTCCGGTCAGCAGCGCAGTGGACGGCACGGACGTATCGGCGGTCACGCGGTTCGCTCCTCGCTGAATTTCATTTGGGGCCCAGTGGGTACGGGGCTCGGCTTCGGTAGCCGCTGAGAGCGTACCGAGGCCTGGTAGAGCGGTTGTAACGCCACCCTCCGACAACCCTCACATCAATCCATCCTCGCACATACGTTCGGTCACCCGCAGGAGTGACGCGCACATCACGTTCCCTTCCAGGCATGAACCATTTAGGCTCCGGGCACGTCCTCATGAACGAACCGGCAAGCCAGCCGGGAGGATCCACCAAGACAAGCAACGCGAAACCGTAGCGCTACGCAATACGGCACATTCGCCGCCAACCGTCAACAAACAGCCATCTCGAGAAGAAGTTTCGAAGAAAAGCCACGAGCGGGAACGTTTTCGGCCTGGTTGGATGTTGACCCTGGTACGACAGCTCGTCGAGCTAGAGAAGAGGCGACGTGACTACTGTTCTGACCCCCGCGAGCCCGCTGACCGCAGCAGACCGCTGTGACCGTTGCGGCGCCCAGGCATATCTGCGCGTCGTCCTGATCAGCGGCGGTGAACTGCTCTTCTGCGCCCACCACGGTCGCAAGTTCGAGCCGGAACTCAAGAAGATCGCCGCGGAAATACAGGATGAGACGGACCGGCTCACGGCTGTACAGGCCCAAGCCGCCGAAGAGGAACACTGACACCTCGCATTCACGACGAGCTCGGGCCAGGTCCCGGACCTGCCGACGGGCGGCTCCCCGCGAGGGGAGCCGCCCGTTCTCGTACGCACGTGGCGCGACCGCTCAGCCGCCTTCCGGCATCCAGTCGATCGCTGCGGAGATCCGCGTGTACACGCCGGGATTTCCAGCCCTCGCGCAGCCGTTCCCCCAGGACACCAGTCCGATGAGCCTTCCACGGGCCACCAGCGGCCCTCCGCTGTCCCCCTGGCACGCGTCGTACCCGCCCAGCAGTTCGCCCGCACAGAGCATCGCTGAGGGGTCGTACGTGCCGTTCCTGCCACCCGGGTACGCCTGTGCGCACGCGCTGTCCGGCAGGACGCTCACTTTCGCGGAGCGGAGCGACGACGCGTAGTCGCCGTTGCCGCTCGTGTCACCCCACCCGTAGACGACGGCCCCGGTGCCCGGCGCGTACGCCGCGTCCCCCGACCCGGCCATCTGGATCACGCTCTTCTCCGGCAGCGCGTCGGCCAGCGTGAGTACCGCCAGGTCCCCCGCGTTCGTGACGGGGTCGAACGCGGGATTGGTCCACGTCGACCGCACCGGTATCTCCTGCCCCCCGGTCTCGCGCAGGTCGTCGCGGCCTGTGATGACCCTCAGGTCCCGCACCGCCCCGACCTCGACGCCGAGCGCCTCGCGGCTCAAGCAGTGCGCGGCGGTAAGCACCTTCTTCGGTGCCACCACGACACCGCCGCAGAACTGTCCGGCACGGGCCGCTCCGAACCGGTCGCGACTGGACAGTGCCACCACCCAGGGGCTGTCCTTGACATGTGCGGGCTGGCCGCCGACGACTATGCCGTCCTCGGCCGCCCGGGCGGGGGACGCGAGAGGTATCGCAGCTGCGGCGGCAACCAGGGCGAACGCCCCGGTCAGGGCACGGAAGACGGTACGGGACATGCGTACTCCTGACTCTGTGTCGAACCGTTCCCACCCAGAGTCGTCCCGCCGCTCGCCCGACGCACCCATTGATAGGCCGAGGGCCCGGAACCCCATGGGGTTCCGGGCCCTAGCGCGCTGTTGCTACTAGTCGAGGTAGTCGCGCAGTACCTGCGAACGCGATGGGTGACGCAGCTTCGACATGGTCTTCGACTCGATCTGACGGATGCGCTCACGCGTCACGCCGTAGACCTTGCCGATCTCGTCCAGCGTCTTCGGCTGACCGTCAGTGAGACCGAAGCGCATCGAGACCACGCCCGCCTCACGCTCGGAGAGCGTGTCGAGCACCGAGTGCAGCTGCTCCTGGAGGAGCGTGAAGCTGACCGCATCGGCCGGCACGACCGCCTCGGAGTCCTCGATGAGGTCACCGAACTCGCTGTCCCCGTCCTCACCCAGCGGGGTGTGGAGGGAGATCGGCTCACGACCGTACTTCTGGACCTCGATGACCTTCTCGGGGGTCATGTCGAGTTCCTTGGCCAGCTCCTCCGGCGTGGGCTCGCGGCCCAGGTCCTGGAGCATCTGGCGCTGCACACGGGCGAGCTTGTTGATGACCTCGACCATGTGAACCGGGATACGGATGGTGCGGGCCTGGTCGGCCATGGCGCGGGTGATCGCCTGACGGATCCACCAGGTGGCGTACGTGGAGAACTTGTAGCCCTTGGTGTAGTCGAACTTCTCGACCGCGCGGATCAGACCGAGGTTGCCCTCCTGGATGAGGTCCAGGAAGAGCATGCCGCGGCCGGTGTACCGCTTGGCCAGCGACACCACGAGACGGAGGTTGGCCTCCAGCAGGTGGTTCTTGGCGCGGCGACCGTCCTCGGCGATGATCTCCAGTTCGCGCTTGAGCTTCGGGGCGAGCTTGTCGGAGTTCGCCAGCTTGTCCTCGGCGAACAGGCCGGCCTCGATGCGCTTGGCGAGCTCGACCTCCTGCTCGGCGTTGAGGAGGGGAACCTTGCCGATCTGCTTCAGGTAGTCCTTGACCGGGTCGGCGGTGGCACCGGCGACGGCGACCTGCTGCGCGGGCGCGTCGTCCTCGTCGTCGTCGGAGAGGACGAAGCCCTTGTTCTCGCCCTCGCCCTCCTCTTCCTCGCCGCCCTTGCCGACCTTTACTTCCTCGATCGCCTCGTCGCCGTCGAGAAGCTCGTCGTCCTGCTTTCCGGACTTCTTCGCTGTTGTCTTCTTGGCCGCCGTCTTCTTCACGGCGGTCTTCTTGGCAGCCGTCTTCTTGGCTGCCGCCTTCTTCGCAGGGCCGGCCGCGGCGGCGCCGGCCGCCGTGTCCACGGTCTCTGCCGACGGGGCGGCGGTGGCCGCGACAGTCCTCGTCACGGTCGTCTTGGCCGCGACGGTCTTGGTGGCGGTGCGCTTGACCGGGCTCTTCGCTGCGACGCTCTTGCGGGCACGTTTGGACGGCTCCGCGGCACTGACCATCAGCGTCACACCCTCTTCCTCGAGGATCTGATTGAGGCTGCGCAGAACATTCTTCCACTGGGTTGGCGGAATCTGGTCAGCCTCGAAGGCCCGACGCACGTCATCGCCGGCGATCTGCCCATCAGCCTTTCCCCGCTCGATGAGCGCCATCACAGACTCGGACTCGGCGATCTCCGGCGGGAGCGTACGGGATGTGCTGGCCGACACGAACAACCTCTCGGAACGATGGAAACGGCTTCCGGCCCGGCCCCCGTGAGGGCTGGAGCCGACGACCGCCGGGCTGGGAAGTACCGGCGGCGCGGGGTTTGGCCTCAGAACTGCACAGCGCACTTAACGGCTGCTGTATTCCTTCCGTGGCGGTCACCTCTTAAGTCATCGCACTGCTTCGAGGAGTGTTACGCCCAATCCACGTGGCCCGAGTCACACCTCATTTGCGACGAACGAGACCAAGAGTGCATTCCTCCCCACAATTGTGCCGCCGGACCATGACAGGCCCGGCGACACGTGGTTCGCACCCCGGCCGTACCGCGCTCAGTGCTCGCGGGGCGCGGGCACCACCCGCTCCACCTCGGGGTGGACGACGAGCAGTTGACGCATGGCCGTTTCGGCACCTGCCGCGTCGCCGGACGCCAGGGCGTCGACGATCCGGGCGTGATGACCGAGAGAGGCATCGGTGGGACGGTCACAGCCCGTGACCGGGCCGCCCGAGACCTGCAGTGCCGCAACGACGATGCCGGAGAGGTGCTCGAGCATCCGGTTGCCCGCTGCCTGGATGAGCAGGGAGTGGAACTCCGCATCCGCCCGGGAACAGGTGATCGCGTCACCCTGCCCGACCGCGTGCCTCATGATCTCGACCATGTCACCGAGACGCTGCTGAATGTCCTCACGACCGTGCCCTGCGGCAAGACGCGCAGCGAGCGGCTCGATCGTCCAACGGAGCTCCCCCAGCTCACGGCGCTGGTCCTCGCGCTGGGGGCCAAAGGCGCGCCACTCGATGATGTCGGGGTCCAGCAGGTTCCAGTCGCTGACGGGACGGACCCTGGTGCCCACGTTGGGCCGGGCGCTGACCAGCCCCTTGGCCTCGAGGACACGCAGCGATTCGCGCACGACGGTACGGGAGACCTCGAAACGCTGACCGATCTCCTCCGGAACGAGGGGACGGTCGGCACCCAGGTCACCGGAAACGATCATCTGACCCAGCTGCTGAACGAGTTGGCCATGGAGGCCGCGGCCCCGGCTGGCCGAGCCCCGCCGGCCCACCCGACCGAGCTCGGTTTCGGGCCCGTCCCAGGTGCGAAGAGCGGCGCGCTCGCCGGCCGGCGCCTCCGCATACGGGTAGCGATCGAGTTCACCCGGGCCGGCGAGGCCGGAATCGGCGGAGCGGGCGGCGGTCATCATGGTGTGCGCAAGGGTACTCACGCATCCTTTGTCGGCGCAGCTCACTCAGCTCTTGAGGTCTTTGGTGAAAAGCACACGAAAGGGTGATCGGCACCCACCCCCCAATTGACGTCTAACCGGTATAAACCGGTCGCCCTCTTGGGAGTTACGGGCCCTAACTCGGCCCGACACCGCTCTGCGACCGCCAACGAACCCTGCCGTGAAGGCCGGTGAACAGGTACGCGCAGACCAGGACCGACAACGACAACGACAACGCGGCTCCCACCGGATGGGCCACGAGCTGCACGACCGCCGCCACCCATCGGTCCGTCTCATGGGGCCAGCTCGGCCACATCAGTTCGCGAAGCCTGCCCGGCAGCCCGACGGCCGGGCGGGAACCCGGCCCCGGCGACAGCGCCTTCCGGACGAGCGGAGCCACAAGCACCGGCACGGCCAGCACCGCGGCGACACCGGCCGTGGTCACCCGGAAGAGCCCGGCGGCCAGAAGCCCCGCCCACGCGCAGCCCACGGTCAACCCCGCCCAACCGACGCACAGCGAAACCGAGTTCGGCGGAATATCGATCAGATCGGGGCCGTACACGACCCGCAGGGCTCCAGCGGAAACCAGGACGACGGCCAGGGCCAGCGTCACGGCGACGCCCGCGGACACCGCCAGCTTGGCGAGGAGCAGTCCCGGTCGACGGGAAATCGCGCCTCGTCCCGCGGCGAGCGCGGGATAGCGGAATTCGTCGCCGAACGACAGCGCACCGAGAATCCCGGCACCGACCGCCGCGGGCGGCAGGGGCAGCAGCGACGGCCAGGCCACCAGCGTCTTCGGCAGCGGCGCATGACCGATACGGGCCAACAGCACGGAGAGCCCGACCGAGAGCAGCGTGGCAACGACCATGATCAAGGGCGCTGTCCTGACTCCGAACATGCGGCGCAGCTCGTACCGCAGCGGATGGAGCGGACCGCGGGCCGGACGGCGCCGGATGGAAGGCGGCAGCTTGGGGTTCGATGACCGCACGGCCGAACGGAAAAGGCCCGGCCCCTCGCCCTCGACAGGCACCGCAGGAACTGCCGGGCCCGCTGGGGGCACGGCAGCCGCAGGGCGCACGGGGCCCACGGCACCCCCGCGACCCGTCGGATTCGCACGAGCCATGAGGTCCTCGTGGCCCGCGAGGTCCGCGTGGCTGGTGGAGTGCGCGGGGGCGATGAGGCGCCCCCGCCCCGCCTCCCCCACGCACTCCACCGACGCTGCGGGCTTCACCGCTCCCGTCGGCTCCATCGGTGCGGTGGGATCGGTGCCACCGATCTCGTCGGCGAGTCGGTGCACCGGCAGCCCGTGCCGGAACGCCGTGTCGCCGATCTCCGCGCATGTGGAGCCGTACACCGAGAGCCGACCGCCCGCTTCGGTGACCACCTCGACCGAACGCCGGGCCACCCGGGCCTCCCGGCTGACGACCGCGGCGAGGCGGGCCGCGTGCGGGGTCCGGACCGCGACCCTGGGGCGCAGCCGGGTTCGGGAGAAGTCGTCGGCGCCCTGGTCGGAGACGAGACGGCCACCGTCGATGACGATCACACGGTGGGCGTTGCGCGCGGCCTCCCTGAAGTCGGTCGTGGTGTACAGAACGGTTCCGCCCCGCGCCGCGTGGGCCCGCAACAGCTCGTGCAGCCAGTCGGCCTCGCGCGGAGAAAGGCCCTCCGCCGGATCGTCGAGAACGAGCGCGTGCGGGTCACCGAGCAGCGCCGAGGCAAGTGCGAGCCGACGGTCCATGCCAAGCGAGAGTGCACCGATGCGCCGGTCCCCGAGCCCGGCCAGCCCCACGGCATCGAGCACCTCGTCGGCCCGCGCCACCGGCACCCCCGCGGCGGCACAGAGCATCCGGAGCTGCCCGCGGGCGGTACGGGCGGGGTGCCCCGGCACGTCCCCGAGGAGCACCCCCACCTCGCGTGCCGGATGCGGGATCCGGTGCAGCGGTCTGCCCCGGAAGTAGGTGATGCCCCGCCCCGGGTCGAGTTCGAGCATGAGGCGGAGGGCTGTGGTCTTCCCGGAGCCGGAGGTGCCCAGAAGTGCGGTGACACGGCCGGGCCGGGCTTCGAAGGTGAGGTCGTTCACGGCGGCCGGAAGGCCGCGGCGGGGGGTGCTGGTGAGTCCGATGGCCTGGAGCATCGCTTCTCTCGCGGAAAGTGAGACCGCTCGGCGGCAGAGTGGGTACCGCAGCAAGATAACGCGACAAATCAGGCTTTTTGCGCAGCTTCGACATCGCGGGCGTTCCGCGGGCTCAGACCTCCGGCCTCAACATCGGGGGGTTGAGCACCGTGGCCGCGCCGGCCCGGAACAGCTGGGCCGGGCGCCCGCCCTGACGGGTGGTCGTACCGCCCGAGGGCACCAGGAAGCCGGGGGTGCCGGTCACCTTGCGGTGGAAGTTCCGCGGGTCGAGGACCACACCCCATACCGCCTCGTACACCCTCCTGAGCTCGCCGACCGTGAACTCCGGAGGACAGAAGGCGGTGGCCAGGGAGGAGTACTCGATCTTGGATCGGGCCCGCTCGACGCCGTCGGCGAGGATCCGTGCATGGTCGAAGGCCAGCGGGGCCTGGCTCTCGCCCTCCGGGCCGAAGCCCCCTTCCGGCCCGAGCAGATCCTCGACTGGTGCCCACCTCGCGCTGTTCGCGTCACCGCCCGCCCGCGGGGCCGGCAGGTCGGGGGCCAGCGCGAGATGGGCGACGCTGACGACCCTCATCCGCGGGTCGCGACCCGGGTCGCCGTAGGTGGCGAGCTGTTCGAGATGGGCGCCGTTGCCGTCTGCCGGAGCCGCCGGGTCCTGGGCGCACAGGCCGGTCTCCTCCACGAGCTCTCGTGCCGCCGCCGCACCGAGGTCCTCATCGGCTCTCACGAAGCCACCGGGCAACGCCCACCGCCCCTGGAAAGGCGGCTCACCACGGCGTACGACCAGTGCGCAGAGCGCATGGCGGCGCACCGTGAGCACGACCAGGTCGACAGTGACGGCGAAGGGCGGGAAAGTCGACGGGTCGTAGGGCGGCATGCCGTGATCATAGTCGTCTTCCTGACGATAAACACTCCCTTCGAAGATCTCTTCTCGATCCCACGCGTATCCCCCTTCCTCGGCTCCGTGCTCCACCCCGCCCCCGCGCCGGGGCACCATCTGCCCACGGACCACGCTTCCCCGGCACCGGTTTCTCCCCCGTGGGCCGCTACCTGCCCGAGTCGATGCCATACGGGGCTTCGCGGTCCGTGCCCCTCTCCCCATGCCTCAGCGGCAGGGGCTGTTCAGTGACGAGGCCCCCGGGTCATCCATCGTTCCTGTGGGTGCGTCGGCTCGGAGCGGTTCGTCCGGGCCTGCGCCGGGCAGCCGTTTCGGGGCGGGAGGGACCGGACGGCGCCTTCCGTCGATGTGTGGTGGCCGGGCGTGTGGTGCGAGGCCGAGCCCCCGGAGCCCCTCGATGGCTCCGCCGTCCCGTCCGGGTGCTGCGCTCCCCGCGCAGGCAACGACGCAGCGTCTCCGGGTCGAGGCCCTGGTTGCACGCTTCGTGGAGAAGCTGGGCGAAGGTGTAATCGGGATCCATCCGCAGGGCGAGTCCCAACGCGACCCGTGCGGCCGGTTCGTCTCCCGTCGACCAGGAAACCCAGCCGGCCAGGGCCAGTGGGGCCGCGGCGTGTTCCTCGTACGGTGAGACACAACGGCGGGACAGCGCCCGCCAGAGCCGGAGCGCGGAATCGGCCTCCGGACCCTCCATCCATTCCGCCGCCCTGTCGCGGGTCTCCCGGTCCTGCAGGCCGAGGATCACCGAGGCCGCCTCGTCGTGGCTGATCAGCCGGTCGTCGCTGATGTCCGCGAGGGAGGGAGTCGCCGGTGGTGCCTCCCCGAGCCGCTTCATGAGCCTCCGGGCGAGCTCCAGGGTCTCCCGGCAAACGGCCTTGCGGCCCACTTCGTCGAGGAGCCTGGGCACCATTTCGACCCCTGCCGAATCGAGCGCGCGCTGCTGATCCGCCTCGGCGGCGGTGCCCAGGGGCATGAGCCTGGACTCCATCTCCCGCAATGATCCACGCACTTGGATGCCCGCGTACGCGGCGGCGGCCGCCATCACCGAGGTGCCGGGCATGGCCATCCGATTGCCCTCCGCCGGGCAGCAACGCCCGTCCGGGCAGCAGTAGGACCAGTACCGGCCGTCGGAGATGCAGAGTGCTTCGAGCACCGGCACGTCGAGCGCGCCACAGGCCGTACGCAGACTCTGGGCCAGAGGTCGCAGCCGCTCCATGACCAGGCCGGCGGGCTCGCCCTCGGCGGGATCCTGGCAGAGGAAGATCACGATCGCGTCGGGACGGCTGCCGCGCCGCTCGCTCCCCTTGATCAAGCACTCGGCGAGCTGCTCCGCGACGGACGGCCATTCCTCGGGCGTCTGCGGGATACCGAGCCTGAGCCGCCCGCCGAAGCGGCCCCTGCCGCCGTGCAGGGCGACCATGACCACGCTGTCGTTCGGGTGGAATCCCATGAGGTAGGGGAGTGCGTCTGCGAGCTCTGCGGGACCCCGCAGAGTGATCTGCTGCTCGTCGATCGGACCGTTGGATTCGTGGCGCTGGTTCATGGCATGACCGTCCCGCGAACGGAAAAATTCCGCGACCCCTGTGGATAACTTTTTCCACAGGCCGGGGCGACCGTTCGCGGTTTGTCGTAGCCATCGGGTTGCATGGGGGCATGACCCAAGCAACCCGTGCAGACCTCAGGGCCTCGGCCGATTCCGTACTCGCCCGACTCGTCGGTGACCCCACAGGCACTGCACGGCTGCGGGAGGACCAGTGGCTGGCCATCGAGGCACTCGTCGCCGACAAGCGCCGGGCCCTGGTCGTCCAGCGGACCGGTTGGGGCAAGTCCGCCGTGTACTTCGTCGCGACATCGCTGATCCGCGCGCAGGGTGGCGGACCGACCGTGATCGTCTCGCCACTGCTCGCGCTGATGCGCAACCAGGTCGCGGCGGCGGCCCGGGCCGGAATCAGCGCCCGCACGATCAACTCCTCCAACACCGAGGAGTGGGAGACCGTGCAGGCCGAGGTGGCGGCCGGTGAAGTGGACGTGCTGCTGGTCAGCCCCGAGCGGCTCAACAATCCCGACTTCCGGGACCAGGTCCTGCCCCGGCTCGCCGCCGCAACCGGGCTGCTCGTGGTCGACGAGGCGCACTGCATTTCCGACTGGGGGCACGACTTCCGGCCCGACTACCGGCGGCTGCGGACCATGCTGGCCGACCTGCCCGCCGGTGTGCCCGTCCTGGCGACCACCGCGACGGCGAACGCCCGGGTGACCGCTGATGTCGCGGAACAACTGGGCACCGGTGCGGGTACCGACGCACTCGTGCTCCGCGGCTCCCTGGACCGGGAGAGCCTCAGCCTCAATGTTCTGCAACTTCCGAACGCCGCGCACCGTTTGGCCTGGCTGGGCGACCACCTCAAGGAGCTCCCCGGCTCGGGAATCATCTACACCCTGACGGTCGCCGCCGCCGAGGAGGTCACCGCGTATCTGCGCCAGTGCGGGCACACGGTGGCGTCCTACACCGGTCGCACCGAGAACGCCGACCGCCAGCAGGCGGAGGACGACCTCCTCGCCAACCGGGTCAAGGCCCTCGTGGCGACGTCCGCGCTGGGCATGGGGTTCGACAAGCCCGACCTCGGATTCGTCGTCCATCTCGGCTCACCCTCCTCCCCCATCGCCTACTACCAGCAGGTGGGGCGTGCGGGGCGTGGTGTCGAACACGCGGAGGTGCTGCTCCTGCCGGGCAAGGAGGACGAAGCGATCTGGGAGTACTTCGCTTCGGTCGCCTTTCCGCCCGAGGAACAGGTGCGGCGGACGATCGACGCGCTCGCCCACGCCGGCCGACCGCTATCGCTGCCCGCCCTGGAGCCGCTGGTGGACCTGCGGCGCACCCGGCTGGAGACCATGCTCAAGGTGCTGGACGTCGACGGCGCCGTCAGACGCGTCAAGGGCGGCTGGATCGCCACCGGTGAGCCCTGGGTGTACGACTCGGAGCGTTACGCGTGGGTGGCCCGCCAGCGGACTGCCGAGCAGCAGGCGATGCGCGAGTACGCGACGACGACGGGCTGCCGGATGGAGTTCCTGCGACGTCGGCTGGACGACGAGGAGGCAACCGCCTGCGGACGCTGCGACAACTGCGCGGGAGCCCGCTTCGACGACCAGGTGTCCAGCGTGGCCCTCGACGGTGCGCGGGGCGAACTGAGCAGACCGGGTGTGGAGATGGAGCCCCGCAAGATGTGGCCGACCGGGCTCTCGGCCGTGGGCGTCGACCTCAAGGGCCGCATCCCCGCGGGAGAGGTGTCGTTCACCGGTCGCGCCCTGGGGCGGCTCTCCGACATCGGCTGGGGCAACCGGCTGCGCCCGATGCTGGCACCCCAGGCCCCGGACGCCCCCGTGCCGGACGATGTGGCGAACGCCGTGGTGAGCGTGCTGGCCGACTGGGCCAAGGGGCCCGGGGGCTGGGCGTCGGGGGCCGAGGACGCCGCGCCCAGACCGGTCGGGGTGGTCACTGTCGCCTCGCAGAGCAAGCCCCGGCTCATCCAGTCCCTGGGCGGCCGTATCGCCGAGATCGGCCGGATGCCGCTGCTCGGCAGTGTCACCTACGCGCCGGGCGCGACGGACCTGCGGATCTCGCGGACCAACAGCGCACAGCGGGTCCGGGCCCTGCACGAAGCGCTGACGGTGGAGCCCGGCCTGGCCGACGCGCTGGCCTCGGCGGGCGGTCCCGTACTGCTCGTGGACGATCTCGCGGACACCGGATGGACTCTGGCGGTGGCGGCGCGGCTGCTCCGGCGGGCCGGGACCCAGGGTGTGTTTCCGCTGGTCCTCGCTGTTCAGGCGTGACGGGAGGCATCGTTCGGGCAGGGCGTGGGCAGGGATATCAGAGTCATTCCGGCTGATTACCGTCACCTGCGCCGATTGCTCGTTGCCGCCCGCCGATACGCCAGGAAGAATTGGACTCGCTCCCCGCGCAGTCCCTTTCGCGGCCCGGAAGGGTTGTGCCGCGGTGCGCCCTCACTCGACCCTGCCCGCACCATGGGCGCGTATGCGAAGGGAGGACCGTGACCTTCGGATTCGCTCCGTCCGCAGCCACTTCGACGTCGGCATCCGCCGACTCCGCCAACCGTCTTGCCAGGATGCTCGAACCGGCCGAGTGGGCCGAAGCGGGGATACCGTTGCTGCGCAGCCCCCGCGAGGTTGTCAGCGGCTTGCACGCCCGGCACAGTCCGACCCCGACGACCGCCGTCGTGGCCGTGCTCGACCATGAGGAACGTCTCACGGCCAGCGCCTCGTTCACCCGCCGCCCCACGGCCGCGGACGGCTGGGAGTTCCGCAACGCGCTGCTGGCACATCTGCGCCGGGTGATCCCGCACGACCTCCGCCGCCGCACGCCCGTCCGGACCGCGGTACTGCTCTACTGCCGGGAGGGCGACGAGCGCTGGACGGAGGAAGACGGCGCCTGGATGTGGGGTCTGCGCGACGCCTGCACCCTGCACGGTCTGCGCTGCGGCGCGTACATCACACTGACCAGCGGCGGTTGGCAGGTACTGGGCGAGGGTCGGGGCGGTCGTCGTCCCAACTCCGCGTCCAGGCCGTCCGCGCTCGCCGACATGTCGCCCGGGTCGGACTCGGCCCCGCTGCGCACCGGTGGTGGCGCGGCGCAGGCCCTGCGGCACACCGCCGCCCGCTGACCACGGACGCGGGCCCGACCACCCTGTCGGGCGGCCGGGCCGTCATGGTTCCGGGTGCCCTGCGGATCAGACCCCAGCGCCGAGCACCGCGTTGATCCGCTGCGGGTCCCCGCACACGATCAGCAGTGCTCCGGCACGTTCCCGTGCGTCGGTCAGCGCAGGCGCGACCTCGCCGTCCCCGTTAACGGCGACGATCACCACGGGACGGGACTTCACCCGGTCCGCAGCCGCGACACCGGCGAAGAAGACATCGTCGCCGGCCTCGTGCTGCGCCCAGTAGGCGGCCTCGCCGAAGGAGAGCTCGTGCGCGGCCCACGGGTGCTGCTCACCGGTGGTGAGCACCAGGATCTCGCCCGGCGCGCGGCCGGATTCGAGCAGCAGGTCCACCGCTTCGTCGGCGGCGTCGAGAGCACCGCCCACCGAGGCGGGGATCAGCTGGAGCTGCGGTGCGGAACGATTTTCCTGCCGACCCGACTGGGGCCGACCGGGAGTGGGG
The DNA here is from genome assembly GCF_040612315.1 of Streptomyces sp. NPDC006435. Taxonomy (NCBI): domain Bacteria; kingdom Bacillati; phylum Actinomycetota; class Actinomycetes; order Kitasatosporales; family Streptomycetaceae; genus Streptomyces; species Streptomyces sp. NPDC006435. The sequence continues at coordinate 122,980 of NZ_JBEXPY010000015.1, forward strand.
TGCGGGCGCTGCGCCGGGGGCGCGGGCTTCGCGGGGCCGGGTCCGGGACGACCGGGGCGCGGCGTGGCCGCTGAACGCGGGCCGGGTACGGGACGGGGGGTCGACGCGGTACGGCCTGAGGCCGGAGTGGCGCGGGGACCCTGGGCGCTCTCGTGAATCTGAGGCTCCTCGGGGATGAGAGGCATGAGTGGTTGTCTATCAAACGCCGTCGCTCGGGGCGTCGGCGGGTGGGTACAGATGTGCGATCAGAAGTCGAAGCCGAGCTGGCCCCCGCTTTCCAGTGCAGCCGCCTCGGCGGAGATACGGACTTTCTTGAGGTGCTGCCACCTGGGCAACGCGTCGAGGTAGGACCACGAGAGGCGGTGGTGGGGCGTGGGCCCCTGCTCCTCCAGCGCGGCCCTGTGTGCGGGCGACGGGTAACCGGCGTTGGCGTCGAAGGCGAAGTCGGCGTACTCGCCGGATTCCGCGCCCAGTTCGGCCATCATCGTGTCCCGGCGGACCTTCGCGATCACCGAAGCGGCCGCGACCGCGATGCAGGACTGGTCGCCCTTGATCACGGTGCGGACCTGCCAGGGCGCCCCCAGGTAGTCGTGCTTGCCGTCGAGGATCACCGCGTCCGGCCGGACCGGCAGGGCATCGAGGGCACGTACAGCGGCCAGGCGCAGTGCGGCGGTCATCCCGAGCTCGTCGATCTCTTGGGGGGAGGCGTCACCGAGACCGAAGGCGGTGACCCAGCTCTCCAGCAACGGCGCCAGCTCCGCACGGCGCTTGGGACTGATCAACTTGGAGTCGGTGAGCCCGGCGGGAGGTCTGCGGAGGCCGGTGACGGCCGCACAGACAGTGACCGGTCCCGCCCACGCTCCGCGTCCGACCTCATCGACACCGGCAACGATCTTGGCACCGGTGGTGGCGCGCAGCGAGCGCTCGACGGTGTGCGTGGGTGGTTCGTACGGCATGGCGCCTGTCAGCGTACGCCGATGGCGACGCCGACAAAACCCCGGGGCTCCCGTCGGTCGCCGGAACCTCTCGGCGGATCACGGAGCGGGTGGCGGCACGTCCGCGGGAGCACGGCCCGCGCGTCGGGCCGTACCCGTACGGTGCAGTGCCGCCACCTCGGAAAACTCGGCCGGTACGGCCCGAACGCGTGGGCGGGGCCGATCAGTACGGGTCGTAGGGGTCGTACTGGTCGACGCCCGTTTCACCGTCGCCGCCCGTGCGTGAGGCCATGCAGGACCGCATCGGATCGCGGGAGATCGGATTCTTCCGCAGGATGTCCCGGGCCCGCGCCTCGCCCAGGTCGGTGGCGTACCAGGACGCGTCGTCGGAGCGCAGTGACCGCTCGATGTCCATGAGGGCGCAGGAGCGCAGCGGTTCGGGCAGTGCGTCCAGGGCCGGTACGGCGTCGGCCGACAGGCCCCGGAGGTAGGAGATGTCGATGGATCGGTCGTCGCGGTAGCGCTGGACGTTCTGCTCCGCGATCAGCACGTCCGGCGAGACGAGGCCGAACGTGAGGACGGCGACGGCGGCGCTGACCGCGACGGCTCGCGGCAGCAGGCGGGCGCCGAACACTCCCGCGACCAGGATCAGGACGATCACCACGCCGAGCCAGAGCTCGACCGCGGCCACGGATATTCGCAGCCGTGTCAGTCCGTACTCGTCGACGTACAGATCCATCCTTCTCAGCGCGGAGGCCACGACGGTGAGGGTGAGCAGGCACAGCACACCGAGCACGCCCCGGACGAGCGTGCGATCGCCTTCCCGCCCGCGCGGGGCCCAGCGCAGGGCGAGCGCGATGACCAGCAGGGTGAGCAGTGTCGCCCAGAGGAGCTGCCAGAAACCCTGGCGGGCGTACTGGGCGTGGCTGAGGCTCGTCTCGGCCATCACCTTGTCGTATCCGCCGAGCAGCACGGTGAGCTGGATGGCGATGAAGACGGCGAACAGCAGATTCAGCACGATGAGGGGCAGGGCCCATTCCAGCCGCCCGCGTGCCTTGCCCCGACGGATGGTGATGCCGTCCCAGCGCACCGGGGCGGCCGCGGTGTACGCGGCGGCGAGTGCACCGATCAGGCCGGTGACGAAGAGGAGGACCTGCCAGGGGCTGTTCTTCATCGACGTGTCGGGCATCAGGCCGCCGAGCACGTCGGCGAAGGCGGCGTCCGCACTGGCGAACAGCGCCCCGAACACGACGAGCAGGACGAGCGCCACCCCGGTGCTGCGCAGGATGACACCCAGGCGGCCCCGGGAATCCGCGACCCGGACGTACACGCCCCGGCCGCCCCAGGCCAGCCCGTCGGCAATGGAGGTGAACAGCCCCAGTGAACCGAGGAACACCCCGAGCCAGCTGCGGCTTCCGTGCAGGGCGAGCGAGCCGAGCGCAATGGCCGAGACGACGGCGAGGAACACGGGCCATCCGGCGGACCTGAGAGCGGGCACCGCGAGGAGCGCCAGGCCGCCGACCGCCCAGCAGGTGGTCCACGGGCGGAGGCGGCGGCCGGCCGCCCGCGCGGCGTAGAAGGCCCCGAGCGAGGCGGGAACAGCGACGATCAGCAGATTCGGCCCGAGGCCGTCTTCCAGCAGCAGGGAGCTCAGCAGCGCCGTGACGAGGACGCAGCAGAGCGTCGCGCCGCGGATGGCGGCCGGCGCGGCCGGGCGCAGTCGCGCCAGCGCGGGCTCCTGGGGTCTCTGCGGCTGCCAATGGCTGGGCGGTGGTTGCCGTCTGCCCTGCTGTTGTGCGTACTTCGGTGTCCTCGGCGGCTCGGGGATGCCGTCGCCGGGCTCCGGTGCCTTCACCGATGCGGCCTGCTCGGACGCTCCGCCCCGTTCCGTTCGTCCGGACGGCTCGGGGGCTTCTTCCGGCCCGGTGGTTCCTGGCGTGTGATCGGACATGGGACCCCTCCCCTGCCGAGGCCCGCGCGCACCACCCGCAGGGCAGCTGCTGGGGCACCCCGGCGTCTCGATTCGGCGCACACGCGTCAAAATGATCATCGACGGCGGCGTGGCCGAAAGAGTAGCCCCTCCTCTTGCCGCTTCCGGCAGGGAGGGAGGGGCTGTGGCAGTACCGTGACAGACGGACGGCACCGGGCGGCGCCTCACGCGTCGGTGATTCAGGTGGCGTCGCCGTTCCGGCGCGGGAGCCAGTCCGGCAGTTCCTCCGTCTGTGCCGACCAGTCGGCCGGCGGCGCACCGTTCCTGCCCGCCGCGACGATCCCGCCGACGATCGCGCAGGTGGTGTCGACGTCTCCGCCCGCCTGGGCCGTCACCCAGAAAGCCTGCTCGAAGTCGCCGAGGCCCCGTGCCGCCGACCAGAGGGCGAACGGGACGGTGTCGTGCGCGCTGGTGCGCCGGCCGTTGCCGAGGACCGCCGCGACGGTACCGGCGTCGTCGTAGTCGAGCATGTCGCGCGCCCGGCGCAGTCCGGCACCCACCGCGCTGCGCGGTACGAGGGCGATCACGCCGTCGAGCAGGTCCGCCGGGGTGGGCGGGCCGGTGTCCGCCGCCGCCAGGGAGGCCGCGGCCGCGACCGCCATGGCGCCCACGACCGCCTCGCGGTGCTGGTGCGTGGTGTAGGAGGAGATCTCGGCCTGGTGGGTGGCCTGCTCCGGGTCGTCCGCGTACCAGGCGCCGAGCGGCGCGATGCGCATCGCCGAGCCGTTGCCCCAGGAGCCCTGGCCCTGGAACAGCGCGGACGCCAGCTCCCGCCAGTCGCCGCCTTCGCGGACCAGCCTGAGCATGCGGTTCACCGCGGGGCCGTATCCCCGGTCGAAGTCGTGGTGCTCGGCGAAGGAACGGGCCAGTGTGTCCTGGTCGATCCGCTGGTGCTCCCCCAGCACGGCCAGCACCGAGACGGCCATTTCGGTGTCGTCCGTCCATTGCCAGGGGCCCGGCGGGATTTCGCGCCGCTTCAGCAGCGGATAGTTGACGGGAACAAAGAACTGGGAGCCCAGTGCGTCTCCCACGGACAGTCCGTGCAGGCTGGCGAGGGCTCGTGCGAAACGTTGGTCGGAAGCAGAGTCAGCGGTTGTCATCGCTCATCCACTCTATCCGGTGATGCCGTAGGGCTCAGGGGTTCTCCAGCGTTCGAAGGGCCGGTCCAGGGTGTACCGCCCGTCCTCGCCGAGTATCAGCGTCCGGGTCTCCCCGTTGCCCGGGTTGGACAGCGACTCGAACTCGGCCACCGACCAGTGGAACCAGCGCATGCAGAACAAACGCATGGTCAGCCCGTGTGTGACGAGCAGGACGTTCTCCGGGTGGTCGGGGGCTTCGAAGCTGCGGTACAGGCTCTCCAGGAAAGCCCCGACCCGGTCGTACACATCGGCTCCGGACTCCCCCTGCGCGAAGCGGTAGAAGAAGTGGCCGTACGCGTCGCGGTAGGCCTTCTGCAGGCGCACGTCGTCCCGGTCCTGCCAGTTCCCCCAGTCCTGTTCCCGCAGGCGCGGTTCCTCCCGGACCCGCACCCGTTCGAGATCGAGGCCGAAGGACCGGAAGGTGTCGTGGGTGCGGCGATAGGGCGAGATGTACACGCTGACGCGCTCGTGCCCGAACATCTCCCGCAGCCGCAGGCCCGTCTCCCTGGCCTGCCTCAGCCCTGTCGCGGTGAGCCTCAGCGCGTGGTCCGGCACGCGCTCGTACACCGTGTCGTCTGCGTTGCCCTCGGACTCCCCGTGCCGGACGAGGACGATGCGTTGCGGTCGTGCCATGTACCGACCCTAGATCGAGCACGGCTCATTCGAGCAGTTGTCCGGACTCCATCCGACGAATGTCACCGGTGAAGCGACGGCGCAGCAGCCGGTCGTGGGAGACGACGACCAGCGCGCCCCGCCAGTGGGCCAGCGCCTCCTCCAGCTCCTGCACGAGGCCGAGCGCCAGATGGTTCGCGGGCTCGTCGAGCAGCAGCAGGTCCGCGGGCCGGGCCAGCAGGCGGGCGAGGGCGAGCCGTCTGCGCTGCCCGGCGGAGAGCGACCCGACCGGCACCCGGAGGTCCCGGGGGCGGAACAGTCCGTACGAGAGCAGCAGTTCCTCCTGCTCGTCCTCGGTGAGGGGCAGTCCTCGGCCGAATGTCGCGAGCACGCTCTCCGTCGGACGGTTCACCGGCACCTCCTGCGCGAGGTAGCCGATCCGGCCCCGCCGGATCACACACCCCGCGTCCGGTTCGAGCACGCCCGCCATGACGCGGAGCAGAGTGGACTTCCCGGCGCCGTTGCCACCGTGGATCAGGATCCGGTCGGTCGCCGCCACGGAGAGCCGGCCGATCTCGAGCCGGTCACCGACGCGTACGTCCGTCAGCGAGACGAGCTCGCCCCCGGTCGTACCGGCGGCAGGCAGGGCGGCGAAGCGCAGTGGATCGGGCGGCCTGGGGACCGGCTGCTCCCTCAGCCGGTCCAGGCGCTTCTCGGCGTTGCGGATCCGGCCGGACACCGATGCCTGGACCCGGCCACCGGCCCGGTCGTAGGCCATCTTGTTGTTGTCCTTGATGGCACGGCCGGCCGCGACGCCGTGGGCGGTGGTCGTCGTGTACTCCTCCAGCCGCGCGGTCTCCTCGCACCACTGGGCGTAGGACTGTTCCCAGCGTCGCCGTGCGGCGTCCTGCTCGGCCCGGAATCCCGAGTAGCCGCCCCCGTGGCGCACGACCGTGCGCCGGTCGGCATCGACCTCCAGCACCGCCGTGGCCACCCGTTCCAGGAAGACCCGGTCGTGGGAGACCGCGACCACCGTGCCGGTGTGTGCCAGCAGGGCGCTCTCCAGCCAGTCGAGAGCCGCCCCGTCCAAGTGGTTGGTGGGTTCGTCGAGCAGCATCACCTCGGGACTCGCCGCGATCAGGCAGGCGATGCCGAGCCGTGCCTGCTCGCCGCCGGAGAGGCTGCCCAGTCTCCTGTCCGGTCCTATGTGGGCGAGACCGAGACCGTGCATCGCCTTGTCCACGCGCGCGTCCGCCTCGTATCCGCCGCGTGCCTCGAACTCGGTGAGCAGGTCCCCGTAGGAGGCGAGCACGACCCGGTCGGCCGTACCGAGGTCCGCCTCGGCCTCGCGCAACCGCCTTTCCATCGTGCGCAGTTCGGCGAGCGCGTCGTCGATCACGTCCTGGACCGTGCTGTCGGGCGGCAGCCGCGGGGTCTGGGCCAGCAGGCCCGTACCGCCGTCCGCGGCCGTGAACGCGCTTCCGGAATCGGGCCTTTCGAGGCCTGCGAGCAGGCGGAGCAGGGTCGTCTTCCCCGCGCCGTTCTCCCCCACGACGCCGATCCGTTCGCCGGGGCGCACGGTCAACGAGACATCGTCGAGCAACAGCCTTTCACCTCGGGACACGGACACATCGCGCAATGAGATCTGCGTGGGCAAGAGCGCCTCCTGATTCGGTCGTTCGGGAAACAAGTCGATCTGGGGACAAGCAGCGACAGCGGGCGCCGACCGGGCCGCCCGGGGCGGAGCCGGCGAGTACAGACAAACACAACCGTTGTCGCATTAAGGCGAGTGTGGCACACTGAAATCCACTAACGCAACTGGAGTAGCAATTGAATGAGCAAGGAAACGCCTCGCTGGCCGGGACACCGACGGCTCCGCTCGCGCCCGGCACCCGCCGCCCCGGCGGTCGCACCGCCCGGACCCGGGCAGCGGTCCGGGACGCCGTTCTCACCGGACTGGTGGAACACGGCTACCCGGGCCTCACCGTCGAATACGTCGCGGAGCACGCCGGCATCCACAAGACGACCCTCTACCGGCGCTGGGAGAACATCGAAGGACTGGTCGCGGACGCCCTCGACCTGGCCGGAGAGGACAGTTGGGCGCCGCCCGACACCGGAAGCCTGGAAGGGGATCTGCGTGCGCTGGCGCACACGACGGCCGAGTCCTTCACCACTCCCGCCACGGCGGCCGCGCCGACCGCCTTCATCGCCGCGGCGTTCCAGTCCAAACGCGCCGCGGAGGCTCTGAACGCCTTCTACGCAGGGCGGTTCGCGCGCTGCGAGGCCATCGTCTCGCGCGCCGTGGCCCGGCACGAGCTCGACCGGAGAACGGATGCGGGGGCGCTTGTCAGAGCCGTCGTGTCACCGCTGTTCCTCAGATTGTTCATCACCCGCGAGCCCGTCGACGGGGAGTTGGCCGACCGGAGTGCCGCCGCCGCCCTGGCCGCCGCCCGGGCCGGGGTCTTCGACACCGCGACCGCCCCGGAAGACACCGACGCCCCGGCCGGACCCGCCTGACCGGCGGCTCGTGGCAGCTGCGACAGGCCACCCCGACCACCGGCGCGGCCGGATCCGCCGCACCGACCCGTCATACCGTCCAGGAGGGTTCCAGTTGCACGACGTCTCCCGCCAGCGCCGCCACGTCGTCCTCGATCTGTGCCCGTTGCGACAGCCGCTCGATGCTCCCCGCCCGGTACTTGCCCCGCTCGGCGCTCGACTGCCACATGGACAGCACCAGGAACTCGTGCCCCGGCGCCTCGCCGAACACCCCTCGCAGCATGCCGGGCGATCCGGCCATCGCCGGGTTCCACACCCGTTCCTGCATCAACGCGAAGTGCTCCACCCGGTCTTCACGAACCTTGCTGTGCGCCACCCTGACGACGTCCGCGTCGGTGAAGCGTGGCTCAAAACCGGTCTTCACGTCGAAGCGGTACTCGAACAGCTTGACCTGAATGCCGCTGTACGTACCGGACTGCGCGGCTGCCAGATCGTCGTGCGCCCGCGCCATGAAGGAGTCGTAGAAGACACGGTTCTCCCAGAAGGCGAAGACGTGCGCCACGTCCGGGCGTTCCCGGCTCCACCCACCGCCCCGCCCCCTGAATCCGGGCTCGCCCAGCAGTTCCGCCCACTTCCGCTGCCCCCGTTCAAAGCCTCGACGGTCCACCACGGTGCAACGAATCCACTTGACCAGCACTGCGCCATCGTACGGCGCCGGACGTGGCGCGGGTCACCCTCCGACGGAGCGGCAGTGGCCCGATTCCGCCATCGAGGGCCAAGTCGGTTGGCTCCACGGTCCGTTACGGACATGATCGGGTGGAACGAACGGCCCGACGGCCCGGCGGCAAGCCAGGGAGGCAAGTCCGATGAGCACGCCCAACAAGGACATCGAGAAGGTCGAAGTCAGGCTCAAATGGGATCCCAGTCCTTCGGGCACCCCCGACCATGACCTCGACATCATCGCGGCGACGTACCTCGCGGACGCGCCGTACGGCAGCCCCGCGTATCTGGTGCACTTCGACAGCCGTTCGCCCGACGGCACCATCAGCCTCAATCGCGACAGCAGGACCGGTCAGGGCTTCGGTTTCGACGAGGTGATGACGCTGGAACTGAGCCGGCTGGCACCCACGTACGCCCGGGTCGTCGTCGGGGTCGCCATCCAGCAGCGCGACGGTCGCAAGGCCTTCGCCGACATACCGAGCACCGGAGTCCAGATCAGGGAGGGCTACACGAACCTGGCGGAGGACGACTTCTCCGCAGTCGGTGCCGCCACCGCGGCGACCGTCGCCGAGTTCGTCCGCGGCGCCTCCGGGGCATGGGAGTTCCGCAGCATGGTTCGCGGCTTCGACGGGGACCCCGACTCGTTCGCCGGTGAGATGGGAAGCCGTACGCCCGGAGCGTGACGCGTCACGGCACGCCGAGGAGGCCGGCGGGCAAGGCACCGACCGGCACGCCGAGGAGGCCGGTCGCCGAACGGCCTCCTTCCTTATCGCGGACCGCCGTTCGGCCGCTCCCCCGCTTGGACCGTCCCGCGTTCAGCCGCGTTCGAAGCAGTGCGTGCGGCCGATGACGGAGAAGCCGCAGCGCTCGTACCAGTGGCGCGGCCAGTCCTCCTCGTCGGCCGACAGGAAGCGGGTGCCGCAGCCCTCGGCGGCGGCCGAGCACAGGGCGGTGGTCAGGACGGCGTCGGCGTGGCCGCGCCCGAGGTGGGCCTTCGAGGTGACCAGGTCCTCGATCTGGGCCGTGCCGGTCGCCGGGTCCAGATAGAGGTCGGCCCATGAGGCGACCTCACCCTCCTCCGTGCGGGCGCCGATGAAGCGCACGACGTCGGCCCCGCGCCGACGGACCTCGCGCCGGTCGACGAGGTGACGCACGACCTCGTCGTCCACGTCCGGGAGGAATTCCCGCCACTGCCGGGCGAGCGGAGCGCGCAGCGCGTCGAGGTCCACCTCCTCCGCGGGCCCGCCGGTCGGCACCGGCCCCGCGTGCAGCATGAGCAGATAGGTGGAGTGGGTGTATCCGGCCCGGGTCAGCGGCTCCGCGCACGCCGTCGCGACACCGTCGTCGAGCACGGAGATCATCCGGTGGTTCAGATGCCCCAGAGTCTTCTCCGCGACGGCGGGCAGCGCCTCCGGATCCACGGCCGTGTCGATGAAGATCTGGTTGTTCGCGCGGGAACGGGCGAATGTGTCGTCAAGTGCGGCGAACCCACCCGGCAGTTCGACGACTCGCTCGGCCTGGCGGCGGGCGAAGTCGGTCAAGAAGGCAGTGATCCGCTGGAGTTCCGGGCTCGGCATGGGGGGACTCTACGCAGCCGTGCGCCGCGGGCGCCTTCGAATTGTTCCGCGGGGAGCACGACTCCCCGGCGTCCCGGGGTGCTTCACCGCCGGAGGACGGTGAAGCACCCCGTACGGCTTCGACGTGCAAAGGGCACGGCATCTGCGGACCTTCGCGGGGCCGGGACGCCGGAAAGGGTGCCGGCACATGGCCGGCACCCTTCCTCATGCGTGGTTCGGTGTCCTCAGCGACGGACGCTCAACGCCGCGTCGGACACGGTCGAACCCGGTATCAGCTGCAACCGCTGGTCGAGCCGCAGCCCTCGCAGATGTAGCAGGATCCGGCGCGCTGCATCTTCGTGCCGCAGGAGAAGCAGAGCGGCGCGTCCGCGCTGATGCCCAGCTGCATCTCGACGAGTTCCGCCGAGGTGTGCGCGGTCTTCGGCGCGGGCTTCTCGGCTTCCTGCACCGCGGCCACCGCCTTCAGCGGCTCCGTCCGCAGCGGCGCGGACTGGGCCAGGCTCTCGACGTCCAGGTCCTCGTCCTCCAGGGAGGGTTCGTACGAACCGGTGTCGAGGTGGCGCTGACGCTCCTCGGCCGAGTGGATGCCCAGGGCGGAGCGGGTCTCGAAGGGCAGGAAGTCCAGCGCGAGGCGGCGGAAGATGTAGTCGACGATCGACTGCGCCATCCGCACGTCCGGGTCGTCCGTCATGCCGGCCGGCTCGAAGCGCATGTTGGTGAACTTCGAGACGTACGTCTCCAGCGGGACGCCGTACTGCAGACCGACCGAGACGGCGATGGAGAAGGCGTCCATCATGCCCGCGAGAGTCGAACCCTGCTTGGACATCTTCAGGAAGACCTCGCCGAGACCGTCGTCCGGGTAGGAGTTGGCGGTCATGTAGCCCTCGGCGCCGCCCACCGTGAAGGAGGTGGTGATGCCGGGGCGGCCCTTGGGGAGGCGCTTGCGGACCGGGCGGTACTCGACGACCTTCTCGACCGCGGTGCGGATGGTCTCCTCGGCCTTGGCCGTGACCTCCGCCTTCTCCTTCTCCTTGGTCTTCGCGGAGAGGGGCTGGCCGACCTTGCAGTTGTCGCGGTAGATGGCGAGCGCCTTGACGCCCATCTTCCACGCCTCGAAGTAGACCTCCTCGACGTCCTCGACGGTGGCCGTCTCCGGCAGGTTCACCGTCTTGGACAGGGCGCCGGAGATCCACGGCTGGATCGCGGCCATCATGCGGACGTGGCCCATCGCGGAGATGGAGCGCTCGCCCATGGCGCAGTCGAAGACCTCGTAGTGCTCGGGCTTCAGACCGGGGGCGTCGATCACATTGCCGTGCTCGGCGATGTGGGCGACGATCGCCTCGATCTGCTCCTCCTGGTAGCCCAGGCGGCGCAGGGCCTGCGGGACGGTGCCGTTCACGATCTGCATCGAGCCGCCGCCGACCAGCTTCTTGAACTTGACCAGGGCGAGGTCGGGTTCGAGGCCGGTGGTGTCGCAGGACATCGCGAGACCGATGGTGCCGGTGGGCGCGATGACCGAGGCCTGCGAGTTGCGGAAACCGTTCTTCGCGCCGAGGCGGATCACGTCCTGCCAGGCCTCCGTGGCGGCGGCCCAGATCGGGTTGTCCAGGTCGTCCATGCGGACGGCCGCGGCGTTGGCGTCGGCGTGCTGCTTCATGACGCGCTGGTGCGGCTCGGCGTTGCGGGCGTAGCCGTCGTACGCGCCGACGACCGCGGCGAGTTCGGCGGAGCGCTTGTACGAGGTGCCGGTCATCAGCGAGGTGATGGCACCGGCGAGGGCGCGGCCGCCGTCGCTGTCGTAGGCGTGGCCGGTCGCCATCAGCAGGGCGCCGAGGTTGGCGTAACCGATGCCCAGCTGGCGGAAGGCGCGGGTGTTCTCGCCGATCTTCTGGGTCGGGAAGTCCGCGAAGCAGATGGAGATGTCCATCGCGGTGATGACCAGCTCGACGACCTTGGCGAAGCGCTCGGACTCGAAGGACTGGTTGCCCTTGCCGTCGTCCTTGAGGAACTTCATCAGGTTCAGCGAGGCGAGGTTGCACGAGGTGTTGTCCAGGTGCATGTACTCGCTGCAGGGGTTCGAGCCGTTGATCCGGCCGGACTCCGGGCAGGTGTGCCACTGGTTGATCGTGTCGTCGTACTGGATACCCGGGTCGGCGCACGCCCAGGCCGCCTCCGCCATCTTGCGGAAGAGGGACTTGGCCTCGACCTCCTCGATGACCTCGCCGGTCATCCGGGCGCGCAGCCCGAACTTGCCGCCGGACTCCACGGCCTTCATGAACTCGTCGTTCACCCGGACCGAGTTGTTGGCGTTCTGGTACTGGACCGACGTGATGTCGTCGCCGCCCAGGTCCATGTCGAAGCCCGCGTCGCGCAGGGCGCGGATCTTCTCCTCCTCCTTGACCTTGGTCTCGATGAAGTTCTCGATGTCGGGGTGGTCGACGTCGAGGATGACCATCTTGGCCGCGCGTCGGGTGGCGCCGCCGGACTTGATCGTTCCGGCGGAGGCGTCGGCGCCGCGCATGAAGGAGACCGGGCCGGAGGCGTTGCCGCCGGAGGACAGCAGCTCCTTGGAGGAGCGGATGCGGGAGAGGTTCAGGCCGGCGCCGGAGCCGCCCTTGAAGATCATGCCCTCTTCCTTGTACCAGTCGAGGATCGACTCCATGGAGTCGTCGACGGACAGGATGAAGCAGGCGGAGACCTGCTGCGGCTGGGGCGTGCCGACGTTGAACCAGACCGGCGAGTTGAAGCTGAAGATCTGGTGCAGGAGGGCGTACGCCAGCTCGTGCTCGAAGATCTCGGCGTCCGCGGGAGAGGCGAAGTAGCCGTGGTCCTCGCCGGCCTTGCGGTACGTCTTCACGATCCGGTCGATGAGCTGCTTCAGACCGGTCTCGCGCTGCGGGGTGCCGACGGCCCCGCGGAAGTACTTGCTGGTGACGATGTTGACCGCGTTCACCGACCAGAAGTCGGGGAACTCGACGCCACGCTGCTCGAAGTTGATCGAGCCGTCGCGCCAGTTGGTCATGACGACGTCACGGCGCTCCCACGTCACCTCGTCGTACGGATGCACGCCGGGGGTGGTGTGGATGCGCTCGATGCGCAGACCCTTGCTCGCCTTGGATCCCTTGGTACGGGAACCTCGTGCCGGGCCGCTCGCCGTCTCTGTCATGCCGCCTCCCATATGTGGGCAAAAACGCCCTGAAGTGCCCAGAACTTCCCGGGGCACAGTCTGTCTCTGATGCTTCGGGCACCGCACAGTGCCCGAAGCAGGTTCATGAAGCCGTCCCGCCGCCGGTCCACGGACCCGTGCCGGCAGGCCGGTGCCGCTCTAGTCGGCGGCGACGGCGGGAACGGGGACCGCGGGGGTCTCGCCCTTCCCGCGCTCTTTCGCGGGAGGCCGCTGCTCACGGAGTTCCGCGATGGCGGCCTCGAAGTCTTCGAGTGTGTCGAACGCCCGGTACACGGACGCGAAGCGCAGGTACGCGACGAGGTCGAGTTCCTGCAGGGGGCCGAGGATGGCCAGGCCCACGTCGTGCGTGGTCAGCTCGGCACTGCCGGTGGCGCGCACCGCCTCCTCGACACGCTGGCCGAGCTTGGCGAGGGCGTCCTCGGTGACCGGCCGGCCCTGGCACGCCTTGCGCACGCCGGAGATGACCTTGGTGCGACTGAAGGGCTCGGTCACGCCGCTGCGCTTCACCACCATCAGCGAGCAGGTCTCCACCGTGGTGAAACGGCGGGAGCAGTCGGGACACTGGCGGCGGCGCCGGATGGACGTGCCGTCATCGGTGGTGCGACTGTCGACGACCCGGCTGTCGGGGTGCCTGCAGAAGGGGCAGTGCATGGCTCCCAACCCTCCTTCACAGCACGACTGAATAGCCTCTGCAGGGCCCGCAGGGGCCCCTCGAAGCAGTGACAAGCATAGGCGATGGCCACACCCCCGGCAGACCGGGGACCACAACTTCTGGGCGGCCGAGGCAATCCAACCACTAGATCTTGGGTTTGGTTGCACATCCAGCCCTACCGCGTGTCGCGCATCACGAGCGATCGGCAGGCAGCGTACGGCCGTGGAAGAGGGTACGGGAACGGCGGGGCGGCCAGGATCGCGGGGCTCCCGCTGTCGGACCCCGACAACGGCCCGAGCCCCTCCCGTGCGACCACCCCGGCCCGACCGCCCCGCGCGACGGCGGCACCCCGGCGGCCGCTACCGTGAACCGCCCGGATCACCGGTCGGCCCGGCGGTGGATCATGACACCCGGCCACCGCTCATACACCCAGCGGTCAGCACTGGACAGACTTTTATTCGTTTTTCACTCGAACGTGTGTTTGGCGCAACCTTTCGAAAGCTACTACCGTTGTCCAGCCAGGGAGACCATTCGAGAGGGGCCGACGTGACCACCACCGCAGACAGCGCCACCATCACCGTCCAGGACCGCTCCCAGAGCCGATTCGAGCCGGTGCATGCCATGAATGACTCAGTCACGAACATGGAGGGGCCAGAACCCACGCGTCCAGCGCGCTCCTTGCCCGGTCGACCTCCCGGCATCCGGGCGGACAGCTCGGGGCTCACGGACCGGCAGCGGCGGGTGATCGAGGTGATCCGGGACTCCGTGCAGCGGCGCGGGTACCCGCCCTCGATGCGGGAGATCGGCCAGGCGGTGGGCCTGTCCAGCACGTCCTCCGTCGCCCATCAGCTGATGGCCCTGGAGCGCAAGGGGTTCCTGCGCCGCGACCCGCACCGCCCGAGGGCGTACGAGGTCCGCGGCTCGGACCAGCCCAGCTCGCAGCCCACCGACACGACCGGCAAGCCCGCGGCGTCGTACGTACCGCTGGTCGGCCGGATCGCGGCCGGTGGCCCGATCCTCGCGGAGGAATCGGTCGAGGACGTCTTCCCCCTCCCCCGCCAGCTGGTCGGTGACGGAGAGCTGTTCGTCCTCAAAGTCGTCGGCGACTCGATGATCGAGGCGGCGATCTGCGACGGCGACTGGGTCACCGTGCGCCGCCAGCCCGTCGCGGAGAACGGTGACATCGTGGCTGCCATGCTGGACGGCGAGGCCACGGTCAAGCGCTTCAAGCGGGAGGACGGCCATGTGTGGCTGCTCCCGCACAACTCCGCGTACCAGCCGATCCCCGGCGACGAGGCGACGATCCTCGGCAAGGTGGTGGCGGTACTGCGGCGGGTGTGACGACCCGCCCACTCAGACCGGGCCCCGGGATCCACTGCGCCGATCCCGGGGCCCTGCCCATGCCCCGATCCCTTGCACGCGGACACCCCTGGCACGGGCACCCGTGCTTGGGTGCCCGTGCTCGAACGTCCCGGTCCGGCCTACTTTCCGTCGGCCTTGGCCGCAGCGTCGATCGCCGCGAGCGAGCGGCGCGCCTGATTGCGGTCGGTGGTGTACCAGAAGTCGGGCAACGAGGCGCGCAGATAGCTCCCGTACCGGGCGTTGGCCAGGCGCGGGTCGAGTACCGCGACCACTCCCTTGTCCCCCGTGGCCCGTACGAGTCGACCGGCGCCCTGGGCCATCAACAGCGCCGCGTGTGTCGCCGCGACCGCCATGAACCCGTTGCCCCCTGCCTCCTCGACCGCCTTCTGGCGGGCGCTCATCAGCGGATCGTCGGGGCGCGGGAACGGGATCCGGTCCATGACCACCAGCTGGCAGCCGGCCCCCGGCACATCGACGCCCTGCCAGAGCGACAGTGTGCCGAAGAGACAGGTCTCCGGGTCGGCCGCGAAATTCTTGATCAGCTCGCCGAGCGTCTCCTCGCCCTGCAGCAGGATCGGCTTGTCGAGCCGGCCCCGCAGCTCCTCGGCGGCGGCCTGGGCCGCCCGCATGGAGGAGAACAGCCCGAGGGTGCGCCCGCCGGCCGCCTCCATCAGCTCGGCGAGCTCGTCCAGCATGTCGGTGCGGGACGCCTCCCGCCCCGGCGTGGCCAGGTGCCGGGCGACGTACAGGATGCCCTGCTTCGGGTAGTCGAACGGGGAGCCGACGTCCAGCCCCTTCCACTGCGGGAGGTCGTCGCCCGCGGTGCCCTCGGGGGCGAGCCCCAACGAGGCCCCCACCCCGTTGAAATCCCCGCCGAGCTTGAGCGTGGCCGAGGTGAGGACGACGGACCGCTCGCTGAAGAGCTTCTCGCGCAGCAGCCCCGAGACGGAGAGCGGGGCGACCCGCAGGGAAGCGCCGAAGCGGTCGTGGCGCTCGTACCAGACGACGTCGTACTCCGAGCCCTGGGTGATGCGCTCGGCTACGCCGTGGATCGTCTCCACCGACGCCAGGGCCTGCTTGCGGACGGCGTCCTCGTCCTGGACGGACTTGTCCCGGGTGGCCCCCAACGCCGAGATCACCGTGCGCGCGGCGTCGCGGAGTGCCAGCAGTGCGTAGTTGAGGTCCTCGGGGACCTCCTCCAGGCGGCCGGGGAGCGCCAGCTCCATCACCCGCTCGAACCCCTCCGACGCGGTCTGCAGGGCGTCGGCCGCCTTCTCGTTGACCAGCTTCGCCGCCCGGCGCACGGCGCGGTTGACCTGGCCCGGGGTGAGCTCGCCGGTGGCCACTCCGGTGACCCGGGAGACCAGCTCGTGTGCCTCGTCGACGATCAGCACCTCGTGCTGCGGGAGGACCGGGGCGCCCTCGATGGCGTCGATGGCGAGCAGGGCGTGGTTGGTGACGACGACATCGGCGAGCTTGGCCCGCTCCCGGGCCATCTCGGCGAAGCACTCCGCACCGTACGCGCATTTGCTCGCGCCGAGACACTCGCGGGAGGAGACCGAGACCTGCGCCCAGGCGCGGTCGGAGACGCCGGGGGTCAGGTCGTCGCGGTCGCCGGACTCGGTCTCGTCGGACCAGTCACGCAGTCGCAGCAGGTCCTGGCCGAGCTTGCTCGACGGGGCCGCGGCCTCGAACTGGTCGAAGAGCCCCTCCTCCTCGTCCTGCGGCACCCCTTCGTGGAGCCTGTGCAGACAGAGGTAGTTCGAACGGCCCTTGAGCATGGCGAACTGCGGACGCCGGCGCAGCAGTGGGTGCAGGGCGTCGACCGTACGCGGAAGATCCCGCTCCACGAGCTGCCGCTGCAGCGCCAGGGTCGCCGTGGCCACCACGACGCGCTCCCCGTGCGCCAGCGCGGGCACCAGGTAGCCGAGGGACTTGCCGGTGCCGGTGCCGGCCTGGACGAGCAGATGGGAATTGTCGTCGACGGCATCGGCGACGGCCTCGGCCATGGCGGCCTGGCCCGGCCTTTCCGTACCGCCGACGGCGGTCACGGCGGCGTGCAGGAGATCAGGGAGGGATGGCTTCGTCATAGCCCGACCACCCTACGGGGCGCCACTGACAACGGCGATCACTCCCGGCCTCAGGAGGAGGGGTGCAGCGGATTGGGGACAGTCCCGTGGATGGCTGCGTGCGGGCGTTCGGGGCGGTCCCGGTATCCGTCGACGTGCAGGCGGTTGCGGTTGAGACAGAGCCGCTCGATCCGGGGTGCGAGCAGGTCGAACGTCTCGAACCGCTCCTTCAGCTCGGGGAAGCGGGCGTGGTACCGCAGGATCTCGGCACGGACGAGTGACCAGAAATCGGCCTCCGGGACCCCCAGCTGCTCCTCGCACAGCGGGGACAGGAAGCGGAACACCCCGACGAACAGTCCGGCCTGGATGAACTGGGTGAGGAAGGAGGGCTCCTCGGTGAGCAGGACGCGGCGCACGTCCTCGGGCATCGGCTCGTGCTCCGGCAGCGGCCGGGCGCTGACGTTCACGTCGTCCACGAAGTCCTTGATCGCCAGGCGCACCGGCACGTCCCGCTCGTCGAAGACGACGATGGCGTTCTCGCCGTGCGGGGAGAAGACCGTGCCGTAGCGGTAGAGGAAGTGCAGCAGCGGAGGGAGCAGCGCGGCGAACAGCCGGGTCAGCCAGGCGGTGGGGGTGAGTCCGGAGCGGGCGACGAGCTCGGCGGTGAAGGCACGTCCCTGCGGGTCGGTGTGGAGCAGCGAGGCGAGGGTCCGGGCCCGCTCGCCCGGTGCGAGCCGGGGCTGGAGGGGTTCGCGCCAGATCGCGCCGAGGATCTCCTTGAACTGGTACGGGACCTCGGGCAGGCGGTCGTAGAGCGGGTGCTCGACCGTGACCGAGGCGACCTCGCCGAGCAGGATGACCCCGCAGGTGTCGCGGAGGAAGGCGTCCTGGTCGCGCAGGCCCTGGACCCAGGCGGTGACGGCGGGGGCCGCGAGGGTGCGCTCGGTAGGCAGTCCCCGCCAGACCAGCGTGTTGAGGATCGACAGGGGCAGCTTGACCGTGTGCCGGTCGGTGCGGGTCACGTTGGAGAAGGTGCGGATGGACTGCTGCGGGAGCCGGAGGTCCGGGTCGGCGGGGAGCGGCACGATGTCGTCGGCGGCGATGGCGGGGGCGAAGACCGGGACGATCCACTCGTCCCACTGCCAGGGGTGCACGGGGAGGAAGAGGTAGCCGTCCGGATCGAGGCCGCGGCCCCGGAGCTCGGTGGCGAAGGAGTCGCGTACCGCCGGGTCGAGTTCCCGGGTGTACAGCCGCTCGGGGTCGGCCAGGCCGCCCGCCCCGCGGTAGGCGGCGATCTTCGTGGAGACCGCGATCCACGGCAGCCTGGCCGGGGTGCGGGCCTCGGGGGTGTGGCACGAGGCGTCGGTGGCGGAGAGGCCGAGGCGGCCCTTGTTGGCGACGAGCCAGGGGTGGCCGGTCTGGTGTCCTTCCAGCTCGGCGTAGTCGAGTTCGGCCAGCCGGGCCGCGGGGAGCGCGGTGTGGTCGAGCCGGGCGTCGGCGGCGAGGGTGGTGGTGATCTCGCGGATGAGGTGGCCGAGGGTGGCGCCGTCGATGTCCAGGAGGTGGCGGGCCCGTACGAGGAACCGCAGCGGGTCCCGGAACGGGACGGGGCCGGTCCCCCCGGCACCGGAGGGTGTGCCGGGCGTGTCCGGGGCGCGGTCCGCGCCCGCCGGGTCCTCCGGGGCGCTCCCCCGCGTCTCGACGATCGAGTCGGGCTCGACCCGCCAGCTGTCGTACGCACCCCGGCGGGCCCTGAAGCCGAGGACGGCGCCGTCGTCGAGCCCGAGGGTGTAGGTGTCGCCGTCCCCGCCCTCCTGGGCGACCGGCTCGACGAGTTCCTCGTAGGCGAATTCGGCCAGCATCTTCGCGAGCAGTCGGGCGGCGGCCCTGTCCCAGACCGTCCGGTTCAGTTCCGGCGTGCTGAGCAGCTCGACGGGCTCCGTCGAATCATGGCTCGTGGGATATTTCGGCACGGTGACTCCTCGGGACGGAACCGATGGGGTTCGGGCGGTATGAGTTGCGCGGCGGTTCGTTCACAGGTGGGCACGGTCGTTCACAGGTGGGCACGGTGGGCACGGTCGCGGACCATCAGGGCGGCTCGCTTGTCGGGAAGTTCGAGTTCGGCGGAGAAGCGGAATCCTGCGCTCAGGAAGGCGGAGACCGACGGGGTGTTGCGGAGGTCGGGTTCGGCGACGACCCGTGCGCACCGCGGGCGGTTGTCGAGCACGAGGTCGGAGACGGCCCGCAGCAGGGTGGTGCCGATGCCGTGTCCGCGGTTGTTCACGCCGCCGATGAGCAGGTGGATCCCGGTGTCGTGCGGTCGGGCGGGGTAGTGGCGCGCCAGCGGGTCGAGATCCGCGCGGTAGATCTCCCAGTAGCTCATGGGGACGCCCGCCAGTACGCCCAGGCACGGGACGCTGCGCCCGTCGCCCTCGATCTGGGGGCGCAGGTGGTCGGCCGTGACGGTCTCCGGTCCGGCGAGTTCCCAGAAGGCCGCGACGGCGGGGTCGTTCATCCAGCGGCTCAGTACGGCGAGGTCGCGCTCCAGTCGCACCGGGACGAGCTGGAACACTCCGGCCGGGGTGGTGACCGGTCGCCAGTCGGCCGGGTGGTCGAGCAGGTCGGACGGGGCCGCCCCGCCCGTGGCCGGCCGGGAAGCGGCCGCGCCCGCGCCGTCCGTTCGGGACGACGCGGGCGCGGGCGGTGCCGGGGTGGCCGCCGGGTCCTCCCCGAACAGGGCGAGGAGTTCTCCGGAGAGCGGCAGGTCCAGGGTGTCCTCGGCGCCCGTGTCGGCCTGTGCGGCGGAAACGGGGCCCGCGTCGGCGTGCGCATCGGCGGGAGCCATGGTGTCGCTCTCCTCTCGGCGGTTCAGGCGGTGGTCATGTTCCCTCAGACACACAAGGGGTTGGCAATGGTGACGTAGACGGACTGGGTGTCCACCGGGCCGACGAGTTCGTCGAGGCCGTGCAGCCGGGTCAGCAGGTTGGCCTTGCACCTCAGCCGGGTCTTCTCCAGCAGCTGCGCGGGCAGCGGGGAGCCCAGGGCGGCGGCCGAGCCGAGGAACCTGCGGAACGCCGCGACGAGTACCCGCTCGTCGGCGAGCTGCTGGGCGCCGAACGCCCCGATCAGGCCGAACACGTTGTTGATGCCGAGGTAGTAGGCGAAACGCTCGTCGGTGACCTCGTCGGAGACGAAGGTGTCGCTGTCCGATCCGATGCCGGGGAGCCGGTGCTCCAGCACCGTGCGGTGGGACTCGCGGAAGTAGTAGCCCTGGTTGTCGCGGTAGCGGCCGCCGACCGGCCAGCCCTCCGGGTCGAGCAGCACCAGGGTGTTCTGCTGGTGGGCCTCGAGGGCCACGCCCGCGTGCGCGTCGAGCCAGAGCACCGGGCGCACGACGCGGTCCAGGTAGCGCAGGAACCACTCGGCCGCGACCTCCGGCACGGCCCTCCCGGTGGCGGCGGCCAGGGAGCGGACGGTCTCGGCGAGGCGCGAGCGCATCCCCGTCCTGCCCGGCCAGGGGCGGGGGGCGGTCAGCGCGGCGATGCAGACCGCGTCGTCGTGCCGTCCGAAGGGGTTGTGGCGGATCATCACGTCGAACCCGGCGATGGGGGTGCCGTCCAGGTCGTCGACGGCGATCCAGGCGGGGTCGCGGACGATGTCGAAGCCCGGGTGGACCGCGTGCCACTGGGTGGCAAGGCCGCTGCGGAGCAGTCGGTGCACTTCCACGCCGCGGTGGAGTTCCTTGCGGAGGTTCTCGCGTCGGGAGTTGGTGATGCGTACGCCGAGGGAGAGCTTGAGCATGAACTCGGCGCCGGGGCGGTGCACGGTGCGGACGGAGGATGTGGGGTGCCAGCGCTGCCCGTGGGGCCCCAGGTCGTGGAGGATTCCGGCGTCGAGCAGGGCGGCCACTTCGGGGCGGTGGCGGAGCTCCCGGGCCTGCCAGGGGTGCAGCGGGATCGGCTCGGTGGCGACGGGGAGGCGCAGTCCCTCGGCATACGGGGCGATCAGCTCCATGGCCTGTACGGGACGTCCTCCGTCGGTCCAGGCGGAGTCGTCGTCCAGCACGGACCGGTCGGCGGCCATCCAGTGCAGTTGGAAGGAGCCGTGCGACTCGGGCGAGTAGCGGCGGGATTCGGAGTCGGAGAGTCCCTCGCGGCTCTTGGGGGTGGGGTGGAGCGGGTGGCCGAGGAGCAGCGACTGCTCGGCGGTGAGGAAGAGGTCCGCTCCGGCGGGGGCCTCGGGGGCCCGGCGCCGTTCCTCGATGAAGCCGGCGGTCCGCCGTACCGAGTCGGCCACCCGGGCCACCATGTCGGCGCCCTCGTCCCGGTCGGCCTCGCGGCCCAGGAGCGCGGCGATCGTGACGGCGTCGGCGGTCGGGGCTCCTTCGGGCGCCCCTTCCAGGGCCGGTGCCCCGAAGCGGTGCCAGCCGGTGGCCGACCAGTAGTGGACGGGGACGAGCAGGGCCGTTCCGCTGGCGGGGAGGGGGATGCGGAGGGTGTCCCCGTCCGGTCGGGACAGGTCGCACTCCCGGGCCCAGCAGCGCAGCAGGTTCTCGACGCCCGCGGCATCGGCGGCCCGTCGCGGGTCGGGGTGGTCGAGGAGGTCGGTCGGCACCGAGCCGTCGGCCGTCGCGTCGAGGAGGTACCACTCGTCGTACGGTGCCGCTTTCTGGCACGGCACGACGGACGGTTCGATGGACGGCTCGATGACGAGGTTCCCGGCGGGGCCGGCCGGCCCTCGTTGCTGGGTGGGGGAAGGGCCGTCGGTGTGGGGGGCGGAGGTGGGGTTCACGGCGGTCTTTCTCGTGAGGGTGTCCGGGGTCAGCGGACCGGCCCGGTCGTGGTCCGGCGGAACGACAGCCGCTCGGCGGCTGCCAGGGCGTCGGCGAGGCGGTCCACGACCGCTGTTGCCTGTTCGTCGGTGAGGGTGAGGGGTGGCAGGAGGCGTACGACGGAGTTGTGGCGTCCGCCGAGTTCGACGATGAGTCCCCGGTGCAGGCACTCCTGCTGGACGGCTGCGGCGAGGACCGGGGCGGGCGGGGGTTCGGGGCCGTCGCCGGGCGCGGCGGCCTCGGGGTCGACCAGTTCGACCCCGAGCATCAGGCCTCGCCCCCGTACGTCGCCGACGGTGGGGTGGTCGGCGGCCAGCGCCCGGAGGCGGGCGAGCATACGGGCCCCGAGCACGGCGGCCCGTTCGTCCAGGCGGTTCTCCCGCACGTAGGCCAGGGTGGCCGTGCCTGCCGCCATCGCGAGCTGGTTGCCCCGGAAGGTGCCGGCGTGGGCGCCCGGCTGCCAGGTGTCGAGCTCGGAGCGGTAGACGATCACGGCGAGCGGGAGGGAACCGCCGATGGCCTTGGAGAGCACCATCACGTCGGGCACGATCCCGCTGTGCTCGACGGCCCAGAAGGCGCCGGTGCGGCCGACGCCCGTCTGGACCTCGTCGACGACGAGCGGGACGGACCGGGCCGCGGTGATCTCCCGCATCCGGCGCATCCAGTTGTCGGGGGCCGGGTTCACTCCCCCTTCGCCCTGTACCGGTTCGAGGATCATTCCGGCCGACGGGGGCGTGCCCCCCTTGGGGTCGTCCAGGAGGTTCTCGGTCCACCGGGCGGCGATCTCCGCGCCGCGCTCGCCGCCGATGCCGAAGGGGCAGCGGTAGTCCCGCGGGAAGGGCAGCCGGGTGACCCGTACGTCCTCGGCGCCGCCCGAGGCGGCGAGGGCGCCCGCCGTCATCCCGTGGTAGGCGCCGGTGAAGGCGAGGAGTCCGTTGCGGCCGGTCGCCCCGCGGACCAGTTTGAACGCCGCCTCGACCGCGTCCGTCCCGGCCGGCCCGCAGAACTGGATGCGGGCGTCGTCGGCGAACTCCTTCGGCAGCGTGGCGAAGAGTTCCGTGGTGAAGGCGTCCTTGACCGGGGTGGCCAGGTCGAGCACGTGCAGCGGGGCGCCGGAGTCGAGGACCTTCTTGATCGCCTCCAGGACGACCGGGTGGTTGTGCCCCAGCGCCAGGGTGCCCGCTCCGGAGAGACAGTCGAGGTAACGCCGTCCGTCCGCGCCCTCGATGGTCAGTCCCCGCGCCCTCACCGGCACGATCGGCAGTGAGCGCGCATACGTACGGGCGGCGGATTCGCGCAGCGACTGGCGGCGCAGGATCCCCTCGTGCACCGCCGGTGCTGCCACCGGAGCTGGTTCGGTCACGGCCACTGCTGTCGGTCCTCCCGCGGTAACGGTTGCGTTGCACATCCGCGCGTCGGCGCACGGACGGACTGCGGGGGTGAACACCGTCCCGGGCTCCCCCGCCCGTACCAACGACGCCGGGCACGCCGGATCACGGGTAAATCGGAAGATCCTTGTGGCGGCGGAACCACGGCCCTGCCGCACGCCGTCCCCATCGGCACCGGCATAGTGGGGGCCGCACAGGATCCCGAACACCTTTCCGACCACCCGTCGGACGTTCGGAGCAGGCGGCTCGGAGCAGCACCGCAGTGCAGTACAGAAGTGTTGAGTTACGAAGAAGTCCCAGGGGGATCACCACATGCGACTCATACGACCGACCCGCGCCGCACGCCGGGGAACGGCACTCCGCCGGTCCTCCTCGGTGCTCGCCGCGGCCGCGGCCGCCACCGTCCTCGCGCTGACCGCCACCGCCTGCGGGCCGGAGGAGGACAACGCGGGCGGCGAGCCGAGCGCCTCCACCGGCCAGTCCTCGGACGGCAAGATCACCATCCCGGACGACCTCAAGGACCGGCTCAAGAAGCACGGGATCGATCCGGACAAGTGGCGGAACGGCGAGTGGAAGAACTGGGACAAGGACAAGTGGCTGCGCGAGGCCAAGGACTTCGTCAACCCGATCATCGAGGACCTCTGGGACCCGGACCGGATGCGGGACGCGGACAAGGCGCCGCAGAAGCCGGTCGACAACGACATCTCGGGTGACAGGGGCGTCACCGACCCGACGCCCGTCCCGGTCCGGGCCGCCGGGGTGGAGACCCCGTACCACACCAGCGCCGCGGAGTCCGGGAAGCTGCTCTTCGACGGCCCCAAGGGCTCCATGGTCTGTTCCGCGACCGTGGTGAAGGACCCGGCGCACCCGGGGAAGTCCAACATGGTGTGGACCGCCGGGCACTGCGTGCACGCGGGCAAGCAGGGCGGCTGGTACCGCAACATCGCCTTCGTTCCCTCGTACAACAACGACGGCCTCTCGCTGGCCGAGCTGAAGAAGGCGACCAAGCAGCAGATCGCGCCCTACGGCGTGTGGTGGGGCGTCTGGGCCCAGACCTCCGAGCAGTGGATCTCGCAGGGCGCTTCGACCGGCGGGCTGGGTGCTCCGTACGACTTCGCCGTGCTGCAGGTCGCGCCGGAGAAGGGATCGACGGGCAAGTCCCTGGAGGAGACGGTCGGCTCCGCGCTGCCCGTCGAGTTCAACGCCCCGGCCGTGCCGAAGATCGAGAGCATGACGGCGACCGGCTACCCGGCCGCCCCGCCGTACGACGGCCAGAAGGCGTTCCAGTGCGCGGACAAGCCCGGCCGGCTCTCGCTGGTCGAGCAGGATCCCACGATGTACCGCATCGGCTGCAGCATGACCGGCGGCTCCTCCGGCGGCGGCTGGGTGGCCGCGGGCCAGGACGGCAAGCCCGCGCTGGTGTCCAACACCTCCATCGGCCCGGTCACGGCCGGCTGGCTCGCCGGGCCGCGGCTCGGCAAGGAGGCCGAGGGAATCTACGAGGCGGTCAGCAAGAAGTACGCGGGACAGTGACGACGGACCGTCGCCCGGACCGGTCCGGGCGACGGTGACGGCATCTCGGGGCCCCGGCGCGGCAGTTGTGCGCCGGGGCCCCGGCACGTGCGCGGCCCCTCCTCGCCGGTTCCGGTGGCGAAAAGCGCCTCCCGAACCGTCATAGGGTGGGGCTGCGTCCTGGGCGGCCAGCGGGTCCGGCCGCCCTTTCGCGTGACAAGTTCATGGCAATTTCAGTTATTTCAGGGGGAATTCCTTCCATGCGATCCATACGTTCGCTGCTCGCCGCGACCGGCATGGCCGCCGCGCTCGCGCTGACGGCCACGGCCTGCGGGCCGGAGGAGGACAACGCGGCCGACAAGCCGGCCGCCGCCGAATCCGCAGGCGGCGAGAACAGCGGCGGTTCCCTCTCCGACGAACTGGCCGATCAGCTGAAGAAGCACGGCGTCGATCCGGACAAGTGGCGGAACGGCGAGTGGAAGAACTGGGACAAGGACAAGTGGCTGCGCGAGGCCAAGGACTTCGTCAACCCGGTCATCGAGGGGCTGTGGAAGCCCGAGCGGATGAAGTCCGCCAAGGACCCGGCGAAGACCATGGCGACCGGTGACGTCTCCGGCGGCCAGGGCGTCAGCGACCCGGAGCCCGCCCCGGTGACGGCCGTGCGCGAGAAGACCCCGTACCACAACTACGCGGCCCCGGTCGGCAAGGTGTTCTTCGACTCCCCCGAGGGTTCGATGGTCTGCTCCGGCACGGTCGTCAAGGACCCGGAGAACCCGGGGAAGTCCAACATGGTGTGGACCGCCGGGCACTGCGTGCACGCCGGTTCGAAGGGCGGCTGGTACCGCAACATCGTCTTCGTGCCCGCCTACAACGACGAGGGCAAGTCCGCCGCCGCGCTGAAGAACGCGCAGCCGCAGGAGGTCGCCCCGTACGGCGCGTACTGGGCGGACTGGGCCACCACGTCCGGTGAGTGGATCACCGGCGGCGGTCCCACCGGGGGCGAGGGCGCTCCCTACGACTACGCGGTGCTGCACGTGAAGCCGGAACGCGGCACCAAGTCGTTGGAGGAGACCGTGGGCAACGCCCTGGAGGTCGAGTTCGACGCCCCCGAGATCTCGCAGATCAGCGGCATGGGCGCCTGGGGGTACCCGGCCGCTCCCCCGTACGACGGCCTGATCATGCACAAGTGCGTCGACCGTCCGGGCCGGCTCTCCATCAGCCCGAGCACTCCGGCGATGTACCGCATCGGCTGCACCATGACCGGTGGCTCCTCCGGCGGCGGCTGGTTCGTGAAGGGCCGTGACGGAAAGTCCGTGCTGGTCTCCAACACCTCCATCGGCCCGGTGACCTCGGGCTGGCTGGCCGGTCCCCAGCTGGGAGCGGGTGCCGAGGAGGTCTTCACCACGATGACCGACAAGTTCGCCGGCCGGTAACGGAACGGCTGCCGTACGCCCGAAGGCCCGCCCCCTCAAAGGGGGCGGGCCTTCGGTCTCTGCGGAGCGGTGCGGTCGTGCGGTCAGTGCGCCACGGGGACGAACGAGGAGAGCTCCGCGGCAAGCTCCTCGTGAACCCGCGCCTTGATCAGGGTGCCGTCCGAGGTGTGCTCCTCGGAGAGGATCTCGCCCTCGGCGTGCACCCGGGAGACGAGTCCGCCCTGGATGTACGGCACGAGCGCCTCGACCTCGACCGACGGCCGGGGCAGTTCGGTGTCGATGAGCTCCAGCAGCTCCTCGATACCGGCACCGGTGCGCGCCGAGACGGCGATCGCGTGCTTCTCGATGCGCAGCAGCCGCTGCAGCACCAGCGGATCAGCCGCGTCCGCCTTGTTGATCACCACGATCTCGGGCACGTCGATCGCGCCCACTTCGCGGATCACCTCGCGCACCGCGGCGAGCTGCTCCTCCGGCGCCGGGTGGGCGCCGTCCACCACGTGCAGGATCAGGTCGGACTCGCCGACCTCCTCCATCGTGGAGCGGAACGCCTCGACGAGGTGGTGCGGCAGATGCCGTACGAACCCGACGGTGTCGGCCAGGGTGTAGACCCGGCCGCTCGGCGTCTCGGCCCGGCGGACGGTCGGGTCCAGGGTGGCGAACAGTGCGTTCTCCACCAGGACGCCCGCACCGGTCAGCCGGTTGAGCAGCGAGGACTTGCCCGCGTTGGTGTAGCCGGCGATGGCGACCGACGGCACCTTGTTGCGCTTGCGCTCCTGGCGCTTGATCTCGCGGCCGGTCTTCATCTCCGCGATCTCCCGGCGCATCTTCGCCATCTTCTCGCGGATCCGACGCCGGTCGGTCTCGATCTTGGTCTCACCGGGACCACGGGTGGCCATGCCGCCACCGCCGCTGGAACCGCCGCCGCCCATCTGACGGGACAGCGACTGACCCCAGCCGCGCAGGCGCGGCAGCATGTACTGCATCTGGGCCAGCGAGACCTGCGCCTTGCCCTCTCGGGACTTGGCGTGCTGGGCGAAGATGTCGAGGATCAGGGCGGTCCGGTCGACCACCTTCACCTTGACGACGTCTTCCAGGTGGATCAGCTGGCCGGGGCTGAGCTCACCGTCGCACACGACGGTGTCGGCCCCGGACTCGAGGACGATGTCGCGCAGCTCCAGCGCCTTGCCCGAACCGATGTAGGTGGCCGGGTCCGGCTTGTCGCGGCGCTGGAAGACGGCGTCGAGCACCTGGGCGCCCGCCGTCTCCGCGAGCGCGGCCAGCTCCGCGAGGGAATTCTCCGCGTCGTGCACGGTCCCCGAGGTCCAGACGCCGACCAGCACCACGCGCTCCAGGCGCAGCTGCCGGTACTCGACCTCGGTGACGTCCTCGAGCTCGGTGGAGAGGCCGGCCACCCGCCGCAGCGCGGCGCGCTCCGAGCGGTCGAACTGCTCGCCGTCCCGCTCTCCGTCGATCTCGTGGCTCCAGGCGACGTCCTCTTCCATCAGGGCGTCGGCCCGAAGGCTCTCGGTGAGGCTTTCGGTGACATTCTCCGTAGCGCTCTGCGCGTTCTGCGCGTCCTGGGGAAGGGAAGAAGAGGAGGTCATTGGATCCTTACGTCGTTGGAAATCCGGGGGAGTCCGGTACATCAGTCACAACGCGTGACCTCTCCCGATGATTCCCGCTGTGGGGAATCTCCGTTCCGGTCACCGCGGCGACTCGTCGATAGTGGCACGCACCGCCTCGCGCGTCACTGGATTTATCGCTGTGCGACGGGCTCGTCACTGCGCCAGTCGGGGTGCCCCGGCATCGGCGGCGTCTTCTCCCCGTACAGCCAGCCGTCGAGGAACGGGGCCAGGTCACGCCCCGCGGTCCGTGACGCCAGCCGGACGAAGTCCTCGGTGGTGGCGTTGGAGTCCCGGTGCTTCTGCACCCAGCTCCGCTCCAGCCGGTCGAACGCGTCCTTGCCGATCTCCTGGCGCAGCGCGTACAGGATCAGCGCGCTGCCGTCGTACACGACCGGCCGGAACAGGCTGATCTTCTGTCCGGGCGCCGGGGGGTACGGACGGGCCGGCGGACCGCCCGCGGCGCGCCAGCCGTCGGACCTGGTGTACGCCGCGCGCATCCGGTCCTGCAGCGGCCGGTCGGCGTGCTCCTCGGCGTAGCGGGCCTCGTACCAGGTGGCGTGCCCCTCGTTGAGCCACAGGTCGGACCATGTCTGCGGGGAGACGCTGTCGCCGAACCACTGGTGGGCGAGCTCGTGCACCATCACCGAGTCGACGTACCACTCCGGATAGCCGGTCCCGGTGAACAGGGAGCGCTCGAAGAGCGAGAGCGTCTGGGTCTCCAGCTCGAAGCCGGTCTCGGTGTCGGCGATCAGCAGCCCGTACGTCTCGAAGGGGTAGCGGCCGACCTGCCGCTCCATCCATTCCAGGTGGGCGGGCGTCTTGCGGAGCCAGGGTTCGAGCCGCTCGCGGTCGGCGCTCGGCACCACGTCGCGCACCGGCAGTCCGTTCGGTCCGGTCCGGTGCAGG
The DNA here is from genome assembly GCF_040612315.1 of Streptomyces sp. NPDC006435. NCBI lineage: Bacteria > Bacillati > Actinomycetota > Actinomycetes > Kitasatosporales > Streptomycetaceae > Streptomyces > Streptomyces sp. NPDC006435. Next base: position 151,414 of record NZ_JBEXPY010000015.1, read on the forward strand.
ACGGTGGAACGCCCGATCGTGACCTGGGCCAGTTCGGTGGCCATGGGGTGTTCGGTGCGGTAGGTCCAGGTGGTGTCGTCGCCGTGCCGGACCGTGCCGGCGGGCAGTCCGTTGGCCACCGCGGTGAGGCCGTCGGGGGCGGTGACCCGGAAGGTGAAGTAGGCCTTGTCGGAGGGGTGGTCGTTGCTCGGGAAGACCCGGTGCCCGGCGTCGGCCTGGTTCGCCATGGCCAGGCCGTCGGCGGTGCGCACCCAGCCCCCGGCGCCCTTGTCGTCGTCGGGGGCGCTGGTGTGCCGGACGGTGATGCGCAGCGGCGCCCCGGCCGGGAGCCGGCCCAGGGGCTGGATGACCAGGTCCTCGTCCGCGACGGCGAAGTCGGCGCGCAGACCGTTCACTTCGACCTCGCGGACGGTTCCCCTGGCGAAGTCGAGGTTGATCCGGTCCAGTTGCTCGGTGGTCCGTGCGTCGATCCTGGTGACGGCGTCCAACGGCTTCTTGTTGTCGCCGTGGTAGGTCAGTCCGATGTCGTAGGCGAGGACGTCGTACCCGGGGTTGCCCAGGTTCGGGAAGAGCGGGTCCCCGATGCCGAGCGGCCGGGGCGAGGGAAGGGTGGCGGCGACGAGGGCGGCCGATGCGGTGACCAGCAGGGCGGCCCGCAGGCGGCGGGAGATGAACGGCATGGACTACCGCTACCAGCGACTTCCTCCCGGGCAGGCGCGGCGCGCGCCGCGCCACCCGAACGGGGCCCCGGGCCGGTCCCCCGCACTGCCGTCTGCCGCACGGGAGCGGTCCGCACGGGGGGAGCAGGCCGGACGGGCGGGCCCGGTGGCGGACGGCGCCGCACCGCGGGATCAGACGGTGGCCGCGGGCTGCTGGGCGCGGCTCACGTCGTACACCCCCGGGACGTCGCGCATCGCGCGCATCAGGGCCGGCAGTCCGGCGGCGTCGGGGAGTTGCAGGGTGTAGGTGTGCCGGACGCGCTGTTCGCTGGGGGGTTCGACGGTGGCCGAGACGATCGCGGCGTCCGCCGTGGCGATCGCCTCGGTGAGGTCGGCGAGCAGCCGGGGGCGGCCGAAGGACTCGGCGACCAGCGTGACCCGGCATTCGGCGGCGTCGCCCCAGCTCACGCCGACCGGCACCCGGCCGACGGACCGCATCCGGACCGCGACGGGGCACTCCAGCCGGTGCACGGTGACGGCGCCGCCGCGCACGACGAAGCCGGTGACGGCGTCGGGGGGCACGGGGGTGCAGCAGCCCGCGAGGCGCACGGTGGCGTCCGGCCGGTCCACCACGGCGTTCGCCGTGCGGCCGTCGGCCTCCCGGGGCCGGGGGCCGTGCCCGGGATCCTCGAGTCCGCCGGGGTGCGCGGCCCGGGTGCGCGGCCCGGGGCCGGAGCGTGCGGGCCGGTCGTGGTGCGGGTCCTCGGCGCTCTCGGGGTGGGTGTCGAACCAGCCGGTGATCGCGATGCGGGCGGCGGGGGTCCTGGCGTGGTCGAGCCAGTCGGGCGAGGGGCCGGAGGCGGCGTCCTCGGCGAGCAGCAGCTGCACGGTGTCGCCGTCGCTCAGCACGGTGCCCAGGGTGGCCAGTCTGCCGTTGACCCGGGCGCCGATGCAGTCGTGCGCGTCGTCCCCGTACTGCGCGTAGGCGGCGTCGACGCAGCTGGCCCCGGCGGGCAGTCCGAGCGTGCCGCCGTCGGTCCGGAAGACCGTGATCTCCCGGTCCTGGGCCAGGTCGGCGCGGAGCGTGGTCCAGAAGGTGTCGGGGTCCGGGGCGGACTGCTGCCATTCGAGGAGCCGGGAGAGCCAGCCGGGGCGGGTGGGGTCGGCGCGCTCCCCGTCCGCGGGTTCGGCGGTCTGGGGTCCGGTGCCGTTCTCCGCGGCGTACGGATTGCCGAGGGCGATGACTCCGGCCTCGGCGACCTTGTGCATCCGGTGGGTGCGGATGAGGACTTCGGCGACCGCACCGTCCGGACCCACGACGGCGGTGTGCAGCGACTGGTACAGGTTGAACTTGGGGGCGGCGATGAAGTCCTTGAACTCGGAGATCACGGGGGTGAAGCAGGTGTGCAGTTCGCCGAGCACGGCGTAGCAGTCGGCGTCCTCGCCGACGAGCACCAGCAGCCGGCCGAAGTCGGTTCCGCGCAGTTCGCCGCGTTTGATGCCGACCCGGTGCACAGAGACGAAGTGGCGCGGCCTGATGAGGACTTCCGCGGTGATGTCCGCTTCCCTCAGCACCGTCGAGACGTTCTCCGCGATGGCCGCGAGCGGGTCCTGGGGGGACGTTCCGTCGGTGCCGGCCGCCCGCTCGGAGGCGGCGGCGATCAGTGCGCGGGTGTGCTCGTACTCCTCGGGGTGGAGGATCGCGAAGACGAGGTCCTCCAGCTCGGTCTTGAGCGCCTGCACGCCGAGCCGTTCGGCGAGCGGGATCAGTACGTCGCGGGTGACCCTGGCGGTCCTGGCCTGTTTCTCGGGGCGCATCACGCCGAGGGTGCGCATGTTGTGCAGCCTGTCGGCGAGTTTGATCGACATGACCCGGACGTCGTCGCCGGTGGCGACCAGCATCTTGCGGAAGGTCTCGGGTTCGGCGGCCGCCCCGTAGTCGACCTTCTCGAGTTTGGTGACGCCGTCGACGAGATAGCAGACCTCCTTGCCGAACTGCTCCCGGACCTGATCGAGGGTCACATCGGTGTCCTCGACGGTGTCGTGGAGCAGCGAGGCGGTGAGGGTCGTGGTCTCGGCGCCGAGCTGGGCGAGGATCAGCGTGACGGCGAGCGGGTGCGTGATGTACGGCTCGCCGCTCTTGCGTGTCTGTCCGCGGTGCGAGGACTCCGCGAGCACGTAGGCCCGGTGCAGGATGGAGAGGTCCGCGTCCGGGTGGTGGGCTCGGTGGGCCTCCGCAACGTGACTGATCGCGTCGGGCAGCCGGTCGCGGGACGTGGGGCCGAGCAGCGCGACCCGGCCGAGCCTGCGCAGGTCGATCCGGGGACGGCCCCGTCTGCGGATGGGAGCATCTGGGCTGGTGGCCTCTGCGCTCATGGGGCACCTCCGGCGACGTCGACCGGCGGTGGGGAGGCGCGGTCGTGCCTCCGGGCCGGTGCTTGATGCTACCGAGCCCACCACGTGGCGGAGACCCGCTCTCGCCCAGCGTGAAACGGATCACCCATTCGAGCGAAGCTCCGAGGGCTTCCGTTTGGGTCCCGGAGTGCTTTTGACCGCGTTCGGCCAATACTTCGGGTCCTTCGTCCGGGGGCGGGCCGGGCCGGTTCCATCAGGTTCGGCCCGCCCCGGGCGGGGCAACGACTAGCCGAGCGCCGCTTCGAGCCAGGCGGGGTCGATGAAGCCCTCGGCGACGATCGTGGCCGGTCCGGTCATCTCGACCTCGCCGTCCGGCCGTTCGGTGATCACCAGGGTGCCGCCGGGCAGGTCGACCGTGTACGTGACGGGGGTGCCGGTCTCCGCGGGGTCCGTGCCGTCCCGGCGGGCGGTGGCGACGGCCACGGCGCAGGCGCCGGTGCCGCAGGAGCGGGTCTCGCCCGAGCCGCGCTCGTGGACCCGCATCGCGACGTGGCGCGGGCCGCGGTCCACGACGAACTCGATGTTGACGCCGTCGGGGTAGACGGCGGCGGGGCTGTAGGGCGGCACCGAGAACAGCGGGCCGGCGTGTGCCAGGTCCTCGACGAAGGCGACCGCGTGCGGGTTGCCCATGTTCACGTTGCGGGCCGGCCAGCTGCGGCCGTCCAGGCTGACCGTCACCCCTTCCTCCGGCAGGCGGGCGCGCCCCATGGAGACCGTGACGTCGCCGTTCTTGGCGATGTGCACCCGCTTCACGCCGCCCCGGGTCGCGATGGCGAGGTCGCCCTCCTCGACATGTCCGGCACGCTGCAGGAAACGGGCGAAGACCCGCGACCCGTTGCCGCACATCTCGGCGACCGAACCGTCGGCGTTGCGGTAGTCCATGAACCACTCGGCCTCGGCCGCCATGGCCCGTGCCTCGGGGTGCGCGGAGGACCGTACGACGTGCAGCAGGCCGTCGCCGCCGATGCCGGCCCGGCGGTCGCAGAGGCGGGCGACGAGGTCCGGGGACAGGTCGATGGCGTTGTCCGGGTCGGGAACGATCACGAAGTCGTTCTCGGTGCCGTGGCCCTTGAGGAAGGCGATCTGGGAGGTGCTCACGGATCAACTGTACGAAACGGGCCGGGCGGCCGCCGGGACCGTCCGGCCCCCGGACGACCCGGTCGCGGGGGCCGGTGCCCCGGTGAGGCCCGGGGTCCGGCCCGTGTCCCGGAGCTCAGTGGCGGAGCCGCGCCACGCGCCAGACGGCCAGGGCGACCAGCGAGACGCCCACGAGCACGTACAGCACGATCATCCGCCAGTCGGCCCGCTCGCCGGAGCCCTTCTTGGGCAGGCCGGGCCAGGTGTACCCCACCCGGCGGGCGGCCATCATGCCCCAGCCCGCGGCGCAGCAGCTGATCAGCAGGCCGAGCATGGCCACCACCGCACCGCCGTCACCGAACTCGAAGGCCAGCGGGAAGGCGAACATCAACGATCCCACCGCGGCGAGCGTGACGATCGGTGCGAGCTGCCAGATCCGCATTCGACGCACGGGGCGCAGCTCGACCTCGACCTCGGGGGTCGCTTCGAGCTCGTCGGGCCCGTCGGGGCTCAGTCCCGGTGCCCCGTGCAGGGTGTCCGGTGCGTCCTGTTCAGTGTCACGAGGGCCGGCCTCCATCGCCACGCGCCCTCCCAACTCGGACCTCACTGTCGATCGATGCTCGATGATGGCACGCTCCGGGGCACCGAAATGACGGGCGGGGCTTCCCGATGCCATCACGTGATCAGGCTGTAACCGCTCGTTCGATCAACGCCAGCGCCAGGTGCGGGAGTTCCCCGCGGTCCTGGACGGCGCCGCTCAGCCACCGGACCCGCGGGTCCCGACGGAACCACGAGTCCTGGCGACGGGCGAACCGCTTGGTGGCGCGGACGGTCTCGGCGCGCGCCTCGTCCTCGGTGCATTCCCCGGCCAGCGCGGCGAGCACCTGCTGGTAGCCCAGCGCCCGGGCCGCGGTCCGGCCCTCGCGCAGCCCCCGCGCCTCCAGTGCGCGCACCTCGTCCACGAGCCCGGCCTCCCACATCCGGTCGACCCGCCGGGCGATGCGTTCGTCGAGTTCGGGGCGGGCCACGTCGACGCCGATCTGGACGGTGTCGTACACCGCGTCGTCGCCGGGGAGGTTGGCGGTGAAGGGCTTGCCCGTGATCTCGATGACTTCGAGCGCCCGGACGATCCGGCGGCCGTTGCTCGGCAGGATGGCCCGGCCCGCTTCGGGGTCGGCGGCGGCGAGCCGGGCGTGCAGGGCCCCGGAGCCGCGCTCCACCAGCTCCTCCTCCAGCCTGGCCCGCACCTCGGGGTCGGTGCCGGGGAACTCCAGGGCGTCGATGGCACCCTTCACGTAGAGCCCGGAGCCGCCCACCAGGACGGGGGTGCGGCCCGCGGCGAGCAGCCGGTCGATCTCGGCGCGGGCCAGCCGCTGGTACTCGGCCACGCTCGCGGTCTCGGTGACGTCCCAGATGTCCAGCAGGTGGTGCGGGACGGACCCGCGTTCCGGGAGCGTCAGCTTCGCGGTGCCGATGTCCATCCCCCGGTAGAGCTGCATGGAGTCGGCGTTGACCACCTCGCCGTCGAGCTGCTGGGCAAGGAATACACCCAGATCGGACTTTCCGGCCGCGGTGGGGCCGACGACGGTGATGACCCGCGGTGCGGGAGCTGAACTACTCACCGCCCCAGTCTCGCAAACCCCGGCGCCTGCTCCCAACGAGTGAGGGAGGAGCGACGCCGTGCGACGCCCCGACCCCCACCGGACGAAACGCTTCCATTTCCGCCCCAGTAGAATTCGAAGTGAATGTGGGCGTTTCTCCCTTTTGGGGAAGCGTCCGACCCCAGTCCCCCAGCAGGGAAGGTGCCCGATGGGCTTCCTGAACAATCTGAAGGCCAAGCTGAGCCCCGCCAAGGAAAAGGTCGGCGAACTCGCGCATCAGCACGGGGGCAAGATCGACCAAGGGCTCGACAAGGCCGCACGGGCGGTCGATCAAAAGACCAAGGGCAAGTACAGCGACAAGATCGAGTCCGGCACGCGGAAGGCCAAGGACGCGGTCGAGCGCCTGTCCCACAAGGACGAGGGTGGTACGCCGCCCGCTTCCTGACCATGCGCTGAATCAAGTCCGGGGACGGCCGCACGGCGATGCCGTGCGGCCGTCCCCGGCCGTTCGGAGCCGTCGGCTCAGGACCACGCGGCGACGAGGTACCCCACGCCGTACGGGGCGTCGTCGTACAGCAGCCGCCCGTCCAGGCCCGCACCTCGCGCCGCCCCCGCGAGCACCTGCCAGGGGGCCCGGCCCGCCGCCTTCAGCTCGTACGCCAGCGCCTCGTCCAGCGCGAGCAGCGCGTCGGGATCCGCCGCGCCCAGTGCGCGGGCCGCGGCCGCGTCGAACGCCTCGGCCCGTTCGTCCAGGTAGCCCGGGGCCTTGAGCGTGCGGCAGGCGCTGCCGTCGCCCAGCACGAGCAGCGCCACCCGCTCCGCCCGGTCGGCCAGCATCCGCCCGGTGTCCGCGCAGCGGCCGGTTTCGAGCGGTTCCCCCACTCCCAGCCCCTCGACCGGCACACCGGCCCATTCCGCGCGGGCGAGCAGCCAGGCACCGACGGAGAGGGACGGCGGGAGCGGGGCCGCCCCGGCCGGTGCGAGGTCGCGCCCGAGCCGTACGCCGAGGTCGACGCCGAAATCCCCGAAGGTGCCGGTGGCGCCCTCGGGGTGCGGGCCGCGGCCCGCCCGGTCCGCCGGGCCGATCACGACCAGCAGCTCGGGGCGCGCCGCGGCGAGCACGCCGAGGGCCTCGGCGCAGGCGTCCCGCAGGGCGTCGAGCTCGGGGGCGGCACCGGCGGCGACCTCGGGCACCAGCAGGGGCGGGCAGGGGCAGACAGCGGCGGCGACAAGCATGGTGGGCAGCGTACTGCTTGGGCCCGGTACGCCGGTCGGCCGCCGTCGTCCGCCGGACGGCCGACCGGTCCGGGGTCAGTCGCAGCCGCAGCCGCTGCCCGCCGCGGCGGGCAGCGGCGGGGGGGGCCCCCGGCCGCGCGCCGCCCCCACCACCCCCCCCCCCGCGGGGGCGGCGGGCCCCCGGGGGCG